>NZ_JAVXIQ010000015.1:0-96507 GCF_036648275.1 Hafnia sp. | reverse complement strand
CACACGCTACTCCACAATGCATCCAAAATACGTTCATAACGGGCGGGAGGATAAAACAAATGCGCCGGAACGGAAAGGAGTCTTACCTACAATAAAAAACCCGCCGAAGCGGGTTTTTTATACCTGTGGAAATCAATCCCACCAAACATCAAACAGATCGCTCACGACAACATTTTTCATGCCGTGTGCTTCCAGCCAGTCTTTGACCAGCTTCTGATGTTCTTCGGTGCACTGACCGATCTGCTGCAGGCAAATCAGACCTTCCCACGCCAGATAGCCACTGCCATCAAATGCCAGACCGTTTGGCTCAATCGCTTCATCGATGAATTTATCAACGGTAGTGTCGATAATGTCGATACCGGTGCCTTCTTCAAAGTTCCAGCTTACGCTGAAACCCAATTCCTGAAACTCATCGATATGCATCTTTTTACGCAAACGACGGCTGCGGTTTTTAGCCATTATTCTACCCTCTCAAACATCAAATCCCAGTTGCCATGCCCCAAACGCTGACCACGCAGTTCAAACTTCGTTAATGGACGCGAGTCCGGCCGAGGGACGTATGTATTATCGCTGGACAGGTTTTTATAACCTGGTGCGTTGTTCATCACTTCCAGCATATGCTCGGCGTAGTTTTCCCAGTCAGTTGCCATATGGAAAACGCCGCCGATTTTTAACTTGCTCTTAATCTGCTGTGCAAACGGAGCCTGTACGATACGGCGCTTATGATGGCGCGCCTTATGCCATGGATCGGGGAAGAATAGCTGAACCATTGCCAGCGAATTCTCCGGGATCATTTGTTCCAATACTTCAATCGCATCATGGCACATCACGCGTAAGTTAGTGATGCCCACTTCATGAGCTGCGGCTAAACATGCACCCACGCCTGGCGAATGCACTTCGATGCCAAGGAAGTTTTTCTCAGGATGCTGCTGCGCCATGGTAACCAACGACGCGCCCATACCAAAGCCGATTTCAAGCACGGTAGGCGCTTCACGGCCAAATAAAGCAACCAGATCCAGCGGTTGTGGCTGAAAATCTACGCCCATCACCGGCCAGAAGTTATCCAGCGCAAACTGCTGCCCTTTGGTCAGACGCCCTTGGCGGCGTACAAAACTGCGGATACGGCGCATAACGCGGCCGTTCTCATCAAATTCCGGTGATACAACGTCATTCATAGTGGTGCTTCATCTGCCTGAATGTGGATGTTTAACATAAAGTGAGCGCGCATTATGCAAAATTGGCCCGTTTAAACAAGTTTTGATTTTAACAGCTACTGGCAAGCTCTAGTCAGAAACTTTCATTAATTAGCGTTAATCGCTGAATAAAACGCGTATTAAACATCGTCATCACGCCACCATTTTAGGTATCCAACACCCAATGGATAACAGTAAATCGCCTATTCGCACCAGCTTGAGAAAGATCCGGTTTACAGCAGGTAGGCTCTGTGCTGCAATCGCTGCCTATTTTTATCGGCCTCGCTTTCTTAACCAGCGCGGCCTAATGGGAACTCTTCACGCTTATGATGCTGGCGCAACAGTTCGCGCAGTCGGTGCTAACTTGGTACGACCGCTACGGACGCAAAACTTTGCCGTGGCAAAGTCCAAAAACACCTTATCAAGTATGGCTTTCAGAAGTCATGTTGCAACAAACGCAGGTTGCGACCGTGATCCCCTATTTTCTGCGCTTTATGGCAAAATTTCCTGACGTGCGAGCGCTGGCCGCCGCGCCTCAGGATGAAGTTTTGCACCTGTGGACCGGTCTCGGCTACTACGCCCGTGGGCGTAATCTACATAAAGCCGCGCAAACCATCGTTGAAAAGCACGGCGGTGAATTCCCTACCTCTTTTGAAGACGTATGCGCGTTGCCAGGCGTTGGACGCTCTACCGCGGGCGCGATTCTCTCTTTATCGCTTGGTCAGCATTACCCTATTTTAGACGGAAACGTAAAACGCGTATTGGCTCGCTGCTATGCGGTTGACGGTTGGCCGGGCAAAAAAGAGGTTGAAAACCGTCTGTGGCAAATCAGTGAAGAAGTCACTCCGGCCAAAGGCGTCAGCCAATTTAATCAGGCGATGATGGATTTAGGCGCAATAGTTTGCACGCGCAGCAAACCAAAATGCGAACTGTGCCCGCTGAGCGGCGGATGCATGGCTTACGCCAACAACAGTTGGAGCCAGTATCCGGGCAAGAAACCGAAGCAGACTATTCCCGAACGAACCGGCTATTTCTTAATGATGCAAATAGGCGATAAGGTCTGGCTGGAACAGCGTCCTAACGTTGGACTATGGGGTGGCTTGTACTGCTTCCCACAGTTCGCCAGCGAGGACGAATTGCGTCAGCACGTAAAGTCCTTGGGCATGGGTCAGCCGAAGCTTCACCAGCTAACCTCATTTCGTCACACCTTCAGTCATTTTCATTTAGATATCGTGCCAATTTGGTTTGATATAACACAGCACAGTCACTGCATGGATGAAGGAACTGGACTCTGGTATAACTTAGCCCAGCCACCGTCTGTCGGTCTGGCAGCCCCCGTGGAACGTTTATTGCAGCAGTTGGCGAAAGAGCCCGTTGCTAAGTGAAAGTAGCGCTGAGTTTTATGCCTTTCAATAAACTGAACCAGGCTCACCACATGAGGAATAATCATGAGTAGAACAATTTTTTGTACATTTCTGAACCAAGAAGCCGAAGGGCAGGATTTCCAGCTCTATCCAGGCGAACTGGGTAAGCGGATCTATAACGAAATCTCTAAAGAAGCATGGTCGCAGTGGATGTCGAAACAAACCATGCTCATCAACGAGAAAAAGCTCAACATGATGAACCCTGACGACCGAAAACTGCTGGAACAGGAAATGGTGAAGTTCCTGTTTGAAGGTCACGACGTGCATATCGAAGGTTATACGCCGCCAAGTCAGTAAGTTTATAACCCAATAAGTATATTGCGGGCTCAACGCCTTTGAGACCGCAGTTTGAGATCCCATTTTTCATCCAATATGGCTGTGAAGATGAAGAAAGTTTTAGCATTGATCCTGATCGCACCCTTGCTGATCTCTTGTTCTGGAAAGAAAAATACTCAGGACAGCGAAGCCTTTGTCAAAGATACCAATGGTTTCGACATTTTGATGGGACAGTTTGCCCATAATATTGAAAACATTTGGGGCATTAACGAGGTACTGATTGCGGGTCCAAAAGACTACGTAAAATATACCGATCGATACCTGACACGTAGCCACATCAACTTTGATTCCGGCCAGATCACCATCGAAACCATCTCACCAACCGATCCCGCAGCCAGTTTAAAACAGGCGGTCGTGAGCACTTTGCTGATGGGTGACGATCCGGGGTCTATCGACCTCTATTCTGATGTGAACGATATTCAGATCAGTAAAGAACCCTTCCTGTATGGACAGGTGCTAGATAACACCGGACAGCCTATTCGCTGGCAGGGGCGCGCCAGTAACTTTGCCGACTATCTGATCCAGCATAAGCTGATGAAACGGACGTCTGGCCTGCACGTGATTTACTCCGTAACCATTCAACTGGTGCCGAACCACTTGGATAAACGTGCACATAAATACCTTGGAATGGTGCGTAAAGCCTCTGAAAAATATGGCGTAGATGAGTCATTGATTCTGGCTATTATGCAAACCGAATCCAGCTTTAACCCATATGCGGTAAGTGGATCGGATGCGCTCGGCCTGATGCAGGTGGTCCAGCATACGGCGGGTAAAGACGTATTTGTGCAGAAAGGGAAATGGGGTACGCCAAGCCGTAGCTATCTGTTTGATCCAGAAAACAATATCGATACAGGTACTGCCTATCTGGCGATTTTGCAGAACAACTATTTGGGTGGCATTCAGAACCCAACCTCACGCCGCTATGCCGTTATTACCGCCTATAACGGCGGGGCAGGTAGCGTGCTGCGCGTGTTCTCCAGCGACCGTAACCGCGCGGTAAGTATCATCAACCAGCTAACGCCGGGCGATGTGTACGAAACGCTAACCAATAAACACCCATCGGGCGAATCTCGTCGTTATCTGCACAAAGTTAACAATGCCCAGAAGAGCTATCGCCGCGGGAAGTAAGTCTTTGCATTAATCCCTCCCATACTCCCCCTTCACAGGGGGAGTCGCCGATCGCGTTTTCTATTGAATGCCGGACGGTTTTCTCTCCAGCTTAGGAGAGATCAGGATGGAGATGTGGGAAATACGACTAGAAACTAATCATGATGATGGTGGTGATGCCCTTCCCCATCTTCATGCTGATGTTCATATTCTTCGCCCGGCACAACCAGCAGTTTGCCGTAGCGAACGCCTCGTTCGGCAATCACTTTCTCAGCTAATCCTTTCACTTTTCCCGTCGCGCCTTTCAGCAAAGAAACTTCTAAGCAACTGCCGTGATCGAGATGCACATGCAGGCTCGCAAGGGAGAGATCGTGGTGATCGTGGAAACTTTTCGTCAGGCGCTTAGAAAGCTCACGCGCTTCATGATCGTAAACGTAAAACAGCGCAGCCACACAGTTGCTGGTTTCATCGTTCGACGTTGGCGTTGCCGTAGCTTGCAGCCCTGCCCGAGCCAAATCACGGATCGCCTCTGAGCGGTTTTGGTAATTACGTTCTTTGATGATGGCATCAATTTCGGCCATCAAATCGTCGTCCAATGAAAGAGTGACTCGTTGCATAAAGTTAATTCCTGAAGCCGCATGATTCTTCAGAGTATGACATTGTTCCTATGCTGAAAAAAACGACCTCGGTCAGCTAATCCATCAACTCCAGTGGGCCACCTTTCTCTAACGCAAGAAGATAGGCGGATCTGGCATGCAAACGCTTCAATAAACCACGCGCATGAGGGGCTTTATCTAAACCAGTACGGATATTCATCGCCTCGAGTGGGAAACTCATTTGTATATCAGCCAGACTAAAATGATCGCCAGCAAACCAGTTATTTTTGCTCAGATGATTTTCAATGAAACGAAGATGCGTCGCCAGTTGCTGATCGAGATAACCGCGCTGCACGCCTTTGCCGAGCAGGCTTCCAATTGGGCGAATCAGCCACGGAACCGGCGCTTTTCCCAAACGATTAAAAATCAGCTTCATCACCAATAACGGCATTAACGATCCTTCGGCATAGTGCAGCCAGTATCGGTATTGCATGCGCTCCGGTTTTTCTTGTGGCTTTAGCAGCGCCGAATGGTCATAGGTCTCTTGAAGATATTCAAGAATGGCGGCTGATTCCGCAATGGTCCACTCTCCATCAGTCAGAACCGGAGCTTTGCCCAGCGGATGAATTTTCTTCAGCGATTCAGGTGCCAGCATGGTTACTGGGTCGCGTTGGTATTGCTCAATCTGATAGGGCAACCCAAGCTCCTCTAGGGTCCAAAGCACACGGTGGGAACGCGAATTGTTAAGATGATGAACCGTAATCATTGGCTAACTCCGCTGGCTGATGTTTTCTAACTATAGACAGCAGTGACAAAATTACACAGAAGATTACGCGCATGAGAAAAACAAAGAGAGCCACTGATGGGCTCTCTTCATGGGGTAAAACAAGTGTTTAATAAGTTTGATTAAAAGCCGCTATTAAACATTTTTGTCCTGCATTTCAAAGCGTGGAGAAATCAGACCGTACAGTGTCCATCCTAAGAAGGTCACAATCGCACCGTACATCATGGCTTCTTCGCCAGATGAATAAAGCGCATAGAAGCTATACATAGCACCGATAAACGCGATGATATTCGCCATACGCGCCTTGCTAGGATTAACCTTCGCCACTTTCTGGATAATAACCAACGCCGCCATTGAAAGGATGTACGGAATAATGTTGGTCACCACCGCTAAGTTAACCAGCACGTTAAACTGTTTGTTCAACGACGGACTGATGGTCATTAAAGACAGCACGGTCTGGATGATCACAATAACGATCATGCCTTTTACCGGTGCTTCAGCTTTGGTCAATTTAGAGAAAACTTTAGGGAAATAACCTTCATCCGCAGAAGACTTAAATACCTGCGCGATGGTGAACTGCCAACCCAGCAATGAACCTACGCAGGACATAATCATCAGAGCCATGATGATTTTACCCACGCCCGGTGTGAACATTTGGGCAAACGCTAAACCAAACGGTGCGGTTGAATTAGCCAAATCCATGTTTGGCACAATACCGGCAATCACGTTAGTAGAAACAATATAAATAACAGCTGCGCCTAACGTCCCGCCCAATACGGCGATTGGAACGTTGCGCTCTGGGTTCTCAACAACATCGGTATTCGCACAGGCTGATTCTAAGCCCAAGAATGCCCATAACGTCATAGCAATAGAAGAACCGACGGCTTCAAATACAGGTAAATGATGCGGGTTCCATGATTGCACATACATTGTTGGGCTAAACCAGAACCAACCGATAATGGAAATCCCGACAACAGGAATGATTACGCCCCAAACGGTTACACCGCTGATACGGCCAGTAATGCGTGCCCCGCCAAAGTTAGCGATAGTCGCCAGCCACAGCACGCCGATAGTGGCGATACAAATTCCCAGTGGCGTTAGGTTCGCCCCCATTAACTCGGTGCCGTAACCTACAGCCGAAATGGCGATTGCCACGTTAGCAATCAGCAGCGATACACCGTAGGTGTAGTTCGCCATAAAGTTACCGGATTTGCCGAAAGCATATTCCGCATATCCGCCCATGCCGCCTGATTTACGGCTAAACATCCCGCACTTAGCAAACGCATAGGCCAAAGCCATCGACCCTAGCGCTGTCACCAGCCATGAAACGATGGAAAGCGTACCCACTTCCGCTAATTTGGTCGGCAACATGATGATCCCTGACCCCATCATGTTAACCGCTGTCAAAATTGTGAGCTGAACGACGCCCATTTTGTTACTGCCTTTAGACGTACTCATAAACAATCTCTCTTATGAAATCTATTGGCGGAGAGCTGGAAACGTCGCAACTCCCCGCTGTTTCTTTTATCGGAAAATCAGTTTCGGCCAGTACCCCTGCCGAGAAAAGATTTCTAATTTATTGTTTAATAACATAACCATAAGCACGTTTACGTCCATCCTCGTCCTGTTGGATATAGACACCCTGTAGTTCAGGTGCGAACCCTGGCAGCAGGTTAATGCCCTCTTCCAATGCCAAGAAGTAACGCTGTACAGAACCGCCCCAGATTTCACCTGGGACTACGCACAGAACACCTGGAGGATAAGGAAGTGCACCTTCAGCGGCGATGCGGCCTTCAACCTGATTCAGCGCAACCAGTTCAACGTTGCCACGGACAAACTCGATATTTGCCTGCTGTGGATTCATCACCACTTTCGGGAAGTGAGCTTTACGGAACATCTCTTTTTGCAGCTGTTTAACGTTATGGCTGACATACAGGTCATGCATTTCCTGACACAGCTGACGGATGGTGTAACCCTGATAACGTTCTTCGTAGTTTTTGTAGATGGATGGCAGCACTTCTGACAGTGGCGCATCTTCTTCTAACAAGCGTTCGAAACGAGCGATTTGCGCGACAAGATGCTGCATCTTCGCCATATCTTCCGCAGGCGTCATCAGGAAGAGGATTGAGTTCAGGTCACATTTTTCAGGGACAATGCCATTCTCACGCAGGAAGTTGGCAAGGATAGTCGCTGGAACACCAAACTTATCGTATTCACCGGTTTGCACGTTGATACCCGGCGTGGTCAGCATCAGTTTGCATGGGTCTACAAAGTATTGATGCTCAGCGTAGCCTTCAAATGAGTGCCAACGTTCGCCAGGGATGAAGTCGAAGAAGCGCAGATCGTTAGCCATTTCTTCGGTATCAAAATCTTCCCATTTACGGCCATCGATGGTTGCAGGAACGAACGGACGAATGTGTTTGCAGAGTTTTAACAACAGCTTACGTGTTTCGATACCGACTTTAACGCAGTCCATCCACATGCGTTTTCCGCTTTCGCCTTCATGCATCTTGGCGTTCACATCAAGCGCAGCAAATAATGGATAGAATGGGCTGGTTGACGCATGCATCATGAAAGCATTGTTCATGCGTTTATGATTTACGTAGCGATCTTGGCCTTTGATATGTTTATCTTTTTTGTGGATCTGTGAAGTCTGAGAGAAACCAGCCTGTTGTTTATGAACAGACTGAGTCACCAGAATACCGGGATCGTTTTCATTCAGTTCTAACAGCAGAGGAGAGCAATCATTCATCATTGGGATGAACTGTTCGTAGCCTACCCATGCAGAGTCAAACAGGATGTAATCACAAAGATGACCAATTTTATCAACGACTTGGCGGGCGTTATAGATAGTACCGTCGTAGGTGCCTAACTGAATAACCGCTAAACGGAATGGGCGTTTTTCTGAAGAGCGTTCTGGAGCCACTTCACGCACTAAATCACGCAGATATTTCTCTTCAAAACAATGGGAATCAATACCACCGATAAAGCCAAACGGGTTACGCGCAGTTTCCAAATATACCGGTGTTGCGCCCGCCTGAATTAACGCACCGTGATGGTTAGATTTATGGTTGTTACGGTCAAACAACACTAAATCGCCCGGAGCTAGCAGCGCATTCAGCACCACTTTGTTCGAAGAAGAAGTCCCGTTTAATACGAAGTAAGTTTTATCAGCGTTAAAGACTTTGGCCGCATGCATCTGTGCGGTGCAAGGAGCGCCTTCATGGATAAGTAGGTCACCCATTGATACGTCAGCGTTACACAGGTCAGAACGGAATAATGTTTCGCCAAAGTAATCAAAGAACTGGCGACCGGCAGGATGGCGACGGAAGAACTGACCACCTTGATGCCCTGGGCAGTCAAATGCGGCGTTACCCTGCTGCACATATTCAACGAGGCTACCAAAGAAAGGAGGTAAAACGTCTTTCTCATATTTAACCGCAGCGGCTTCAAGTTGTTTGCCGTAGAAATCAACGTTGCCATCGCATAATTCAAACACGCCAGTCACGCGCGGCAGCACTTCTGCTGGCAATTCTTCTTCGCAGCAAACAGCGACAAAAACAGGAATACCAAAACCGGTTTGTTCAATCGTATCCAGCGTGCCTGAAACCGCATCTTCAACGGAAATAACGGCCGCAGAAACGTCAGTAAAGTTAGTATTATTAATATCTACTGTTTCACGTTCAGTACTAAAGCATTCAGAGGTGTTGTTATTAACTGCTATTTTTAGTTTTTCCATTTTATTTATGGTCTCTTATTTTATTAATGGTCATTAATTTAGGGTAAAGCATAGCCGTCAGATATTCCCCTTAGGGATCCGAAGCGTAATTATTTTTTAAAGGCAATATTACCCTGCAATAATTCAGGTTACTGAATTACTGGAATAGGTAGATAAATGCCAGGTGGCTAAGCCACCAGATTGGCGCATGAGTTGATTGGGATAGTCAAAATCTGCTTACCGAATTATGGATAAAACTAGATTATTCAGATAGATACTAGATTTACCAACGAATGAGATCGGGCAAGCATGACGATCCGCAACAACGGACGCCGTAGGAGGGGGGATTATTTAGAGTTGAAAAGGTGAAAGTCAAAGCAGCTACGATGGGCCATCATCATCAGATGAGTGACGCGTCGGATATGCGGCATAGCTTTATTGTTATTTTCCATTTCCTATTTCCTCTTTATGTGGAAACCGAGGACATTGTAACCTGTGCGATTATGTAAACCGTGATATTTATCACTATTACGAGGTATATAATAAATAAAAAAATATTATTGTCCAGACTTGAATGCATATTTAAGCAGCACTAATAGTTAGTAATATGTAACGAATTGCTTGCTTCTGTATTATTAAAATAAATCCTATCATTAAAGGAATTCGGCAACATTGAATTTTTTAGCTTATACAAATAATGCGGTTTTATTATAAATTGATAAGTAATTGTAAAAAATATGTTTTGTATTTAACTCCCTCAAAGTGCTTGATATGACTTTTTAAGTCAAAAAAGTGCTTAAAAATTCATCTTATGAATTGAGATTACAAGATATATAATTTTAAACCATGGTTTTTGTCTGCCAAGATTCGCGTCTCATCGTTAGTAATGCGTCATTATTGAGCGCTTAAACCATGAAAGCGATAAACTTATTGACGCGGCGCCGCTGATACGGTTTAATGCGCCCCGTTGCCCGGATAGCTCAGTCGGTAGAGCAGGGGATTGAAAATCCCCGTGTCCTTGGTTCGATTCCGAGTCCGGGCACCACTATTTAAAGAAACCAGCCTTAGGGCTGGTTTTTTGCTTTCTAGCATACGGACTCTTCATCGAACTCCGTTCGATTATTCGCCGCCAGCGGCTCACCCTGCGGGCCAACGGCAAAGCCGTTGTTCAAACGCCTTCAGCGTTAGTCCGAGTCCGAGTATCTCTAGAATATAAAAAAACCCGCCAGTGGCGGTTTTTTTTATCTAAACTCAATCGCGTTATTTCTCACAATGTTTACTGACTCAGCACCGCATCGTCTTCATTCGCGGTTATAGCCTTCGCGCCAGCGGCATAGCGCTGTAAGTTATGGGAAACGGCATCGGTAACGCCTTCACGCAGCGCTTCGCGCTTACGGAACGCAGAACGATGCTGGCTTTTTACCGTTTCAATATCGCGCTCTGGCTCGCTTTTAGGTAAGCAGTACCATCCTTGCCTATTCAACTCGCCGCCACACTCAAGCCAAAAATTATCGTAGCTCGATTTCAAATGTTGGCTTTTGATATGTGCTTTATTCGCCACACCAGCGATGGTTGAAATATGAAAATGCTGCGCTAACGCATACAACGCCGAAATAAGCAGGTTTTTAGGACGCATACCATGCATCAGCTTAGTCATGCTTTTAACAATTTCTGCGCCGTTTTCAGTGTTCGGCCCTTGTAATCCAGAGAGATAAAGCTCACCTTTCGGCCCAAAAGAAAACGTCAGGCCATAAACATCTTCTTGATTCTCATTAAACAGGTATAAGCCAAGATCCCCTTCACGCGTAAATCTGGAACGCATGAGTTTCAGTTGAGCAATATCACCGCTCTTAAGCTCGATATCAGCCAGAACAATACCGTCGTTATCTGCTGAATAGAGTGTTTCTAACGCTTTACGTGAAAAAGAATGCTCAATGACATCCAGCGTTTTCATCGCAGTACGTAGTTTCTGTTTACCAGACCACTTGCGATTGAGGTACTTGTTTACGGGTCTTTTGATGAAAGGATGCGAAATAGTATTCGTCACAGGATTCAACAATTGAGCACTGTAATATTCATTACACATCTTTTTATATTTGATGTACTCAAACGTTGGCATTGCAGCAATGCGACAACCAAGCTTAACGGAATCATAGCCTGTATTTAGTGAACGCCAGAGCCCACTCTGGTGCCGCCATTTTTTGAAAAAGCTCATATTGGCCCCAACAAATTAGTGATAGTTAGTGATCCCAGCTGCAGATGGCTCCCTGCGGTAAAAACCAAAAAGCGGGAGAGACTGGGAGGGGTTTAACCATAAGTTTGAGCTATATAAATTCAACGAAACATAAACAAGAAGAGGTTTGGCGGCGTACAGCACCGATACAGAGGGAAGATAGCGAAACAATCCCTTACCGCAGATGAAAATATCGAAACATTCTGCGGTGATTATTATTTCACCTAGTAGAAAGGAAAAGCTTAAGGTTCATCCGTGAACCTATTCAGATTATGCCGCAAGCGCCTCTACGATTCTCCTCAGCTGCATTTCTTGCTGCTGGCTAAGCTCACGAGCCGCAGAATATCCTTGGTTTTGGATAATCATCTCGCTTAAGCCCACCAGCCAATCGTAAATATAAAAACCCGTATTGTTCGATGGTGCCGCCGAAAGCTTGGTTAAACGTTGGGATTTACCCCACCCCGCCGCGTTCATGGCTGGCGGTTTAGCAAATATCTTTTGCCCACGGTTCACACGGCTATCCGGCTTTTTCGCTTCCGCTACGTTTTGGAACCCTAGCCACGCCACAAAATTACCTAACACGCCAAGTACGCGGGACACTTGTCGGTCGGCCAGCATCTGATTATCAACACCAGCCAGCTCGGTATTAAATAACGTTTGCGACAGCGAACGCGGGATCTCCATACGCACACTGGCCGTGATTAGCTCTTGCAAGAGAAGCTCTAGCTCCGGTTTTACAACGCCAAGTAACGTTAATAGCGCGCCGTTTTCAGATAAATTACGTAGATGGTTCACCCAATATTGATAGGCCTGCGTGGCAAAATTGCCCTCGGGTAACGCCTGCTGCTCTGTTGCGCTTGGCTCAGACACCACGTCTGCCACCAAATCAATATTCATTTCAATACCAAACGGATCACCATTCATAATCGGTAATGCATTTTCGCCGCTGTTCGTCGCGGATTCAGTGACAAATCGCTGCTGTAGCCGTTGTTGTAAATAAAGGCGTCGAAGCTCATCACGGGTTGGTAACAGGCGCTCCAGCAGCTCACCATGCACACCGGTACGCGTTTGCAGGGTTTTCAACAGAATCTGTGCAATACGCTGTTTTTCTTGCCCTTCTTGTTGTTCGCTTAATAACAGCCAATTTCCTAACAAATTCTCAGCCAGCTCTCGGCGCAGCGCCTCTAACTTCATCGTTAGCTGCCTCAACGTTGCGTCACTGTTTGCCTCGGTGGCTAAGTAGTCCACCATCCGGCGCACACCGCTTTTATCCGTAACCAGCATTGATCCCCAGCTATCACCGGCTAAACCGACATGGCGCTGCACGGCCTCATCGTAATGTTTACCCTGCGTGACCCGTTGGTCGAAGGCGGTAAGTGCCCAAATCAGCGTCGGCTTACGATGTTCGGCATCACTGCGCATAGCTTTTGCCCAATGAGCCAAAACTTTGCCCGCGCTATGAGTCTGAGATCGCGCCGTTGCCGCCGTACATACCATTAATGCTGCAATTTGCTGATTATCGGCATAGCGTTCTAGCAGCCCGTAAACCTTGGCCTGCTGCAAAACATGAAGCAGCGAGCATGAGGGTTCGAATTCGCTTTCAAGTGACTGCCCCAAGCCGGGGATATCCAGCACGTCCATCTGCTGAAACTGAGCCTCACGCGGCGTACCTGCCAGCGGTAGCGTTATCTCACGCGCCAGCATCGATAGCTCAGAAATGGACAGCTCAACCGGCTTCATCGTTTTCCCCTTCACAAGCGGGCAAACCTGTACGCTGAAATCGAGCGGCGAATTAGCATTGCTTAGCACATCAACGCTGAGTACGCCTTCCGTCGGTAGCTGCATATCATCGACCAGAACACTGAGCGGAGCAGCAACGCGCTCAACGCTGGATAAGCGCTGCAAGATATGCCCCAAACCAACGTACGCTGCGGTCAATTCTTCCTGCTCAGACCATAATAACGAGAACAGGCGAGCGCGATTATCCACGCTCAAATACGGCGCGAGCCGCACCGCCGAAGGCCAAAAATAGCGATCCAGCGTTTTACCGCGTGCGCCAATACGGCGATTCACCGCATCCCATAGCGCAACCGCATCGTCCTCGCTAAATCCGGCTACAGGCTCAGGCAAACATAGCGCCGACAAGGCAGAAAGGTGATCGGCAATGAACGCCTCATCGCGTTCTTGGTCAGCCTCTTCCAATGAAAAATCATGAATAAAAGCATCAACCATGACTTTCGCCAGCTCATACTCAGCCAACATGGCGATCTCGATCGGGAAATCATGGTTATTGATTCCCGCTCGATGAGTGAATCTGGTGACCACACCACAGGCCTGATTACCTGGATTGATATGGCTATCAAAATCCAGCGTGCGTCCACCCAAATTCAAGGCTAATTGGCCCGACTCATCCGCCGCAAGTGCACTAATCAGATGGGATTTTCCCGCCTGTGACAGGCCAAAAAAACCGATGCTTGGAAAATGCTGCGGCAGCTCTTGCATCGACACTGCCTGATACCGGCAGCGATGCAGTTTTACACGAAGGCTATCAGCCTCAATATCTAATCTCGGTGAGTGCTGACGCGTGCTCTCTAGCCACTCAAGCGCCAGATCAACATGCTGAGTGATAACCTGAAGCTGGTTATTAATTTGTTTTGAATTCAATGGTTTCATTGGCTAAATACGCTCCCACTGTCGATCCAATAATGGGTGCTATCCGATAAAGTGTTCAGTTTTAGTTTTAAGTGATGCAAAGGAACAGGCGTGCCGTCATCCAGCGTTACCTCAGCCAACTTGAAGCGTTCCGGCCCTTGTTCTGGGCTTTCCGCTTCGGTCGCTAACCTCACGTTCAGCACGCTCTCGCCCGCCACTTTGCGCGCCAGCTGTTGGTCAGCAATCGATAAGCGATATAGCGGCGACGCTGGCCAACGATCGTTGTCGAGCTGGCGGAACCCCAAACACACGGGGCCACGCATTTGAAATGAACCTTCGCTTGGTAGCTCAAAATCAGGGTTATCGAGATCGATATCGCTATAACAAACGTCGTTAGTCATTAATGACTGATGACCATCCAGCGTGCCGAGATAGCACACCGTCGAATAGGGCTGGAAATCTCCGGCTTTGCAGTTGAAAGTCGCCAAGCGCAAATTCACCGCCAGCAAGCAGAGCATCGCCCCCACCGCGGCGGTGGATTTCGGGTTATCAATGCGCCCGCGCTTATTAAATGGATACCATTCACTGGTGTGATATCCCTCAAGCGGCAAAATGCGGTTAATCGGCAACGGCTGTAAATGGCGGAAAAGTGCCTGAATCCCTGGGAACCGCGAAGGTCGACCTGTTAGAAGCAACACATCGCAGGAATACAACGCCACCACTTCACACAGCGAGCGCAAATGCTGCGTGATACGCATGCGCGGCGACAGAAACTCCGCGTGGAGTTTGCTTAGCTTGAGGATCAGCGGAACCTGCAAAATATCAAAAGGTACCGCATCAGCAGGCTGAGCTCGCTGTACGTCATTATTTATATATTCCTGCACTTTCACCGTTGGCAGTTGGGACAAAAGCTCGCCAAAGGTCGCATCGATTTCCGCGGCGGTATCCAACGGGTCGTAACGTTCGTAGGACTCAAGAATAGCGCGCCCAATCGGGCTAAATACCTGTAACGTCGCCTGCTGGCGTAGCGCAGAAATACTGCCATCGCCAAATAGCTTGTTCATCAGCTCATCACTGTCGGCAACGCCCGCCTTCCGGCATGCGTTCTGCAAGGCAGGCAGCACATATAAGCGAATGACATCTAACAAAATATCGTCGCCTGCTAGCTTGAAGCCCTCACGGAAGAGCAATCGAGGAATAATTTTGACGTTGCTGCCAGCACCATCATCCAAACGGTACTGGGTAATCGCTAAATCGGTGGTGCCACCGCCGATATCAATCGACGCAATTCGCAGCGTTTTTCCGGCAACTTCGCCTTCCGCTAGCTCGCGGTCGGTTCGCGCCTGACTGGCAAAAAACTCTTCGCTACAGCCGCCAAAATTGACCTGAGTTTCGTTATACAGATACACCATCTGCCCACAGGTCGCTTCGTCCCATTCCATCTGTACGTCAGGCACCGGCACCGTGCTTTCAGCCCGATCGGCTTCGCTAGAAAAATCATGGTCAGCTGGATGCCAGCCCATACTTTTCCACACCAAACCAATGGCTTGATACATGCGACGACGGAAGATTTCGCGCTCTGGTTTTGGCATGGCAGAAGGCAGAGTCAAAATAATGCTGCGCAGCTGTCGAGGCGCTGAGGAATGCGTCATTTTCAGGCGTTGAGCGACGCTGTTTATCTGCATCAGCGCCTGTGCCAAAAGCTCAGATAGCATAAACGTCATCAGTGAGCTGCGGCTGTAGTGCGCTGAAAATACCGGTAAACGCTCATCTAATGGCTGGTCGTAGAGAGGCTGTCCCTGATCGTTTAACAAAAACGTCAGTGGAAGCGCGGTTGCAGACGGCTCTTGCTGGGCTTGGTTCAGCGTATTAAAGCGCCAACCATGCAGATACTCTTCTTCATCCCATAGATAGCGACGTGGGCTTGAAAGCCCCGTTGAACCTTCGGTGCCCATTCGTTGCAACGCCATGCGGCTGGCCTCTCGGCCAACGCGCACAATCGACGGCCAGACGAACGCCTGTTCGCGCCCGCTTTCTACGGAAAAATTACGCTTACCAAACTCGGCCTGAGAAAATTCAACGCGGCTATCAAACAGCTCGTTATACACATAGTGTGGCTGACTGAGGTCACGCAGGTTCAGCTCGTAGGTTTGTTTCAGACCATTGAGTTCATCAAGGTGGTCTTCCACCAAAATGCCGCAGGTGTGGGAGTTCCCAACATCCATAATCAAATCAACATGAACGGTGGGTTCTTGCAGCGTACTAGTATTGAGCTTAACGGTAGGCACATTGAGCTGTTTGCCGAACAGATACAGGATATTCAAGTAATGCGCCTGATACTCAAACTCGCGTAGCGCGGTTTGGATGCCGACAGAATGCCGATCCTCCTGCTGTATCGCTTGCTGAGTGAAAACCTCACGCAGCCAGCCATCCACCCAAGTCAGGTCGAGAAATTCAGCCAGTTCTTCGCTGCGATAGGCTAGTGCAAAACCCGCACCGCTTTTGACGTCGTTTTCGCTGGGTTGCAGAGATTCATTGCTCTGCCCATCGGCAGAAATGGCCGTATCAAACGCCATGCATACGCGATAGGTATTCCCATCACGATCGGGCTTATCTAGCGCTAAAACCTGCATTCGCGCCCAGTTGTCAGGCCCACCTAAAAACGTACGCGGAGGATTAAAACGGAAAAAAGGCAACGGCAGCCAGATCCCATTCAGCAATTGAAGCGACTGCTCCAACGAAATGCTCGATTCGGGCTTGACCCGTTCTGGCGGCGTGCCAGCTGGCGCGGGCAGCCAATAAGTATCGCTTTCAGCATTGTGCAGTAAACGCAGCAGAGGCCCATTCGCCGTTTGGCGTACAAATTTGCCGGGGAGCTCCGCCGTGAAATTGGGCTTGAGGGCAAAATCCAAAAACTGAATGCCGCTGTTCTGAATGAGCGCAACCTGATGCTTGTAATCGGTGATGGTGGCTAACATGGTTTTATTCATCCATTTTTACTGAGATGACTTGCTGATGCGCGTCATATTGATTGGCAAGATAGTGTCGGCGTCATAGCGCCCATTGCAGTCGGCCACGCCGTTTTCACCCGACTTACAAATCAACTGTGGAATTTTGTAACGCGAGCCGTCGCTGCATTTGGCTTTGGTGCGGCTATCTACCACCAAGCTTCCCGAACTCATAAGACCCACGGTGATATTGGCATTACAGCTGATGCCATCACCATGGATGATTTTCACGCTGCCTTTGCTGTTTTTAATCTGATAAACCAAACTCGGTGGCTTACCAAGGCGCGGAGTTTTAATGTCCAGACTGGCGCGCCATCTGCCATTCATAAAACGCGTCGAACCTAATTTCACCGCCTCAGCGGGCATCACCAACGCGTCGGCGGATACCGCTGTTTTTTGAACTTCGACAGGCTTCACCTCAGGCGTTTTTACCACTTCAACCACCGGCGTTGGTGCGGCTATATGTGCAACGGGTAAATGCGTTTTTGGTGCAGCGGTACGGGATGGCAGAGCGCGTTTTTCACTCTCAGGGGCGGTTTTCTTTACCGTCTCCGAGGATTTCACCACCGGTTTAGGCGCATCGCCTTTAGCGCGAATTTGGAAGAAAAGGATTCCCAACACCACCAGCGCTAGGGGTAACCACCAAAGCTGTCGCCACTCTCGGCGGCGTACCACTTTGCTGGGTTCAGTTGCTACCGTATCGCTATTCTGCGGTGCTTGTTCGATTGGTTTTGGTGTGGGGATGGCGAGAGGTTTCGGTATTTCAGTGGCGATATTTCCACTGGGCGCAGCGTCGCCCTGCGCGGCTCTCAGGCAATCAAAAGCATCGGCTCTGGATTTTTTATCCAGATTCACGAAGCCCCAAAAAGTAAGCACGGGTTTGCCATCCACCAAAAAAACATGATTCGCACCAGGAAACTGCATGGCTTTCGCCAACAAAATACCGAACAGGCGCAAAGCCGATTTCTCTGACAGTTGGGCTTTCTGGCTGAGTTCATTTACCGTTTGCTGGCAATGTTCCAACTGGCTCAGCGCAGAGGCACGCTCTTCATCGCTCGCGGCAATCCACGAAGTTATTTTCCCTGAGATGGGCGCGTACCAATCAATGCGATCGCCGCCTTCATTAGGCTGTGGGATCGCCAACATATCGGCGATACTTTGCTGATGACGCAGGCGTAGCGTTTCTCTTAGCTGTAGCGCTGAAGCGTAAACAGGCTGGCCGTTTTCGCCCAACGCGAGAAAATCATCCAAGCTGCCGCTGCGTAATAATTGTTTTGCCACGAAATAACCCTTTGATAGACGTCTGACTACAACAGCTACTTTAAGATCTTCTCTAGGCAATCAAACGGTCAAAAAAGTGGCTAAAATGGTGAGTACTAAGCCAATCAATTCACGCACTTGTGCTTTACTTTAGTCATTCTAGGCAAGCTGCACCCTTCTTCTCGCAGCTCCCCGCCCTTCGTATCATCTTCGTATTCATCTATTTGCGAACATTGATCACCCTGCATATATATTTATTTGAAATTAAAATGATGATTAAAAGACCTAAAACACCCATACAATTTAAATTTAATGATTTTAATTGTGAAATATTTATTTAATTAAGTATAAAGTTTAACCAGCTTATGCCGACAATCATTCTTAGCTCACTCTCTCTTTTCGCTACGCTTCAAGCACACGTTAAGGATTGTCCGGATGCGCAATAACCAACCGATTACCCAGCAAGAATATACGTTAGCTGACGACGCAACGCTGATGTCGACAACCGATCCCAATAGCTACATCACCTATGCTAATGCCAGCTTTATCGAAGCAAGTGGTTTCACCGCCGAAGAGATCATTAAGCAACCCCATAACGTCGTTCGCCATCCGGATATGCCGCCGCAGGTTTTTGCAGATATGTGGGCAACGCTAAAACAGGGCGAGCCTTGGACAGGATTAGTTAAAAATCGCCGTAAAAATGGGGGGTTTTATTGGGTTCGCGCCAACGCCGTACCGGTTGTGCGAGGAGGGAAAACCGTCGGATTTATGTCGGTCCGCACCAAAGCCTCTAATGAAGAAATAGCAAAAGCCAGCCAGCTTTATGAGCAGATGAATCAGAATAAACTCGGCAGCCGACGGGTTCATAAAGGATTGTTATTACGTGCTGGGTTTTGGCGCTGGACATCCATCATGAAAACCATGCCCTTACGTTGGAGAATTCGCACAGCGCTGTTTGCTCTACTCCCGCTTTCCATCGCAACGGTGAGTGCCTTGAATGTCGAACATCTGGCGTTGGGCATTTTCTCTGCGGCTATGGCGCTGTTTCTTATCCTGATCTCGGCATGGCTGGAATCACAAATATCTCGCCCGCTAGAACGGGTATGCCAACAGGCATTGCGGGTCGCCACTGGCGCAAGCCATAACGTGGAGCATATGAATCGCGTTGATGAAATTGGTGTAACGCTACGCGCCATTGGTCAATTAGGGCTGATGTTCCGTTGGCTTGTTAATGACGTGAGTGGGCAGGTGATCAACGTGCGCAGCGCCAGCGACGAACTGGCGCAGGGCAATATTGACCTCAGCGCCCGCACTAAGCAAACCGCGGCAAACGTGCAGCAAACAGCGTCCACCATGACGCAAATGACGATTACGGTGCAAAACAACACGGAAACGGCAGCCAAAGCCGATCAGTTATCTATTTCAGCGAGCAGCGCGGCCACTAACGGCGGTCAGGTAATGGAAACCGTGATCGCCACCATGGATGAAATCGCCAGCAGCACCAAAAAAATCGCCTCTATCACCAGCCTTATCGACAGCATTGCTTTTCAAACCAATATATTGGCGCTCAACGCGGCGGTCGAAGCCGCACGAGCCGGAGAAGATGGCAAAGGTTTTGCCGTGGTCGCAGGTGAAGTACGTAACTTAGCCCAACGCAGCGCAAGCGCCGCGAGCGAAATTAAAAGCCTGATCGAAGCCAGCGCGGAGAAAGTCCAAAGCGGCACAAATCAGGTTCATACGGCAGGAAGTACCATGCGGGATATTGTTGAACAGGTGAGAAATGTCACCGATCTTATTGCACAGATTAGCGCTGCGACCTCAGAACAGAGTACCGGACTCAATGAAGTCAGCCGAGCCATTGATGAGCTTGATCGCATCACCCATCAAAATGCCGTTTTGGTACAAGAAGGTGCCGAAGCATCAGCCAAGGTAAAACAGCAGGCCATGTGGCTCGTCGATGCAGTGACCGTATTTAGATAGCCGTCCACTTTATCCCCATCCGGCCGAATCGCAAGGCGGGATGGGCGAACCATCTTCCGCACTTCAAATTAGTCTTAGATCTATTCATTTCTGAAATATGCGCCATATAGGCTATGCTCCACTCAGAGCTAGGCAAAAGCATTATTTCGTACGTAAAAATCATCCACAGATGAAATTATTGGCCATTGAAGGCCGCTTCAATATCAATCAGGAGAACGGTTTGTCCGATACCCCCGCAACGCCCCAGTGCAGCCGACGATTTACCCCGCAAAGGATTATTAATATCTGCTTCTTTGCTGTCTTCATTTTTACATCGTTGCTTTTCTGGCGTCAGGGGCAAGTGCTAAACAACGGCTATCAGGCAAGTCAATTAAACCGACTGGAAAACGTGAGCGCACAGCTTGGAAGCCGCATGCAGTTTCGTTTGGATAACCTGCTTTTCTTACGTAATTACATGCGCTATATGCTTTCTCAGCCCATCATGCCAGAGCAAAAACGGCTGCTTGAAGCTGAAATGGCCACGTTGCGCGTGCAGGATATCTGGCAAACGGGTCATAGCCATTCGGCGTCTCCACCGCTCAACGGGATCGGTGACAGTCAAATTGGTCTACTCCCCTCAAGCGACCGTCCGAATAACGATTTGTGGCTAACAGAAATCAATGCTGCGATGCGTCTCAAAGCGTTACTGCCGCTCACCAATCTTAATCAGGCATTACAGCCGCGTATTTACTATATTTCGCGCTCAGGCTTCTACCTGTCTTCAACGCCACCACGAGACAAGTCACTGATTTCAGGACTGTATACGCATATGTTAGCGCGACCTTACTTCCCGATGGCGGCTCCAGAGGCAAATCCGCACCGAAAAGCATTTTGGAGCCGCATGTTTGACAATCAGCAAGATGGGATGCTGATCAGTGCAACTGCGCCGGTCGATTATGGCGATCGTTGGTGGGGGATTCTGGGAATGGATTTCTCAATTAAGCGGCTAAATTACTATCTGCAAGCGGCGCTGCCTTCCCATCCACACAGCGTTTTTATGCTGTACGACAGTCACTTTGAGCCGATCACATCTTCCGATGCCAACTGGTATCGCGGTAAATACTTTTCTGAAGCACAAAGGCTCTCGCTGCAAAAAGCCGTATTAAAGCAAAGCGAAGGGACAACCCGTATCGGCACCAGCTTTGTGACGTTTACCCGTATGGAAAATCCGAATATCACCTTGATTAGTCTGCAATCCTTGCGCCAAGGCTTACAGGATCAGTATGGGCGCATCAGTCTGACGCTGGTCGCACTATGGTGCCTCTTTGTTATCACGCTGATTGGCACCCATTACGTCATATCACGGCTGGTGCGCAATATGGAAACCTTACAGAATCGGCTGAGCTGGCGCGCGGAACATGATCCGCTAACCGAACTGCTTAACCGTCGTGGTTTCTTTGATAAAGCCGAAGAGATAACGCGCAAAGGTCAGTGCTACGGGCGTTCCATGGCTATCATTCAGGTTGATTTAGATAAGTTTAAGAATATCAATGATGTCTATGGCCATCATGTTGGCGATCTGGCGCTTAAACATGCCGCAGACACAATGACATCGATGCTACGCAAGCAGGACATCATTGGCCGCATTGGCGGCGAGGAGTTCTGCATCATGCTGCCAAACGCCGTGCTTTCGGAGGCGGTGGCGATTGCCGAACGTATTCATGCACAGTTTAATCGCCAAAATCTGATGCTTTCTGATGGCAGAACCGTAGAGGTCACCGCATCAATGGGTGTTTCTGCCTGTTCTGGAACGACGAGTTGCAACATCGAAAGCCTACAGTCGCAGGCCGATAAACGCCTGTATAGAGCCAAAACGGCAGGTCGTAACCAAGTTTGTGCCAGCGATATGGATGCATAACCTGTCAACGATACGGCTGTAAAAGTGACTCCGATCACATTTTGTATCTGCATGAATTATATAAATATTCGTGCGGATTTATTTTCATTTCAAGAAACTTCTTAGCTATGGATATATTTAAACTAAATCCTATTTAACGAATATTTATTCTTTAAACGAGAAATAATGTTATTTATCGTCATATTCCAAAATAATAAAAATAAGTAAATTTCCAGCCATGCTTTCTATACATAAATTTACTCATTACATGAAAGAATAAGAGATGTTTATTTTAAGCTCATAGCGAAATTATGATGATTAAATATCAATCGCTTGTAAACGTTATAAATAAGACTATTCCTACCAGAAGTGGATTTTCTCTAAACAAAAACTAAACAAACTCACACATAAAACACTACTGTTTGATTTTATTGATAAAAAAATGATTCAATTTTCGTACAGGGATCGCTATTATTATCTAGCGTCTTCATTTTTGTGACAACTGTCACATGATGATATAGTTTCACAAGTAAAATACTTATTAAGTTGGAATCTATCATGAAAAAATTAACTAGCCTGGCCGTAATTATCGGCTTAGCAACTTCTGTTTCTGCTTTTGCTGCTAACTCTGAAAACACTGGCTATTATGCCGGTGCTAAAATGGGTACCAGCCTGGAGCAAATCCACGGTCAGAAATCTGCAACTGGCAGCAGCGTACCGCGTGACACCAAACAAGCTGGCACCGCTGGCCTGGTATTCGGTTATAACTTCCAGAATGAATTCAACCTGCCAATTCGTGCAGAATTAGATTATTCATTCCGTGATACTACTGATACCGACCATTTCATCAAAGCTGACAACACTCGTACTCACAACCGTGTACGTCTGCAGACCGCTATGCTGAACGGTTACTACGACATCAATACCGACACTGCTTTCACTCCATACATCAGTGCTGGTATCGGTTACGCTAACGTAAACCTGAAAAACACTCAGGATGGCGCAAGCCACTCTGGTAACGGTGACAACTTCGCGTGGAGCGTTGGTACTGGTGTTTCTTACGCTATCAACAACCACCTGGATCTGGATCTGGGCTACAAATACCTGGACGCTGGCGATGCAACTGCACAAGCTTCCAAAGTTAAAGTGGCTACCCACGATTTCACCGCTGGTGTTAACTACTACTTCTAAGACCTTTTCTTCTAAGCTTTACGCTTAGAGAATGTCTGGTGAGTATGAGTCATAAAAAACCCGCCATTGGCGGGTTTTTTTACGTTTGAATGTTACGTTTGAATTTTATGTTTGAAAATAAAGGGGCTTTAATTCACGCCGCGTAGCGCCATCATCTGACGCAGATGAGCAAATACGTTCCCTACACGCAGACCATTGTGTTCAAATTCACTGGTGATCCACGTTTCTACGTTGCCAATATGCTTGGCCGTTTCCAGCGATAAACCAACATCTACATACATGTCATTGTAATAAACCGCCGCAACCACAGGCACCGTATTGGCAGCCAAGCGCTCCACGTCGTACAACGGTTGCCATTCCGAACGCTGCGCCAACTGGTGAACCGCATCGCGGAACGGTCGTAAACACTGCATTTCATCAAACATCCACGGATAGATCATCTCACCCGTTAGCATCAGCGGACGGCAGTCGGCTTGAAACTCAGGCAGCGTGTCATGCACGCGCTGCGCTGCCCAGTGAGTCGCCCCACTGTGGTTATCAGCATAAATACTTTCATGCAGTACAGCATACAGAGGATGCTCGGTGAAGCCGGTGAGATGCATCACCTGCGATAAGAACGTATCGCTCAGCTCACCTTCATGATTGAAGGCTTCGTCAAACAGCCACAGCAAATTCTCATAGCCTTCACTCATGCCTAACTGAATACCCAGCGTTTGCAGACGCTGTACGGTGAGGATATCGCCATCGGGCAGATACACATCCTGCTCGTTGAGCACGTCCGCAATCCGGTTGATTTGCTGCTGCATGTGGGGATAGCGCGAGAAGAAAATCTGATTCTTTTCTTTCAGCTTCTGATAGGTGCGCTGATACAGCTGCTCGGCATCGGGTTTAATTGAGGGTAGACCACCGGTGATATAGCAGGCATCAAGACCTTCTGGGGCCTGAGATAAATAAGTCAGGGTGATAAAGCCACCAAAACTCTGCCCTAAGGTGCTCCATTTACGGCCACCAAACTGCGTTTTTCTCAGATGCTCGGCATCTGCCACAATAGAATCAGCGCGGAAATATCTGAGATAGTCAGCGGTTTGATCCACGTCCATATTGCGGATCACGCTCGATTCGATCCTGCTGCTCTGCCCCGTGCCACGTTGATCAAGCAAGATCACGCGAAAGCTTTTCAGCGCCTCGCCTAACCATCCGCCTTTGCTAGTCGGTCGCGGCGATTTTCCACCTGGGCCGCCTTGTAAAAACAGCAAACATGGCAAATCTTCTGCTGCTTTTCCGCCCTCTGATAACTCTCGCGCAAAAACCGTAATACGGCGCGGATCATTTTCATCAAACCAGTTCAGCGGTACCGATACACGATGCTCTCGCACCCACATACCGGCTAACAGATATTCCTTTTCAATCATGGCAGACCACTCCTGCGGCAAAATTCGTTTTTATCGCTCAACAATGCTCAAGCCACCTTCACGGTAGCGCGTCATTTGCTCACTCGGCGTATTACCGAAGAAACGTTTATATTCACGGCTAAACTGCGAGGCGCTCTCATAACCAACGCGAATGGCCGCAGTGCTGGCTTTTAGCCCGTCATGCAACATCATCATCCGCGCCTTATGCAAGCGGAAGGATTTGATATATTGCAGCGGAGAGGTTGCCGTAACGGCCTTGAAGTTATGATGAAACGCAGAAACGCTCATATTCACTTCCTGCGCCAGCAAATCAACGTTTAGGCTATCTGAGTACTGTTGTTCAATCAGGCGCAGTGCCTTAGCGATCTGACTGAAGTGGCTGTGACGGTTAGCTAATGCCTGTAGCGCTTCGCCACCGTCTCCACACAGCGCGTGGAACAGCATTTCGCGCACAATTTGCGGCCCTAATACACGCGCCTGTAATGGATTAGCCATTGCGTCGACCAAGCGCTCAGTGGCACAAAACATCGACTCATCCAAAGATACCGACTTCACACCGCTCGACTGGCAGCGCTGCTTGGCGGCCAAACCGTCACCGATATCCATTAAGAGATCCTGCAACATGCTGGTGTTTACCCGCACTGATAAACCGATCAGCGGCTCATCTGGGGTGGCAAACGTCTCGCATTCGCAGGGTAATGGCAGTGTCATCAGCAGATAATTAGTGGGGTCGTAGCGAAACACCTGCTCACCGAGATAGCCCACTTTATGCCCTTGCAACACAATGATAATACAAGGCTCATACATCACCGGCGTACGCGGCTGATGCTGATTTGCATAGATTATTTTTACATTCTCAATCGGTGACGCACTCACTCCAGGCTGAGCCACCTGACGGCTTAGCTGCTGTGCAAGCTGTGTCCACCGCTCATCGATTAACATTGACCAATCCCCGCCGAACCAAATAAAGTGCAATGAATGATGCCAAATACATCTCTATTTCTACAGTTGATTGTAGAAATAGGCAAGTCATCAACAGAAATGAGCATTGAGCCATACGCTCATTACGCCCAGAATAGCATTCAGAAAATGCAATGGCGTCGACGGCCAAAGCATAACGAATCAAAATAAACACTGAGGCAGATTTCAATGCAAAATTTTACACTCCACACCCCAACTAAAGTTCTGTTCGGCGAAGGCCAAATCGCTAACCTGCGCAATGAAGTGCCAGAAAATGCACGCATCCTGATCACCTACGGCGGCGGCAGCGTAAAACGCACCGGCGTTTTGGATCAGGTTCATGCGGCGCTGAAAGGTTTACACGTATTTGAATTCGGCGGCATTGAGCCAAACCCGTCTTACGAAACGCTGATGAAATGCGTTGAAGTGGTTCACAACGAGAAAATCGATTTCCTGCTGGCTGTCGGCGGCGGTTCCGTTATTGATGGCACCAAGTTCATTGCCGCAGCGGCAAACTACGTCGGTGAGCCTTGGGACATTCTTGAAACCTACGGCAGCAAAATCACCAGCGCAATCCCATTGGCTGCGGTATTAACCTTGCCAGCGACCGGTTCCGAAATGAATAAAGGTGCGGTTATCACTCGCCGTGCAACGGGAGACAAACGTGCATTCCAGTCTCCATTCGTGATGCCTCAGTTCGCTATTTTGGATCCTGTTGTAACCTACACCCTGCCAGCTCATCAGGTGGCAAACGGCGTAGTGGATGCGTTTGTGCATACCGTTGAGCAATATCTGACTTACCCTGTTGACGCTAAAGTGCAGGATCGTTTCGCAGAAGGTCTGTTGTTGACCCTGATCGAAGAAGGCCCACGCGCACTGGCTGAACCTGAAAATTATGACGTTCGTGCCAACATTATGTGGAGTGCCACCATGGCGCTGAACGGTCTGATCGGTGCAGGTGTGCCACAGGACTGGGCAACGCATATGCTGGGTCATGAACTGACCGCAATGCACGGTATGGATCACGCACAGACCTTAGCCGTGGTACTGCCTTCTCTGCTGCAAGCAAAACGCCAACAGAAACACGCTAAGCTGCTGCAATATGCAGAGCGCGTATGGAATATTCGTGAAGGTAATGAAGAACAGCGCATTGATGCAGCGATTGCCGCTACGCGTAAATTCTTCGAAGAAATGGGTATTAAAACGTATCTGAAAGATTACGGTGTTGACGCTAGCTCCATCCCAGGCCTGCTGGCAAAACTGGAAGAGCACGGTATGACTGCACTGGGTGAAAACAGTGATATCACGCTGGAAGATAGCCGTAAGATTTACGAAGCGTCGCTGTAAGAATATCTGAAAAACTGACCCCACCCCAGCCCTCCCCTTCGCAGGGGAGGGAGCAGACCTGTTCTCGATATTATTCAAGCACTCGATCGGCTCCTCCCCCTGACAAGGGGGAGGTTGGGAGGGGGTTAAGCCTAGCAGTTACTCGCCGACATACTCCATCGTCACACGTGGAGTTAGCTTGGTAATCAATTCGTAAGCACTGATCCCCGTATAGCTAGCAATCTTCTCAACCGGTAGTTCAGCACTCCACAGCACCACTTCATCGCCCACTTTATCTTTGGCTTCAGGACCTAAATCGACTGAAATCATATCCATCGATACGCGGCCAACAATCGGCACCTCACGGCCATTCAGCAACACAGGGGTTCCCGAAGGCGCACTGCGCGGATAACCATCGCCATAGCCAATCGCGACCACGCCTAAACGAGTATCACGCTGGCTGACCCAAGTTCCGTTATAGCCAACGGGCTCACCGGCTTTGTGCTCACGCACGGCAATCAGGCTAGATTTTAGCGTCATCACCGGCTGTAAACTGTAGTGATCGGCATAAGGTTCTGCCAAAGGCGATACGCCATACAGGATAATCCCCGGGCGCACCATATCGCGGTGCGACTGGGGCCACAGCAGAATACCGCCGGAAGCCGCAATTGATTGCAAGCCAGGCTTACCCGTCGCGAATGCATCGAAACAGGCCAGTTGAGCTTCAGTCATTCCCGTTTCTGGCTCATCCGCACGGCTAAAGTGGCTCATGATATTCACGGGCTGCTCAACGTTTCGGCAGTTGGAAAGACGCTTATAGAAAGCTTCCGCCTGCTCTGGGCGCACGCCCAAACGGTGCAT
The DNA here is from genome assembly GCF_036648275.1 of Hafnia sp. NCBI lineage: Bacteria > Pseudomonadati > Pseudomonadota > Gammaproteobacteria > Enterobacterales > Hafniaceae > Hafnia > Hafnia sp. Next base: position 68,590 of record NZ_JAVXIQ010000015.1, on the reverse strand, counting down.
GCCCGTGTCGAGTTTCATCCAAACCTTAATCGGGCGCTCTAAATCGGCCTCTTCTAAGGCCTGCAATTGCTCATCGCTATGAATGGCCGTCTCGATATTATTGGCGACTAAAACCGGCAAATCATCGGCAGAGAAAAAACCTTCCAGCATCAGGATAGGTTTCACGATGCCGCCTGAACGCAGTTTCAGCGCCTCACCGATACGCGCTACGCCATAGCAGTCTGCATCTTTTAACGTTTTGGCAGTTTCTAAAAGCCCGTGCCCGTAAGCATTGGCTTTTACAACGGCTATCAGTCGGCTGTGCGGCGCAAATTGACGAATTTGCTGAAAGTTGTGTCGCAGAGCGCGGCGATCAATGACTGCGGTTGCCGCTTTCATTTCTATTCCTTCCCGATTTCTCAAATGAGTTAATAAATACATCTACTTCTGAACGAGCTTAGAGCTGCTGCTCGTTCGATTATTCGTCGTCGTACTGCGGGCCTGCATAGTTGTCGAAGCGTGAGAACTGGCCGTTAAAGGTTAAGCGAACCGTACCGATTGGGCCGTTACGCTGTTTACCCAGAATAATCTCCGCAATGCCTTTTAAATCACTATTCTCGTGATAAACCTCGTCACGATAGATAAACATGATCAAGTCGGCATCCTGCTCGATTGAGCCCGATTCACGCAGGTCGGAGTTAACCGGGCGTTTATCAGCACGCTGCTCCAAGGAGCGGTTAAGCTGAGACAGCGCCACTACCGGAACCTGTAACTCTTTCGCTAACGCTTTGAGTGAACGAGAAATTTCCGCGATTTCCAAGGTACGGTTGTCGGATAAAGACGGAACCCGCATCAACTGTAGGTAGTCGATCATGATTAGGCTAAGGCCGTCATGCTCGCGGAAAATACGGCGCGCGCGTGAACGCACTTCCGTTGGGGTTAGGCCGGAGGAATCATCGATATACATGTTCCGTTTTTCCAGCAGAATCCCCATGGTGCTGGAAATTCGCGCCCAATCTTCATCATCTAACTGGCCGGTACGAATTTTGGTTTGGTCGACGCGAGCCAAGGAAGCCAGCATACGCATCATGATCTGTTCGCCGGGCATTTCCAGACTGAAAATTAGCACTGGTTTATCCTGCGTCATCGCGGCGTTTTCACACAGGTTCATCGCAAAGGTGGTTTTCCCCATCGATGGACGTGCCGCCACAATAATCAAATCAGAGCGCTGCAACCCAGCGGTTTTCTTGTTCAGATCCTGATAGCCGGTATCAACGCCAGTCACACCATCATGCGGCGTCTGATAGAGCTGCTCAATTCGCGCGACCGTTTGTTCAAGAATACGATCGACGCTTTTTGGCCCTTCGTCTTTATTTGCACGATTCTCAGCAATCTGGAATACGCGAGACTCGGCAAGATCCAGCAGATCTTCGCTGCTGCGGCCTTGCGGATCATAGCCTGCATCGGCGATCTCGTTGGCTACGGAGATCATATCGCGAACTACCGCACGTTCACGCACGATATCAGCATAGGCACCGATGTTTGCCGCACTTGGGGTGTTTTTCGATAGCTCAGCGAGATAAGCGAATCCGCCCACCGATTCTAATTCACCACGCTGTTCTAATGATTCAGACAGCGTGATCAGGTCGATAGGCTTGCTCATTTCTAGCAAGCGTTGCATTTCAGTAAAGATTAGGCGGTGTGGACGGCTGTAGAAATCGTTGGCGACGACGCGTTCTGCCACGTTATCCCAGCGCTCGTTGTCCAGCATCAACCCGCCCAACACGGACTGTTCCGCTTCCAGCGAATGTGGTGGTAGCTTGAGCCCCTCCATCTGCCTGTCGCGCGGGGTCTCGTTTGATTTGTTGGTGGGTTTATTTCCTGCCATAGTGGGAATGCTTTACCTGTTAATGAAAGACGCGTCAGTATACCTGAATGTGCCCGATTTTCGATTATAACAATGACACTATGCATCTGAGGAAAGACGATGGCAAAACGTATCCAGTTTAACGCCCATGGCGGGCCAGAAGTTCTTGAATATGTAGAGTTTACTCCAAAGGATCCCGCGGCTGGTGAAGTACAAATCAGCAATAAAGCAATCGGAATCAACTACATTGACACCTATATTCGTGGCGGACTGTACCCAGTCCCCCAGTTTCCATCAGGGCTAGGAACCGAAGCGGCTGGCGTCGTGACAAAAGTGGGCGCTGGCGTAACCAGCATTGAAGTGGGCGATCGCGTGGTTTATGCGCAAAGCTCGCTCGGCGCCTACAGCACCGTTCATAACGTGCCAGCCGAGAAGGTTGCGCTGCTTCCTGAAGCCATTAGTTTTGAACAGGGTGCGGCCGCTTTCTTAAAAGGGCTAACCGTGCACTATTTGCTGCGTCAAACCTATGAAATTAAAGCAGGTGAAGTCTTCTTATTCCATGCCGCAGCCGGTGGCGTCGGCCAAATCGCCTGCCAGTGGGCAAAAGCGCTCGGCGCCAAACTGATTGGCACCGTGGGCTCCGATGCCAAAGCAGAGCGCGCCAAACAGGCGGGGGCATGGGCAACCATTAATTATCAAACCGAAGACATTGCCCAACGCGTGTCCGAACTGACTCAGGGTGAAAAAGTCAGCGTCGTGTACGACTCGGTGGGGAAAAGCACTTGGCTGGCCTCACTCGATAGCCTGAAAAAACGTGGCCTGATGGTGAGTTTCGGCAACGCCTCTGGCCCCGTTACCGGCGTCGATTTGGGGATTTTAAATCAGAAAGGATCGCTGTATGTCACGCGCCCTTCTCTCAACGGTTACATCAATAACCATCAGGATTTACTCAGCGCCAGTCACGAACTCTTTTCGCTGATCGCCAGCGGCGCGATTAACGTGGATGTGCCGGATGCGCAAAAATTTGCTTTAGCGGATGCAAGAAAAGCCCACGAAACCCTGCAAAGTCGCGGAACACAGGGATCGAGTTTGTTGATACCAGAGTAGTTACCGATGTAATCACAGTGAAAAACTATGTTTAATGACACCGTCTCAGAGCCGCCAGCAGGGAAGCTGGCGGCAGGTTGAGGGCGCACAGGATGTGCGCTCCGAGACCGGTCTGGCAAGCGACTCAGTGAAAAGCGCGAGAGTCGAGAGGTTGCGCGCCAGCAACCTTTCGTCGGACGCCTACATCTGTGATTCATGGGAAAGCTTATGCATTCAGGCGGACGAAACTCTTCGCCGAACGAGCATAGAATAGATACCTAATAATAACGCCTCGTCTGTGGCTTCTGCATAGAGCGATAAATCCACACCACCACAATAGCCAAAGCAATCCACGGCAGCAGTTTAAAGACCATCACAAATAGGCCACCAAACAGCATGAATAGTGTGGCAACGGCCACGGCGGCGATAATGCCGAGAATTGAAATTCCGGTCACCATCAGCATGACAAAAAAGCCAAGAATAAAGAGGACTTCCAACATGGTGATCTCCTGAGTGAAATACAACGGTGATACCGTCGACTACTCAGTGATTTACAAGAATCATGCCAAGAATAGAAATTACGTAACTATATGATTTTACGAGATAGCGCTGTAGCTTATGCAACAGCGCCTGATGAGTTTTACTAAAATTTAGTTTTATTCACCACGTGATTGACTAACAAATTGCAACGCGGCTTCAACCACTTCAACGCCAGCTCCCGCCTTGTGCGCATTTTCGCTCAGATGACGACGCCATTGGCGAGCACCAGGAATGCTCTGGAATATACCGAGGATATGACGCGTGATATGGCCCAGATAGGTTCCATTAGCCAATTCACGTTCAATATACGGATACAAAGAACGTACCACATCAATGCTGTTCGGCACTTCGACAGTGGGATCAAATAACTCGCGATCAACATGCGCCAAAATGCTTGGGCTTTGATAGGCTTCGCGCCCCATCATCACGCCGTCCAGATGTTGTAGATGAATTTTGGCTTCTTCCAACGTTTTCACACCGCCGTTGATGGCGATGTTTAGATGCGGGAAGTCACGTTTTAACTGATAAACACGCTCATAATCGAGCGGCGGGATTTCACGGTTTTCTTTCGGGCTTAGGCCTGAGAGCCACGCTTTACGCGCATGTACTGTGAAACTATTACACTCGCCTTTACCTGAAACTATGCCGATAAAATCGCACAAAAACTCGTAGCTATCCTGATCGTCAATACCAATACGCGTTTTCACGGTCACAGGAATAGAAACTACGTCACGCATCGCTTTAATGCCGTCGGCAACCAGTTGGGCTTCGCCCATCAGGCAAGCGCCAAAACGACCATTTTGAACACGATCTGAAGGGCAGCCTACGTTGAGGTTAATCTCATCATAGCCACGCTGCTCAGCCAAGCGCGCACAATGCGCCAAGGCTTCAGGATCGCTTCCTCCCAGTTGCAACGCCAACGGATGCTCTTCTTCGCTGTAGGCTAAGTAGTCGCCTTTACCGTGAATAATGGCGCCTGTTGTCACCATCTCGGTATATAAAAGGGTCTGTTTAGTCAGCTTGCGATGAAAATAGCGGCAGTGGCGATCGGTCCAATCCAGCATCGGCGCAACGGAAAAGCGACTCTGGCTGAATGGCATAGCAGAAGAAGGATTATTGGCGTTTTGGGTCATTATTCTCAGGATTTCAGTCAGTTTGAATCAGATACGGTGCCTAGAAAAAACAGTATCACCGTGGATATTGGGCAAGTATACCGTGAATTTGAGCTGAACCCACAGACTTCCGCGCTCATGTTTAGCAGCCAGAGGCTCAAGCCCCCTGCTTGAGAAAACGTGAGATACCTGATTTTTCGCCAGAACTGAGATACTCTTACAGCCATTAGCGACTGTGGCTGGCGTTACCCTGTGTAAACTAATCCATACACATGTGATCTGGTTCACAGATTTACTTGATTATTGACTTAGACCAACCGGTCTACTATAGTAACTCACATGAACAAAACGACAAGCACGACCAACAACACCTGCGAACACATCTTAGATGTGGGTGAAGAATTGATTTTAAACCTTGGCTTTACGGCGATGGGTTTAAATGAGCTTCTGGCTACCGCAGGGGTACCAAAAGGTTCGTTCTACCATTACTTCAAGTCTAAAGAGAAGTTTGGTGAAGCTATGCTTACCCGTTATTTCAGCGATTACGTGATCATGCTGAAAGAGAAGTTTTCGGATGGGCAAAAGACACAGCGTCAGCATTTGTTAGATTATTTCTCACATTGGATGGCGCAAAGCTGTGAAACGGTATGCCACAGCAAGTGCTTAGTCGTAAAACTGGCAGGTGAAGTCAGTGATTTATCAGAGGTCATGCGTGAAGCATTAGATTCTGGTATCACACGCGTCATCGCCCAGTTGCAGTCGAGTATCGAGTCTGGCGTTGAAGAAGGGTCGCTGGTGATTGAAGAATCCCCCGAACTACTCGCAGATTCACTATACTCTTTATGGTTAGGCGCAGCGTTACGGGCTAAGGTCAACAGATCTGATGCACCGTTTGTTTCAGCCATGCAGCGTACGGAACGCTTGCTGAAGCCCGGCACCATTTAAAGAGACAATCGCAGCACAATGAATGCCTGCGTGAAAACGTTTGGCATTATTTTTTACCCTTTAACTAGACGACTGGTCTATTAAATCAGTATCTAGATCACATATTTAGCGAGATGACACCATGAAAACTATCACTTTGACCGTACTAATGACCCTAGCCCTTGCGGGTTCTGCTTTTGCACAAAGCTTTTCAGAAATGACTGCTAGCGAACAACGCGCAACCGTCGTCAATCATTTGAACAACGGTAGTGCTCAAGCTCATCAGATCACTATTAATAAATAATCGGCATTGCCCAGTGCCATACAGAACTGAATTTATTATTAAAACCTGCAAAGTAGGTCAGTGAGTCGCCACCGCGTGCCCTGACCTACTTCAAAAAATTTAAAGAAGAGAAAATCATGAAAACTTCAATTTTACTGTCTGCTATTGTTGCTCTTACATTAACGGGTTCGGCTTTCGCTCAATCATTTTCTGACCTCAGCCCAGCTGAACAAAGCACCTTGGCATATTCAAACCGCAACGGCTCTGCTTACGCTCATCAGATGATGGCTAAACAAAAACTGCATGAAGCCGGTATCGCTAGTTCTACCGTCCACGGTAGCGCAACGTTTTCACAGCTAAGTGCACAAGATCAACGCGCAACTGTTATCAATAATCTGAATAACGGCGACGCCTATGCACATCAATCTGAAATCAAATAACAGATTGAATATTTGCCACTGCCGCCTTAAGTAAAAGCGGGCTGACGGGAATCCCCTCTCAGCCCGTTTTATTTTGGGTGAGCAAATGCAGCCAACAAAAATGCAGCTTGAAGTATGACGGGTATAATTATGTTAAAATAGCGGCACCCTATTAGCTTGGCCGGAAGCAAAACATCATGACCACAACCTCGTTAGAGCGACTGCTCGCACAGGCAGAAGAGATTTGTCTGCAACGCAATGTTCGACTGACTCCGCAAAGAATGGAGGTGTTGCGTCTGATGGCCTGCCAAAAAGGCACTATCAGTGCTTACGATTTACTGGATTTACTCCGTGTTTCTGAGCCACAGGCTAAGCCGCCGACTATTTATCGCGCTCTCGACTTTTTGCTAGAACAAGGCTTCATTCACAAAGTGGAGTCCACCAATAGCTACGTAATGTGTCATCACATCGAAGAGCCTAGCCATACGTCTGCATTATTTATTTGCCATCGCTGTGGGCAGGTGACTGAGCAAACAACGCAGGATGTGCAGGAACATTTAGAAAAGCTTGCGGCACTGACGGGGTTCTCACTCCAGCATAGCGTGGTAGAAGCGCATGGTTTATGCAGAGACTGTGGGAAAATTGAGTCTTGCGATAATCGTGATACATGTCATCACGATCATTCCGAACCAAAAAAGAAAAAATAGCGTTTAAATAACGCATAAAAAAGAGCCGCATCTGCGGCTCTTTTTTTAATCATCTGCAATAAATATCAGCAGTGGCACATTATTAATAAAGGAATATCAACAATGGAAAATTTTCCGTTTTAATATTCGTATCCGTTCTTTATTTATAATGCGTATTTGCAGAGTGATTATTTAGGCAAACAAGTTTAAATATCACCAACGATATTTATTATGATCTTCCCACGCTTTGACTTCTTTCTCAGCGGCTTCTTTCTGATAGCCGTAGCGTTCTTGGATTTTACCTACCAGCTGATCGCGTTTCCCTTCGATTACGGTAAGATCATCGTCGGTTAACTTGCCCCATTTTTCTTTCACTGTCCCTTTAAACTGCTTCCAGTTACCGCTCGCTTGATCTTTATTCATAATAACTCCGTATCACTTATGTAATGGAATATATTCCCCACACATCTGTACTCGATTAAATTAATAATAACTGCGATGTGAGGCATCAGTTAACGTTCACCATTAAGACTAGCGGATACTGAGCATAAAAATATTTTCAGCTAGATAATCGATAATATTTAATGAAAATCTTTCACAAAAAAGCATAAAAGCAGAGAGAAAACAGAGGATAAGCGAAGAATAATTTTTTCCACCTAGAATGTAAGCAAATATTAATAACGCGTCATTTTAGGGCAATGCAAAAACTATCGGAATTATCACATTGCCCTCATTATTTAACGCTATAACAACCTAATTTAATTCAATATTACTGGAAGGAAACCATGTTTTTTCCCGCCAATGACGCCGCCAGACAATCCATAATGAAATCCCGCGCAACGATAAAAATACGGCTAAAGCCAGCCATAAACCGTGATTACCCAGCCAAGGGAGCGTGAACAATGTTAAACCATAACCCGCAGCGGCAACGGCCATGCTATTACGCATTTCAGCACCGCGCGTCGCACCAATAAACATGCCATCCAGCAGGTAACACCATACGCCCAGCAGTGGTAACACAATTTGCCATGGCAGATAGTGCAATGCCAACGATTGTACTTCTGGCAACGAGGTTAATATCTGGATGATTTGTTGGCCAAATACGGCGTATAGCATGGCAAAGAATACCGCCACAATACCCGCCTGCCGACAGGCAGAATGCCAAATTTTCTGCAGTTTACGACCGTCGCGTGCACCATAGGCCTGCCCTGAATGGGCTTCCACTGCATAAGCAAAACCATCTAGCGCGTAGGCGGTAAACGTCAGCAAATTCATCAGTACTGCATTCACCGCCACCACTTCACTTCCCATTCTGGCACCCAGAATCGTCAGCGATGAAAAGCATAGTTGCAGCAGCAAAGAGCGCAGCATGATGTCGCGGTTTAACGCCAACAGGCGGCGGAGGTTTCCACGCCACGCGTTGCGGAAATATTCCAGATGTAGGCCACGCAGTTTCATCACGTGCCAAACAAGGCCGATCCCCAGTAAAAATGTCGCGTAGTCGGCAATCACCGTAGCACTTGCTGCGCCAGGCACCTTCCAGCCCAGTCCAACAACAAACCACAGGTCGAGCGTGATGTTAATAACGTTGCCCACAACCAGCAATATAACCGGCGCACGGGCATATTGAACGCCTAACAGCCAGCCAAGAATAACAAGGTTCGCCAGCGTCGCTGGCGCACCAAGCCAGCGAATCTGCATAAACAGGCGAGCCTGCTCCAGCACATCCTCATGACCGCCAACAATTCGTAGTACGCCGTTAATCAAAGGCTGCCGCAGCGCAATAATAGCGAACCCAGCCAGCAACGCTAAGAGCATCGGCTGCACCAGCGCACGAGCCAGCGCCGTTTTGTCCCCTGCACCGAATGCTTGCGCAGTTAGCCCCGTGGTACTCATGCGTAAAAATAGCAGCAGCATGAATAAGAATGACGTCGCCATCGCGCCAACGGCTACGCCACCAAGATAAACGGGGCTATCCAAGTGCCCAATCACCGCGGTATCGACTAGCCCTAATAGCGGAACAGAGATATTCGATAGGATCATCGGTAGTGCGAGGACCCACAGCGCCTTATCGGTTGGTGTAAGCATTTTCATTTTTTGAATTCATTCCAGATGGCCTATCCGTTATCTCAACACAAAGCGGCTGCAAACCTGAATAAATATGCCGCATAAAAAAGCCCCAATTAAGGGGCTTAATCTATCGGTGTGATGTCAAACACAACAGGCGAAGTTTTAGATCCAGTCGCCGTTGCGAATAACGCCCACCGCTAAACCTTCGATCGTGAAGTTTTGCTCACGCAGGTCAACAACGATAGGCTCGAAGTCGCTGTTTTCTGGCAACAGCTGAACAATATTGCCTTGTTTTTTCAGACGCTTAACCGTCACTTCATCTTCGATACGCGCAACCACAACCTGGCCATTACGCACATCCTGAGTTTTATGCACGGCCAGCAAATCACCGTCTAAAATACCGATATCGCGCATCGACATACCGTTAACACGCAGTAAGAAATCTGCATTTGGCTTAAACAGAGCAGGATCCACTTGATAGTGGCCTTCAATATGTTCTTGCGCTAACAGGGGCTCACCGGCTGCCACGCGGCCAATTAAAGGCAGGCCCGTTTCATCTTCCATCAAAAGACGAATACCACGTGAAGCGCCGGAAACGATCTCGATAACGCCCTTACGCTGCAACGCTTTTAAATGTTCTTCTGCCGCATTAGGAGAGCGGAATCCCAAGCGCTGAGCAATTTCAGCGCGGGTTGGCGGCATGCCAGTTTGTTCAATATGGTCACGAATCAGATCGTAGACTTCCTGCTGTCTGGCTGTAAGTGCTTTCATTCCACCACCTGTTTGTTTATACAGTTTTGCTGTGAGTATATACAGGTAGCGACCATTTTGAAACCGTGAAATACATAAAGATTGAGCCGTAGCGCATCAGATCTGCATTAAGCATGTGTTTTTTGTATTTTCAGCCAGCTACCTATCAACAATCGGCCCATTCATCAGCCATTTTTGACCATTTCTGGCGCTCTATAGGTTCGCTGTGGGCGGCCAACTTTTCCATACACAATTTCAGCCATAATCAGATGGCGGCCCGCGCAAAACTCTAAGTAGCGCCGTGCTGTTGTTCGGCTTAGCTTAAGCTCTTGTGCAACGGTTTCAGCGGTATGACGCGCATCCGGATCGGCAAATAACTTCTGCACCTTATCTAAGGTCAATGCATCGATGCCAACTGGCAACTCTTCTTTCTGCTCGCCACGTGCATAGGCATTGAACATATCATCAATCTGACGCTGGCTGGCGCTATCGCTGTTAGCGAGCATTCGCTTGCGTACATGGTAGCGTTCAAGCGTTTGCCCCATGCGCTCGTAGGCAATCGGCTTCACTAAATAGTCGAATACGCCGCAGCGCACCGCTTCTGACACCGTATCCATATCGCTCGCCGCGGTGGTAAAGACCACGCCACCAGGGAAACGAGCCTGAGTTAATTCGTGCAATAGCGTGATGCCTTTACCATCGGGCAAATAGTTATCCAGCAAGATCAAATCGGGTTTGAATCGCTCAATCATCATTCTGGCCTGAGCAAGATTTCCCGCCAACCATACCTGACCACAGCCGTGGAAATGGCGAATAAACTCTGCATGCATCTCTGCTAGCGGAGTCTCGTCTTCAACAATCAGAATCGTTATTGGTTGTGTCATAAGTCTTTTTCACTTTCGGAATAAATACGGAAAATAAAGTTCCACAAGGTTCATTGTCTTCTAACGTAATCACACCGCCACAGCGGCCAACGTAGCTGGCGATCAGATACAGTCCAATGCCATGCTCACCGGCGTCTTCTGTTTTGGTGCTTACCCCTTGCTCAAAAATAGCCTCACGTAAAGACTCAGGAACGCCACATCCTTGATCGGCTACTTCCACAATCACATCCTCGCCCTCGTCGCTAAGATACAGCTCGACGGTTTTATTACCCTGCAAATTCTTCAGGCTAGCATCAAAAGCATTGTCGAGTAGATTACCCACGATAGCCGCAAACTCAGTGCTATCAAGCCCCTCAGGCAACTGACGTAGCTGGCTGCCTTCAACCAAATTGAACGTCAGCCCCAGTTCACGAGCGCGCTGCGCTTTGCCAAAAAGCAGCCCTGCAACCTGACGATCGTCAAAAGAACCTCTCAGACTATCAATCAGCTGCTGCTGCGCCTGTGACTCACCTTTTACCATTGCCAACGCACGATCATATTCTTTCATTTGTAACAGCCCGTTGAGCGTCGACATCCAATTAAGATGCTCATGGCGCAACGTGCGCAGGCTTTCAACATACTGTTTTATCTGCGTGAGCTGGGCGTTAAGCGTGCTAATTTCGTCTTTGCTACGGAAACTAATAATGGCACCCAATAGCTCATCGCCGAAATGTATGGCCGCACGGTTAGCAATGACGCTCAAGCCATTAAACGTGCAAATCACATCCTGCCGTTTTTCTTCAATCTGTTCCGTGAAAAAGCCCGCAGGATCAACAACCTCTTCGATAGGTTTTCCCAGCCATTGTCTTCCTGGCGAGCTTAATCCAAGCATTTTGCGCGCATTTCGGTTGATCGCAGTAATCAGCCCTTCGGGATCGACCGCAATAAGTCCTTCATATACCGAGCCAAATAGCGCATCTTGCTGGCGAACCACGCGCGCTATTTGGCGCGGTTCCATCCCTAACATTTGCCGACGAATATGCGAAGCAAACATCCACGACAGCAACATCAAGATAATCAGAATCAGAACAAACACGCCCGCCAAAGGCAGTAAAAAATCTAGCCGCCAGCTGTCTATTTTGCTGACTAAATAGCCAAGTGAAACAACGCCAATAATTTTGCCCTGCTCATCAAAAATCGGCGTTTTCGCGCGCATTGCCATACCGATAGAGCCTTTACCGGTAATGAAATAACTTTCTCCACGCTCCAGTGCACCGGGCTTGCTCCACTGCATTGGAAGGCCAATCTTGGCCGGATTAGGATGATATAAACGGATAGAATTTTTATCCCCGATAACAACATAGTCAAAATCCGAACCGGTACCTAATTTATTGGCGATAATGGCAAGACGTTTGGTATCTCTATTTTTCACCGCCGTGACAACACTATCAATTGAAGCAATGATTTTGGCCTGATTCATAGCCATATCACGGACATGATTACTGAGATAATCTTCAAAAGAGGCAGATAAATATTTCCCCAGCGCGGCAACCAATAATGTTGAGACTAGGAGTAATAAAAGAAATATTCGTAAAGGAAATGCGATGCGGCTAAAAAACCTAAACTCTTTAACATTTGGTTTGCCAAACATCGATATTTCCTCTTTTTTACGACGAAAAGATGGGCTAGCATCAGGGAAATGTAATGAATATGTTTCCTTGTTTTCTACCCACTATGGATTAGATCGTTGCAGATTCTACGGATTAAATCAATTAAACAAATAAAAACCACGTTATTTATGCAAATAAAAATAATTAAGGAAATAAAAACCATTAAGTCTATTTAATTCTGATAACTCTTTGTGAAATAGGTCAAGATTTCCCGCCTTAATACTCCTTACGATCACTCCGTCAACGCAAAAATATATACGAATAAGATTAAAGCGTTGCGCCGAGCAATTGAAAATAAAACGTTATTGATATGCAACAAATCACAACAATTGTGATCCTACTGCACGCATGCGGCAAGCAACAGGAAACTCTATGTTTGGTAATACCGTATTTTCTCAGGTTAAGCGTTCGGAAAATAAGAAGATCGCTGTCATCGCTCATTTTCTTCGAGAAAATGGCCTGAGCATTGATTCCACGGTGGAAGTATTTATAACCGTCACCCGTGATGATCAGCTAATCGCCTGCGGTGGGATAGCGGGGAATATTATTAAATGTGTTGCTATCAGTGAATCGGTTCGCGGTGAAGGACTTGCGCTCACCCTCGCTACAGAATTAATTAATCTGGCGTATGAAAAACACTGCACTCATTTATTTATATACACAAAAACCCAAAACGAAGCGTTATTCAAGCAGTGCGGATTTTATACCGTCACCAGCGTACCGAACGTCATGGTACTGATGGAAAACAGCGCCACACGTATTCAGCGCTACGCCAGCTATCTCACTACGCTGCGCCACGACGGTAATAAAATTGGCAGCATCGTCATGAATGCTAACCCGTTTACCAACGGGCATCGTTATCTGGTTCAGCAGGCGGCTGCGCAATGCGACTGGCTGCACCTGTTCTTGGTTAAAGAGGATACTTCGCGCTTCCCATATGAAGATCGCCTCGAGCTGGTGCGTGCCGGTACCTCTGATATTAAGAACTTAACGGTACACCGTGGCTCGGAATACATCATTTCCCGCGCAACGTTCCCTTGTTACTTCATCAAAGAACAGGGCGTCGTGGACGATTGTTACACCGAGATCGACCTTAAAATTTTTCGTCAGTATTTGGCTCCGGCCTTGGGGATCACCCATCGCTTCGTCGGTACCGAACCGTACTGTCAGGTGACAGCCAAATACAACCGTGACATGCGCCACTGGCTGGAGACCCCGTCTCTACCCGCACCACCGATTGAACTGGTGGAAATTGAGCGTTTGCAATACCACAACACCGCGATCTCCGCCTCGTGGGTACGCAAACTGCTGGTGCAAAAAGATCTTCCGGCCATCGCGCCTTTGGTGCCTGAAGCGACCCGCGCTTATTTACAACGCCTGCTCGTTCCTCGCTCAGAAAACGTGACTGACCGGCCGCAGGAATCCGCATTAGTAACAGGTGAAAAATGAAAATAACCCAAGCAGCCGTCGCTGGCACTTTGGAGTCTAGCGATGTGATGGTGCGAATAGCGCCTATCGACACACCCGAGATTGATCTGCAAATCAGCAGCAGCGTTGAGAAACAGTTCGGCGACGCGATCCGCGCTACCGTTATGGAAATCCTCACACGCCATGATATCAGCGGCGTTCAGCTCATCGTTGACGACAAAGGTGCTCTGGATTGCATCCTGCGCGCCCGTTTGGAAACGCTGCTGGTTCGCGCCAGCGATGTGAAAAACCTGCCTTGGGAGGAACGCGCATGACTTCTCGTATCGCTCAAGAGCGTAAATCTCGCACTCGCCGCAGCATGCTGTTTGTGCCAGGCGCAAACGCGGCAATGGTCAGCAACTCCTTTATCTATCACGCCGATGCACTGATGTTTGACCTTGAAGACTCCGTGGTTCTGCGCGAAAAAGATGCCGCTCGTCGTCTGGTTTATCACGCGTTACAGCATCCACTGTACCAAGACATCGAAACCATCGTGCGCGTCAACGCGTTAGATTCTGAATATGGCGTAGCCGATTTGGAAGCCGTGGTTCGCGGTGGCGCAGATATCGTGCGTCTGCCAAAAACCGATACCGCTCAAGACGTTATTGATATCGAAAACGAAATTGCCCGCATTGAAGCCGAATGTGGCCGCGAAGTCGGCAGCACTGGCCTCCTGGCAGCGATTGAATCTGCTCAGGGTATTACTCAAGCGGTGGCGATTGCTCACGCGTCTCCACGTTTAATCGGTATCGCTCTGGGTGCAGAAGACTACGTGCGTAACCTGCGCACCGAACGTTCACCGGAAGGCGTTGAACTGCTATTCGCTCGCTGTTCAATCCTGCAAGCCGCTCGTTCCGCAGGCATTCAGGCTTTCGATACCGTCTATTCTGATGCCAACAATGAAGAAGGCTTCCTGCGCGAAGCTGCGCATATCAAACAGTTGGGCTTTGACGGTAAATCACTGATCAACCCACGCCAAATTGAGTTATTGCACAACCTTTACGCCCCAACTCAGAAGGAAGTCAATCACGCGAAACTCGTCGTTGAAGCAGCAGAAGCTTCTGCACGTGAAGGCCGTGGCGTTGTTTCACTGAACGGCAAAATGGTTGATAGCCCAGTGATTGAGCGCGCCCGTTTGGTTCTGTCTCGTGCAGAACTGTCTGGCATCCGTGAAGAATAAGGCGAAAAAAAATGACTCAGAAAAAAGAACTTCTTCAACGACAGGAACGCGTTTCAGCCTATACCCGCCAAACTGAAAGCGCGCTGCCAAGCTATAAAAACGTTTCAAAATTAAATCTGCAGGCACAAAAGCCTCGCGATAAAAAATTATGCAGCACGCTGGAAGAGGCAATTCGCCGCTCAGGCCTGCATGATGGCATGACCATCTCTTTCCACCACGCATTCCGCGGTGGCGATCTGACCATCAACTTAGTGATGGCCACTATCGCGCAGATGGGCTTCAAGAATCTTACACTGGCGTCCAGCTCGCTGAGCGATTGCCACGCCCCGCTGGTAGACCATATCCGTAACGGCGTTGTCAGCCGTATCTATACCTCTGGGCTGCGTGGCCCATTGGCGGAAGAAATCTCCCGTGGTCTGCTAGAAGAACCGGTACAGATCCACTCCCACGGTGGCCGCGTACATTTGGTTGAAAGCGGCGAGCTAAATATCGACGTGGCTTTCCTTGGGGTTCCTGCCTGCGATCCGTTCGGTAATGCTAACGGCTACACCGGCAAAGCCTGCTGCGGTTCTCTTGGCTATGCCAAAGTCGATGCCGAAAATGCCAAACAAGTGGTTCTTCTGACCGAAGCGCTGCTGCCATACCCGCACAACCCAGCCAGCATCATGCAGGATCAGGTCGATTTGATCGTGCAAATCGAACAGGTCGGTGATGCCGATAAGATCGGTGCAGATGCAACCCGTATGACCTCTAATCCGCGCGAACTGTTGATCGCTCGCAGCGCGGCTGACGTGGTGGTTAACTCCGGCTACTTCAAAGAAGGTTTCTCGCTGCAAACGGGTACCGGTGGCGCATCGCTGGCGGTAACCCGCTTCCTCGAAGACAAAATGCGTAGCCGCGATATTCATGCTGGTTTTGCATTAGGCGGCATTACATCCACCATCGTTGATCTGCACGAAAAAGGCTTCATCAAGAAGCTGCTGGACGTGCAAAGCTTCGACCGTGCAGCCGCAGAGTCTTTGGCGCGTAACCCGAACCACATCGAAATCAGCGCTAACCAGTATGCAAACTGGGGCTCAAAAGGTGCTTCCGTTGATCGCTTAGACGTGGTGGTGCTGAGTGCGCTGGAAGTGGACACTCACTTCAATGTGAACGTGTTGACCGGTTCTGACGGTGTTTTACGCGGAGCTTCCGGTGGTCACTGTGACACTGCGGTTGCTGCTGCACTGTCTATCATCGTTGCACCGCTGGTGCGTGGCCGCATTCCAACGCTGGTTGATGAAGTCACCACCTGCGTCACTCCAGGTTCAAGCGTCGATATTCTGGTTACTGACCACGGTATTGCCGTTAACCCTGCGCGCCCAGAGCTGGCTGACCGACTGAAAGCCGCTGGCTTGAAAGTGGTTTCCATTGAATGGCTGCGTGAACGTGCGCAAATCCTTACCGGACAACCTCGTGCGATCGAATTCACTGACCGTGTTATCGCCGTTGTGCGCTATCGCGATGGTTCCGTGATCGACGTCGTTCGTCAGGTTAAGGAATAAACCATGTTTTACCTGCTCCCAACTTTGGCGACCAGCCACACCGTTACATTGCCGGAACTGCTATTCAGCCGTGAATGCAGGCAGTCCCGACAGACGGAGTGGCTGGCGCGCCATACCTCAACGCTGATCTCGTTTACCGTGGTCGCGCCTGGGCCGATTAAAGATAGCGTGATGACACGCAAAATCTTTAATCACGGTCTGAAAGCGCTGTGCCAACGTGTTGAACAATCAGGTTGGGAATTGAAGGAGCAGGCTTCTTTTGCGTTGGCGACCGGCCCCGAAGGGCTGCTCGCCATCGACGCACCGGCACGCGTCGTTAAAGAAGCGATGATCGCACTCGAACAACAACATGTTCTTGGCCGTTTATGGGACCTAGACGTATTGAATCCGCTAGGAAAAATTCTCTCTCGTCGTGACTTTTTGCTGCCTAGCCGAACCTGTTTGCTGTGCCAACGTGAAGCAGCCGTATGCGCACGCGAAAGAGCACACGCAATTCCCGATCTGATCACCCGCATGGAGGCATTACTGCATGATGCCGATAACGCAGCAGCCGTCTGATTCCACCGCTATCGATGAGCATTTCGTCGCCCATTGCAGCGAGCTTGCTTACCGTGCCATGTTGGCTGAGGTCAACCTCACGCCAAAACCGGGCTTGGTCGATAGAAATAACTGCGGTGCACATAAAGATATGGCGCTGGAAGATTTTCACCGTAGCGCATTGGCTATCAGCCAATGGTTACCGCGCTTTATCGAATTTGGTGCCTGTAGCGCCAATCTTGCTGAATCAGACGTGCTCACTGGGCTACGTCCCATTGGCATCGCCTGCGAAACTGACATGTTCCGCGCAACTTTTGGCGTGAATACACATAAAGGCAGCATTTTTTCTTTGGGGTTATTGTGCGCGGCTATCGGGCGTTTGCATCAAAGAAAAAGCGCTATCACACCTGAACTGATTTGTAACACCGCCGCCGCTTTTTGCCGTGGGCTGACCGAACGTGAACTGCGAAATAGCGATAACAATCAACAAAAAACCGCAGGACAACGGCTTTATCGGCAGCTCGGTCTCACCGGCGCTCGCGGCGAAGCTGAAGCTGGCTATCCATTAGTTATTCAGCTCGCTCTGCCACACTATCAGGCTCGCCTCGCACAGGGCACCGACCCTGAACTTGCTTTGCTCGATACGCTGTTAGTGCTGATGGCACATAACGGCGACACCAACGTAGCCTCACGCGGAGGCCAAAGCGGTCTCAGTTGGCTGCAACAACGCGCTAAGGCATTGCTGCGTCAGGGTGGCATTCGCCAGCCCTCCGATCTCAAGCACCTTCATGATTTCGACCAGGAATGCATTCAACGCAACCTCAGCGCTGGCGGCTGCGCCGACTTGCTGATTATTACCTGGTTTTTGGCTCAAATTTCGCACTTCAATTATTCACATTAAACTTTAAAAATTCCTTCTTGGAGAATCAGTTATGTCTGTTTCAAAAGATAAGATATGGAAATTAGTCGCGCCGCTGCTGGTTATGGCAGTGATGCTACTTATTCCTGTTCCTGATGGCATGCCTCCGCAGGCATGGCACTATTTCGCCGTGTTTGTGGCTATGATCGTTGGGATGATTTTGGAGCCTATCCCTGCTACGGCAATCAGTTTTATCGCCGTAACTATCTGCGTTATCGGCAGCAACTATCTGCTGTTTGATGCAAAAGAGCTTGCCGATCCGGCTTTTGATGCTGGCAAACAAGCCCTGAAATGGGGTCTGGCTGGATTCTCCAGCACCACCGTGTGGTTGGTGTTTGGCGCATTCATTTTTGCTCTGGGTTATGAAGTCACCGGTCTAGGCCGTCGTATCGCACTATTCATGGTTAAGTTCATGGGTAAGCGAACACTTACTCTCGGTTATGCCATTGTTATCATTGATATCATGTTGGCTCCGTTTACGCCGTCTAACACTGCGCGTACCGGTGGTACCGTATTCCCAGTGATTAAGAACCTGCCACCGCTGTTCAAGTCATTCCCTAACGATCCGTCATCACGTCGTATCGGTGGTTATTTGATGTGGATGATGGTGATCAGTACCAGTCTGAGTTCTTCTATGTTCGTGACCGGCGCAGCGCCAAACGTCTTGGGCTTGGAATTCGTGAGTAAAATCGCGGGCATTCAGATTAGCTGGCTGCAATGGTTCCTGAGCTTCCTGCCAGTGGGTCTTATCCTGCTGATCGTCGCGCCATGGTTATCGTATGTGCTGTATAAACCAGAAGTTACGCACAGCGCAGAAGTCTCTGAATGGGCCGGTGGCGCATTAAAAGAGATGGGCCGCTTAACCAGTAAAGAGATCACCCTGATTGGTTTAGTGCTGCTGAGCTTGGGCTTGTGGGTCTTCGGTGGCGATTTCATCGATGCCACTGCGGTTGGTCTGTTAGCAGTATCTCTTATGTTGGCCTTGCACGTTGTGCCTTGGAAAGACATCACGAAGTACAACAGCGCATGGAATACGTTGGTAAACCTCGCCACGTTAGTGGTTATGGCGAACGGTTTGACTCGTTCAGGCTTTATCGATTGGTTTGCGAATACCATGAGCACGCATCTGGAAGGCTTCTCGCCAAATGCGACCGTGATTGTACTGGTATTGGTGTTCTACTTCGCTCACTACCTATTTGCCAGCCTGTCTGCGCATACCGCTACCATGCTGCCTGTGATTTTGGCCGTGGGTAAAGGTATCCCAGGCGTGCCTATGGAACACCTGTGTATTCTGCTGGTGCTGTCTATCGGTATCATGGGCTGCTTAACCCCATACGCCACTGGCCCTGGGGTTATCATCTACGGCTGTGGATATGTGAAATCCAAAGACTACTGGCGCTTGGGTGCCATCTTCGGTGTGATTTACATTTCCCTGTTGCTGCTGGTGGGCTGGCCGATTCTGGCACTGTGGAGCTAAACCGCTCTGCTTGACCTGCTAGATAATATTAAGGCCACCCAAGGGTGGCCTTAATGCATTATGAATGTAAGCACATACTCACATTACATATAGTGTCCCCACAGGATGCTGACCCAAATAAAAGCAGACAACCATAGGGCAACAAATACTGCGGCAGAGCCCATATCTTTCGCGCGTCCAGAGAGCTCGTGGAACTCAGACCCGATACGGTCAACAACGGCTTCAATCGCGCTGTTAACGATTTCTAAAATCACTACTAGCGTAACGCAGCCTATCAACAAGATACGTTCAACAATAGAGACATCCAGCCATGCAGCAATCACCACGGCCACAATCATCAGCATCAGTTCTTGGCGAAATGCAGCCTCGTGTTTCCACGCCGCTTTCAATCCCTTCACCGAGTAACCAGCGGCTTTAACAATTCGGGTCAATCCGGTAGTGCTATTCATTTTAATTCCATCAAAATTTAGAAGTCTTATGTGATTTTAGCGACTTCTCATTCACTCATCACCACAGATCTCAAACCGTGTTTCTGGTATCCTTGCGGCGAATGGCTAACAAGAGGCTTTCTGTTTTATGTCAGGTTGGCGTAAATTTTACTATAAGTTATTGAATCTACCGCTGAAGCTACTGGTTAAAAGCAAGGTAATCCCTTCTGAACCGGTGGCTGAGCTACGTTTAGACACCACCCGCCCGGTGCTGTATGTCTTACCTTATAACTCAAAAGCGGATTTATTGACCTTCCGTGATCGCTGTTTGGCTCAGGACCTGCCTGATCCACTCGACGACAACGAAATTGACGGCACTATATTGCCACGCTACGTCTTCATTGACGATGGTCCGCGCGTATTCCGTTATTACGCGCCGAAGCAAGAATCCGTCAAGCTGTTCCATGACTATCTGGATCTGCACCGCAATAACCCTTCGCTGGATATCCAAATGATCCCGGTGTCGGTTATGTTTGGGCGTTCTCCGGGTCGTGAAGGCCACAGCGGAGCCCCGCAGCTGCGTTTGCTTAACGGTATCCAAAAATTCTTTGCCGTTATCTGGCTAGGTCGTGACAGCTTCGTGCGTTTCTCTAACGTCGTTTCACTGCGCTATATGGCAGACGAGCACGGCACAGACCAAACTATCGCCCAGAAACTCGCACGCGTAGCGCGCATGCACTTCTCCCGTCAGCGCTTAGCCGCTGTGGGTCCAAGCCTGCCCGATCGCCAAGCGCTATTTAATAAACTGCTCTCATCCAAAGCGATTGAGAAAGCGGTTGAGGACGAAGCGCGTACCAAAAAAATCTCCCGTGAAAAAGCCCAGCAAAATGCGGTTGCTTTGATGGAAGAAGTGGCGGCCAACTTCACCTATGAAGCGGTGCGCTTATCCGATCGTGTGCTGAGCTGGACCTGGAACCGTTTGTACCAAGGGATCAACGTCCATAACGCCGAACGCGTGCGTAAATTAGCGCAGGACGGTCATGAGATTGTTTATGTACCCTGCCACCGCAGCCACATGGACTATCTGCTGTTGTCCTACGTGCTTTATCACCAAGGCTTGGTGCCGCCGCACATCGCTGCGGGTATCAACCTGAACTTCTGGCCAGCCGGTCCGATTTTCCGCCGTTTAGGTGCGTTCTTTATTCGCCGTACCTTCAAAGGGAATAAGCTTTATTCCACCGTATTCCGTGAATACTTGGGCGAGCTGTTTAGCCGTGGTTATTCGGTTGAATACTTTATGGAAGGCGGCCGTTCACGTACGGGGCGTTTGCTTGAGCCTAAAACGGGTACGCTGGCCATGACTATTCAGGCTATGCTGCGCGGCGGTAAGCGCCCAATCACGCTGGTTCCGGTTTATATCGGGTACGAACACGTGATGGAAGTGGCTACCTATGCCAAAGAACTGCGCGGTGCGACCAAAGAGAAAGAGAGCCTGATCCAGATGGTTCGCGGGCTGCGTAAGCTACGCAATCTGGGACAGGGTTACGTAAACTTTGGTGAACCAATCCCGATCAACAACTGGTTGAATCAGCACGTTCCTGAATGGCGCGAATCTATCGACCCAATCGAAGCGCAGCGTCCGAGCTGGTTAACGCCAACGGTTAACGCTATCGCCAATACCGTGATGGTGAACATTAACAAGTCAGCGGCAGCTAACGCGATGAACCTCTGTTCAACCGCGCTGTTGGCTTCTCGCCAACGTGCGCTGACGCGTGAACAGCTGTTAGAACAGTTGGACTGTTATCTGCAACTGCTGCGTAATGCCCCTTACGCCGAAGATGCCACCACACCAAACCAAACCGCTGAGGAGCTGCTGCAACATGCTCTTCAGATGAATAAGTTTGAAGTGGAAAAAGACAACATCGGTGAGCTCATCATACTGCCACGTGAACAGGCAGTATTGATGACGTATTACCGCAACAACATTCAGCATATGCTGGTGCTGCCGTCGCTGATTGCCAATATGGTGATGAACCATAACAGCATTTCGCGCACGGAGCTGCTGCGTCAGGTAGATTTACTCTACCCAATGCTGAAGGAAGAGCTGTTCTTGCATTATGAGCGCAGCAACTTACCGCAGGTGCTTGAACCGATTATTACCGAGCTATGCCGCCAGCAGTTGATTTGTGCAAAGGGCGACGAGCTGGTGATGAATCCGGGCCGTATCCGCACACTACAGCTTTTGGCTGCTGGCGTTCGTGAAACGCTGCAACGTTATGCCATTACCTTCTCTCTGCTTAGCGCCAATCCAAGCATCAGCCGTGGTGCGCTGGAAAAAGAGAGCCGTATCATGGCGCAGCGTTTGTCGGTTCTACACGGCATCAACGCACCTGAATTCTTCGACAAAGCGGTGTTTGCTACCTTGGTAGGAACCTTGCGTTCCGAAGGCTACATCAACGATGTTGGTGATGCGATCCCTGAACATACCATGGAAGTCTATAACCTGCTGGTAGCTATGATAACGCCAGAGATTAAGCTGACTATTGAAAGCGTTAGCGCGCCTGAGATGGAAACCTTACCTCCGGCGCAAACCGCTGCCGAAGACGATAGCGACAAGAGCGAATAGCGTCTCGTTAATCTCTCTTAGTTAAATAACAAAAGGCGCCGATTGGCGCCTTTTCTATAGGTTCGAATTCAGGTTTTTCAGGCTCTAATGTCAGATCCAAATTGAAAGCGCAATGCCGATAAACAACACCAGTCCCGCATAGTTGTTATTCAAGAAAGCTTGGAAGCAAGGCATACGCTCACGCAGTGCAATCAGCTTCTGTTGGTGAATAAACAGCGCCCCAGCCAGTAAAATGCCCCAGTAATAAGCGCCGCTCATCTGGTTTAAATAACCAATCCACACCATCAACAACAGCGTCGCCAGCTGTAGCAACCCAATAATTAGCTTATCGAAGCGGCCAAACAGAATCGCCGTAGACTTGATACCAATGCGGAGATCGTCGTCCCTATCCACCATCGCATACTGGGTGTCATAAGCTACCGTCCAGCAAATATTCGCCAGAAACAGTAACCAGCAACTTAGCGGCAAACTTTCGCTTACGGCGGCATACGCCATCGGAATTGACCATCCAAACGCCATACCCAGCACAACCTGTGGTAAATGGGTAAAGCGTTTCATAAAGGGATAGACCCAAGCCAGCGCAAGGGCCGCAACCGATAGCCAAATCGTCATGGCGTTAAGCGTTAACACCAGCCCAAAAGATACCAGCACCAGCGCCACAAACAGAATTTTGCTCTCTTTTTCCGTCACTGCACCGCTTGGCAGTGGACGATGCGCCGTGCGCTTAACGTGACCGTCTACACGACGATCGGCAAAGTCATTAACCACACATCCGGCGGCACGCATGAAAAAGACACCTAGCGTAAATACCACCAGCAGCTTTAGGCTCGGAATTTGACCGCCCGCAAGCCACAACGCCCAATAGGTTGGCCAGAGTAACAACAGCGAACCAATCGGCTTATCAATTCTCATCAGGCGACAATAGGCCTGCCATTTGGTTTGAGTCACGAATCCCTCCAGTCATTCATTCCAATGATGACTACATCACAATTCATTATTAACACCATACAACGGAGACTCAGACAAAAAAAGTTCGGTTAACAACAAAGGTTTACCAGACAAACGTAAACGGCTGCGCCGTGCCCACAGTTCTCCTTGAGAACCCACCTGAATAAAATCACGCGTAAGCTCCGCAGCGCTGAACAGATAGCGCCCAAGCGGAACCGTACCTAACGTCAACAAGGAGACCTCTTCCCCAGTCAGAGATGTTTCGGGGATCAGCGTACGCCCAAACAACCACGGCACATTATCACCACACAACAAAACTTCGCGTAGCCAAAAGCGCTCACAGGTTGGAAGCAGCATGGCTTCTTCGCCTAACGATTGAGCCGTGATAAAACCTTCGCGCTGTGGAACGATAGTGACTTTGTCGCAGTAGCGCTCAAAACGCGCGGTCATGGATTGACACTCGCCCAGCCAACTGTGCTGCTGCGCAGTCAAATCAACTTCATGAATGGGGTGCCAATGAGTAACGTCCAACGACGGATGACAGTCAGTCATTCCGGTGACTCCAAAACAGAATTTAGCGCCGACCCTCGCCCACGCTGAAAATGGGAGGTTCATTGTAACTCAGATTACCCGACGTAGGCAGAGCAGTAGCAATAGATGATCAATTTGGTAACAAGAAAGGGAAATACAAAACAAAAAAAGGTGCCCCAAAGGGCACCCAGTCAAAGAGCCAGCTTCCACAGCGCGGGTTTAACCCTTGCCTTTCACGCTGTGAATAAAGGTTTCACGGGCAGTGGTTGAACCAAGTTGTTCAGCTTCATTCATCAATTTCAATGCTTTATCAATATCTCCGCCTTTCACTGCATCACGGATACCTTTATTGAAATATTCGTCGGTATCTTTGAGCATTGGCTGAGCTGGTTTTGACGGCGCGGTAGCAACCGGTGCCGCAGCAGCGCCTACCACGACTGGCTGCTCTTTAGGTGCCATCGGCAAGATCCCGCCGATCATCACGTTGCCAGTATTCTGTTCTGCCTTCACCTTGATCTTGATCGTGCCCGTAGACTGATGGATCGCGATCGGATCAGGAATATTTGGCACCGCATTTCCTACCCCAGCCGCATAGGCTTTGGCGGGATCAACCATTTGGGTCGTTTTGGCTAAATCCTGCGACGTGGTGTAGATCACCATGTAGATCTGTTTTTGCCCTAGCGCAGGCGTTAATTTCAGCGTGCCTTCCAGACGATCGCCGCTCATCACACCCGGCTGCTGATAACTGAAATAGCTGCTTGGATAAAATGCCGCTGGGCGCATATTTTCATCCAAAACCATCACGCTTGGGGCATAGACTCTTTTGCCTTCGACTAAGCTGCTGATGGTAATTTCAAGCGAGCCCCGATCGGCCGGTAATGCAAAAGCTCCTACCGCCCCTTGGATATCACCTACGTGCAACTGCGCACTGCTGCTGGTTAAGGTTGTCGTTTTCGTTACTGGAGGAACCAATGGCTCCCAAGGTAGCTGGTGTAACGTATTGGCAGGGATAGCCGGTGCTGTAGCAACATTCGCAGGTTGGATGGTGCTATCCGCCTGAACGCTAAGCGGCATAGCGCTGAACATCGCCAAGGCTACGCTCAACGCGATGGTATTCTTTTTCATGACAGCTTTGATTTTATTATTCATTTTGCTTTTCATTATGAACCACCTTAGAGACCGCTTGGCTGCTATGGCAAGAAAGCAGCCAAGCTCAATCAAACGCGGCGGGATCGCCCCGCCGCCGTCAAACAACCGTTACCACCAAACTTCCATCTGCGCGCCGAAGGTGACTTCATCGTCATTTCCGCGGCTGAATTTGTGGGTGTTGTTATCGTTGTATGCAACGCCGTCGCTGTAACCAGTGTCGGTGTTGGTTGCATAGCCCCATTTCTCATCCCATTTCGCGTAGGTTGCGAACAGACGGATTGCCGGGCGTGACCAGATGCTGTCGCCAGCCTGCCACTGCTGTGCCAACGTCACTTTGTACTGGTTGTTGTTATCGCCAGTGCGCTGTGATTTCACATTGTCATAGCCGAACTCCATCAAGGTGCTCATGATTGGCGTCCATTTGTACATTGGGCGAATACCTGCGGTGTACCATGTAGTACCGTTTTTATCGTCGCGATCGATATCCTGATACATACCCACGTACATCAGTGCCCATTTATCATTGAAGTCGATACCACCGTGGTCCAGAACGCGGATCATATGACCGTTGTTATTGACGCTGGAGCCTTCGGAATGACCTGAGTTGTTTGAGGTCATGGAGTCAGTCGCATATTGAACGACAAATTTGTTAAAGCCGCTGTAGATAGCCTGAGTGTGTTCCGCTGTCAGCATGACGCCGTCTTTCGAGGCATCTTTGGCACGATGGTAGCCATCGGTTAGGTTAGAACGACCATAGTCAAAACCTAATTCCAGCGTACCGCCTGGGTTGGTTTCCAAACCGGCTAAACGCACGTCGTAGACGTCGTTGGCGGTGTCTTTAACTAAATCTCGCTGCTGTTGGGAGCTGAAACTATTTGAACCGCCAGTTTCGGTGTTACGGGTTGCGGCGATAGAGAGCTTACCGAAGCCCAGATCGATGTTTTCTAAACCTGCACCCGGACCTGAAATATCCCAGTAGTAGAAGTCGATCATGTGAACGTCATGACGTTGGTAGAAACGCTTACCCGCCCACAGCGTAGAGCCCGGTGCCCATTCGATGACGTTTTTGGCCTGAATGTTAGCTTCACGGAAGGCAGGGTCTGTCGCTTCCCAGTCATTGGTCTGCTGTACGGAGTACGCTACGTTGGTGTCAAAGTAGAAGCTCTTATCACCGTCTTTCCACAGCTCTTGGCCCAGTTTCAATTCCGCATAGGTTTCGCATTCGTTACCCAAACGATATTTGCTTTGAGCCCCTGTTGCTTTGAAACACTGCTGTTCACCGCCGCTTGCGGTCCAGCCGATACCGGAACGAGCATAACCGTGGAAATCTACAGCCAGTGCCTGTGTTGACAGCACCGCACTCGCAACAGCCAGTGCTAAAGGTACCTTGCGCAAAGTCATCATCATTCTCCTGAAGGGGTTGCCTGACGGCATAAAGTTATAAGTGTTCTTTGTTCAACATATGATCTAACGTACTGTTAACTAACATCTCTCTAACCCAGAGCTAGACACCTAGCTCCTTATGCAACCGTCGGCAAGCGACACCATCTTCTCGGAACAGATGACAGCGTTCAGGTGGCAGGCCAATGGCAAATTTTGCGCCTTCGTCTACCAACACCACATCGTTCTGGCGGTAAACAAGGTTTTGACGAATCGCGGGGATCTGAATATGAATTTGGGTTTCATTACCTAGCTGCTCAACAACCTGAACATCCCCTTCCAGGGTGACTTCAGCATCATGACTCGGCAGTAAATGCTCAGGACGGATCCCTAGCGAGAGGTTGCCGCCAACCTGTACATCCGTACCTTCAACCGGCAGCCATACTAATTGGCGGTTAGGTAATTCAATCTGAACGCGCTGCGGTTCTGTGGCGGTCACTTTGACGGGGAGGAAATTCATTTTTGGCGAGCCGATAAAGCCCGCAACGAAACGGTTAGCCGGATAGTGGTAAAGCTCCAGCGGCTTGCCGATCTGCGCGACGCTGCCGCCATCCAGCACCACAATTTTGTCGGCTAACGTCATGGCCTCGACCTGATCGTGGGTAACATAAATCATGGTGCGCTCTAGGCGCTTATGTAGACGGGAAATCTCAATACGCATTTGCACACGCAAAGCGGCGTCTAAGTTTGATAGCGGTTCATCAAGCAGGAATACATCAGGTTCAGCCACCAG
The DNA here is from genome assembly GCF_036648275.1 of Hafnia sp. Lineage (NCBI taxonomy): Bacteria > Pseudomonadati > Pseudomonadota > Gammaproteobacteria > Enterobacterales > Hafniaceae > Hafnia > Hafnia sp. Next base: position 41,362 of record NZ_JAVXIQ010000015.1, on the reverse strand, counting down.
CGTACGGCCAATCGCGACGCGCTGACGCTGACCACCGGATAACGCTTTAGGGCGGCGATCGAGCAAATGTGCCAGTTGCAGCACTTCAGAAACCTGATTCACCCGCTGGGTGATCTCTGACTTTTTGGTGCCAGCCAGCTTGAGGCCAAACGACATATTGTCGGCAACGGACAGATGTGGATACAGAGCGTAGGACTGAAAAACCATGCCAATGCCGCGCTCGGCAGGCGGCACTTCATTCATACGCTTGCCTGCAATGAGTAACTCACCGGAAGTGATATCTTCTAAACCTGCAATCATGCGCAGCAGTGTCGACTTACCACAGCCAGACGGCCCAACAAAAACCACAAACTCACCGTCTTGGATTTCAAGGTTAACGTCTTTAGAAATGACGACGTCTCCGTAAGCCTTATATACGTTTCGCAGTGCTACGCTCGCCATGCGTTACTCCTGTCTGTCACTAATGAGGTCCACTAACGCGACATCTCAGCGGGCCTAATCCTTAGCCATGCCGTTCAGCAGATGCGCCTTATCGATTGCTGCCGATAGTGCGCGTTAAGCAAAGAAGCGTAATCATCCGTAACAAAGTTTTTCATGGGGGAGGAGATAGGAGGATGAGAGAAAATAGCGTGCGGTGAAAAGTTCATACCTTTCAGTGAATTCGTGATCCTGCTTGCAAAAATAACCCTGTGATTTTGTGTCTACATCCACAGAATAGGCGGTAGTGTTAAGTAGATCACAAGAACCCCCCTTGGGGCGTAGAAGGGGGGAGGATGAGAAGCAATCTCGTGTAAAGGAGTATGGCACTGCATCAGAAATCCCCTACAAGCAGGGGGCTAACAACGATTCGTACTCTACGGCTTATCTGAACCGCTTCGGCTTCCATGCTCGGTGGTACAGACATCAACTCATACCTCGACAGAAACAGAACAAGAAGGATTGGATAATGACTAAGAAATCAGGCATCAGAACGCTCGCCCTTTCGGCACTGGCTACGCTGGTTCTCTCTTCTTCCGCGTTCGCTAAAATTGAAGAAGGCAAACTGGTTATCTGGATTAACGGCGATAAAGGCTATAACGGTCTGGCCGAAGTCGGTAAAAAGTTTGAGAAAGAAACCGGTATCAAAGTGCTGATTGAGCATCCAGACAAGCTGGAAGAAAAATTCCCGCAGGTCGCGGCTACCGGAGATGGTCCTGATATCATTTTTTGGGCTCATGACCGTTTCGGAGGTTATGCACAGTCTGGCCTGTTGGCTGAAATCCATCCTTCTAAAGCCTTCCAAGAGAAGCTTTATCCATTCACGTGGGACGCCGTTCGTTTTAACGGCAAACTGATTGCTTACCCAGTGGCCGTTGAAGCACTGTCGCTAATTTACAACAAAGACCTTCTGCCTGAGCCGCCAAAAACGTGGGAAGAAATTCCTGCGCTAGACAAAGAGCTGCGCGCTAAAGGCAAAAGCGCCATCATGTGGAATCTACAAGAACCGTACTTCACATGGCCAATCATCGCAGCCGACGGTGGCTATGCCTTCAAATATGATAACGGCACCTACAACATCAAAGATGTGGGCGTGAACAATGCTGGCTCACAGGCTGGCCTACAGTTCATCGTTGATTTGGTGAAAAACAAGCATATCAATGCAGATACCGATTACTCCATCGCGGAGGCCGCGTTCAATAAGGGGCAAACCGCGATGACCATTAACGGCCCTTGGGCGTGGTCAAACATCGATAAGAGCAACATCAACTATGGCGTTGCCCTGCTGCCAACCTTCAAAGGCCACCCATCCAAACCGTTTGTTGGCGTGCTGAGTGCTGGCATCAACGCCGCTAGCCCGAATAAAGAGCTGGCCACCGAGTTCTTGGAAAACTACCTGATGACCAATGCCGGTCTGGAGCAGGTTAATAAAGATAAACCACTGGGCGCGGTTGCACTGAAGTCTTACCAAGAAACGTTGGAAAAAGATCCGAAGATCGCCGCCACCATGCAAAACGCCCAAAAAGGCGAAATCATGCCAAACATCCCGCAGATGAGCGCCTTCTGGTACGCCGAGCGTAGCGCAATTATCAACGCGGTAAATGGACGTCAGAGCGTGAAAGAAGCATTAACCGGCGCAGAGCAACGTATCGCCAAATAAGTTCATAAGTAAATGACCCACCCTAACCCTCCCCTTCTCAGGGGAGGGGATCGCTCAGAGATCTTGGTATGGGCAGGAAAGGGTCTGAACACCGAAATTTAAGTTGTCCGTAACCGCCTCCGGCGTAAGAGAAATGAGGGAGAGTTTTATGTCGTTATCCCATACAGAATATCCAATCGCGAAGCCGGATAAATGGTGGCAGAGTGACATACTAAAATGGATCGTTATCGCCGCCATGTGCCTGTTTACGGGCTATCTCACCATTGTGATGTACGCACAGGGCGAGTACCTGTTTGCTATGCTGACACTGGTTTTGCTGGGTTCTGGACTCTACATTTTTGCCAATCGCAAAGCCTATGCGTGGCGCTATGTCTATCCGGGGCTTGCGGGAATGGGGTTGTTCGTGCTCTTTCCCCTTATCTGTACCATCGCTATCGCATTCACCAACTATAGCAGCACTAACCAGCTCACCTTTGAGCGTGCGCAATCGGTATTGATACAGCGCCAATTCACCACGGGTAAAACCTACGGCTTTGGCCTCTACCCCGTAGGCGATCAGTGGCGCTTACAGCTGACCAATCCCGAAAATGATCGGCTTTATATCTCAGAGCCCTTCAGCTTCAGCGCTCAAGAACAGCGCTTAACCATGAATCCAGAAAGCGCCGAACAGACGGGCGATCGCGCGACACTTCGAGTTATTACTCAAAACCGTCAGGCCTTAAATAACATCGTGGCAGTTTTGCCTGAAAGCGGCGAATTACGCATGAGTTCCCTGCGCCAGTTTGCTGGTACCAGCCCGCTATATACTCTTGAGAAAGACGGTGAAACGCTCAAAAATAATCAAACTGGCACCGTCTATCGCCCGAATACCGACGTAGGATTCTATCAAGCGGTGAATGCACAAGGGCAATGGGAAAATGAACAGCTCAGCCCTGGATTCACCGTTTCTATTGGCTGGAAAAACTTTTTACGCGTGGTGCAAGATGAAGGGATCCGCCAACCGTTCGTCAGCATCTTTATCTGGACCATTATCTTCTCGGTCTTAACCGTGGTGTTCACCGTTGCCGTCGGCATGGTGCTGGCATGCGTAGTCCAGTGGGAAGCGTTAAAAGGTAAGGCGCTGTATCGCGTAATGCTCATTCTGCCTTATGCCGTACCGTCGTTTATTTCGATACTGATATTTAAAGGGTTGTTCAACCAAAGCTTCGGTGAAATCAACATGATGCTCAGCCATCTGTTCGGTATCAAACCCGCTTGGTTTAGCGACCCACTCACCGCCAAGAGTATGATTCTGATCGTCAATACATGGCTCGGCTATCCGTACATGATGATTTTATGCATGGGCTTGCTCAAAGCGATTCCAGACGACTTGTACGAAGCTTCGGCAATGGACGGCGCTGGCCCAATGCAGAATTTCTTCCGCATCACGCTGCCATTGCTTATCAAGCCGTTAACGCCGCTGATGATTGCCAGTTTTGCCTTCAATTTTAATAACTTTGTTTTGATTCAGTTATTAACCAACGGCGGTCCAGATATGCTCGGGACCTCTACGCCGGCAGGCTATACCGATTTGCTGGTGAGCTATACCTATCGCATCGCGTTTGAAGGCGGCGGTGGACAAGACTTTGGTTTAGCGGCTGCTATTGCCACGCTGATTTTCCTGTTGGTTGGCGCTCTGGCGATACTGAATCTGAAAGCCAGCAAAATGAATTTCGACTAAGGAGAGGGACCACAACATGGCTATGGTTCAACCGAAATCCCAGCGTTTACGCCTGCTGTTTACACATCTGATGCTGCTGGCCTTTATCTGCACCATCATGTTTCCACTGCTGATGGTAATTGCTATCTCGCTGCGCTCTGGCAACTTTGCGACCGGCAGTCTTATTCCTGAAAATATCTCTTGGGAACACTGGCAGTTGGCATTGGGCATGAGCGTGACTAACGCAGATGGCAGCGTCACTCCGCCACCGTTCCCGGTTCTTTTATGGCTGTGGAACTCGATTAAAATCGCCGTGGTTACGGCGATAGGCATTGTGACACTCTCCACCACCTGCGCTTATGCTTTCGCTCGCATGAAGTTCAAAGGTAAAAGCTCGCTGCTGAAGGGCATGTTGATATTCCAAATGTTCCCAGCAGTACTGTCGCTAGTCGCGCTGTATGCGCTCTTTGACCGTATCGGTCAGTATGTGCCGTTCCTTGGTCTTAATACCCACGGCGGCGTGATTTTCGCTTATATGGGCGGGATTGCGTTGCATGTTTGGACGATTAAGGGCTATTTCGAAACTATCGATAACTCGTTAGAAGAGGCCGCGGCTCTTGATGGCGCTACGCCTTGGCAGGCTTTCCGCTTGGTGCTTTTACCGTTGTCAGTGCCTATTTTAGCGGTGGTCTTCATCTTGTCATTTATTGCCGCGATTACCGAAGTGCCGGTGGCGTCTCTGCTCTTGCGCGATGTAAATAGCTATACGTTGGCCGTCGGCATGCAGCAATACCTTAATCCGCAAAACTATCTGTGGGGTGACTTTGCCGCTGCGGCGGTGCTGTCTGCAATTCCAATTACGGCCGTATTCTTGCTGGCGCAGCGCTGGCTGGTAGGCGGACTCACGTCCGGCGGTGTGAAAGGGTAATGCGTTAAAACCTGTGTCTTTGTTGTGCCATTGCAGTTATTCGATCCCGTTATAGCATTCGCTGTAACTACTTTGGCGGCCTATTGGCCGCCTTTTCTTTTCGCTTTATTCTCGCTTGAGCTTTTCTGTATTCGCTAAAAATAGCGCCACCACAAGAACCAAAATGGCCGCCGAATAAATCAGCGTATCGGCTGGGTTTTTGTGGTCGACAATAATCAAACGGATGATTGCGGTAATACCGATGTAGATAAAATAACGTAAGGGAAAGTGATATCCCGACTGAAAATACTTCACGATAAGAGCAATGAACTCGAAGTAAAGGAAGTAGATAACAATCCCTTCAATGAGCAGATAAGAAGATGCGGTTTCGCTGGCGTTAAATAGCACCGTTCCTAGCGTGAAGGTTTCTTTCGCTAAAAACACCACTAAAATCACAGCCAGCATTAACAGACCAGCATTCAAAATCCACTGCAAAATCTTCGCGATAGCACTCGCTTGTTTGGTTCCTGGCATCGATGTTCCTCTGTGCCGTTAATCATTTTATGTGATCAAGTTAACAAAATGGCTATTTTGTCGTCTATCCCCAAACCAAAATAAATCTGTAAATCCTCAGATAGAAACTTAACGGCCCTCACATTTCGCGACATTTTTTTGCTAATCGTTTTACTATGTCGTCCGGCCAACTTTCGCCTTATCGCGAATGATTACCGCAGCTTATGCCAGGGTGTTCCAACGATTGAGAAATAAAATAATATGAAAATACTACGTCATTATGGTTTTACTATTTGCTTACTGCTAGGGATTATCCTCGGCGGGCTATCCGGTATTGTTTTCGGAGAAAAGGCCGCAATTGTGCAGCCGATCGGGGATCTTTTCCTTAACCTGATGTTTGTCGTCATTGTGCCACTGGTGTTTCTCAGCATTTCGTCTTCTATTGCTGAAATGAAACAGATGACGCGTCTGGGCAAGATTATGGGAACGGTTTTTGCCGTATTTCTGAGCACCGCGCTCATTGCCGCCGTTATCGCCTTCATCGGCACCCAGATTTACAACCCATTCCAAAACGTTGACGTCAGTACGCTGATTGCACATTTGCCGCCTGCACCTGATTCACACGGCAAAAGCCTCGGCGAAATCATCGTAAATACCTTTACCGTTCCTGATTTCCTGCAGCTGTTTACCAAATCTAGCCTGCTGCCACTCATTGTGTTCTCCGTGTTGTTAGGATTAGCTACTTCGATGTCAGGGGAAAAAGGTCAGCCGATCGCCAACTTTCTGACCTCAGGTACCGTCGTTATTCTTCGCATGGTGAAAATCATCATGTACGCCGCACCCGTTGGCTTAGGCTGCTACTTTGCCGCTACCGTCGGTCATTTAGGGCCACAGATTATCAATGGCTATCTGAATGCTTTCCTGCTCTACCTCATCCTGACCGTGATCTACTTCTTCGGCGCAAACACGCTGTATGCGTTTGTTGCAGGTGGAAAACTGGGCGTTAAAGTCTTTTGGTCTAACGTGCTGACGCCAGCGATTACCGCTGTCGCCACCTCATCCAGCGCGGCCTGTATTCCAGCAAACCTGATTGCGACTAAAAAGATGGGCGTCCCCCATGATATCGCTGAAACCGTCATCCCTTTGGGTGCTAACACGCATAAAGATGGCTCGGTAATCGGCGGTATCATCAAAATCGTATTTCTGTTTACGCTATTCCATAAAGACATGAGCGACCCGATGAATATCGCCGCCATCATCAGCGTCGCATTCCTCGTGGGTGCCGTCATGGGCGCTATCCCAAGCGGCGGGATGACCGGTGAATTAATGATTTGCTCCGTGTTTGGTTTCTCACCAGAGCTAGTCGGCACCATCATGATTATCAGCACCATCATCGACGTTCCTGCAACGCTGTTGAATTCTACAGGGAATACCGTCTGCGCCATGATGGTGACGCGATTTGTGGAAGGGAAGGATTGGTTGAAGCGCAAAGCCTGTATCCAAGGTTAAATACCCTGCGATAGGCTTCGCAAAGCTAGCGAAACACCGTGGAAGTCCCCCTCTGAACAAGGGATAACGCCCGTCTTTGGACGTTACTTTTTTAGAGGGATTTTCCATGGCATTAGATAAAAAACTTCAGATGTTACAGCAACATTTCGATTCACTTGCACAGCGCACCGATTCTGATGGTATCGAGTTTTGGTTCGCGCGCGACCTCCAGCCTCATCTTGGCTATGCCCGTTGGGAAAACTTCCAAACCGCCATCATCAGATCTATTGAAGCCTGCCGTTTATCTGGCTTCAAAGAACTCGACCATTTTCGTGGCGTCACGAAAATGGTTCTGCTCGGCAGCGGCGCGGAACGGGCTGTTGAAGACCTCATTCTGACACGCTACGCCTGCTATCTTATTGCTCAGAATGGCGATCCACGTAAGCCGGAAATTGCCTTTGCTCAGAGCTACTTTGCAGTACAAACTCGCAAACAAGAGCTCATAGAAGATCGTATGCGTTTGTATGCGCGTTTAGAGGCAAGGGATCGATTGAAAGAGTCTGAGAAGGCGCTGTCGCAGAATATTTATGAGCGCGGTATTGATGATGCAGGTTTCTCTCGTATTCGCTCTCGAGGTGACGCGGCATTATTTGGTGGGCATACCACTCAAGATATGAAGGATCGGTACGGAATTGTAAAAAATCGCCCATTAGCCGATTTTCTTCCCACTCTAACCATTGCTGCTAAAAACCTAGCAACCGAGATGACTAATTATAACGTGCAACAAATTGACCTTCACGGTGAGCAGCCCATCACGTCAGAACACGAACAAAACAATGTTAGCGTACGGGACATGCTGGGATTAAGGCATATAAAACCAGAGGAGTTGCCTGCTGAAGAGGATCTTAAGAAACTCCAGCGTCGAGTCAAAGCTCAGGACAAAAAGCTAGGATCCAAAGGGCTACAAACGCCTATCACTAAAAAATAGGAACCATTTTCGTGGCGCCACGAAAATGGTCGAGTCCATCCAACAAAAACGCCACCTTTCTAGATGGCGTTTTTTATCTTTTAACTTAAAGACTTAGCTAACTTATGCGCGCCAGTTTTTAAAGCGGTTAATCAACGCATTGGTTGAACTATCGTGGCTATTTACCTCTTCACTACCGCTCAACTCTGGCAGGATACGGTTCGCGAGTTGTTTACCGAGCTCTACACCCCATTGGTCGAAGGTGAAGATATTCAGAATTGCACCCTGAGTGAAGATTTTGTGTTCGTACAAGGCGATTAACAAGCCCAAGCTGTATGGCGTAATTTCACGCAGCAGAATAGAGTTCGTTGGGCGGTTACCTTCAAACACTTTGAACGGTACGATGTGCGCCACTTCTGCCGCAGTTTTACCCGCTTTCGCAAACTCTTCTTCCACTTCTTCACGAGATTTACCGAAGGCAAGCGCTTCAGTTTGGGCAAAGAAGTTAGACAGCAATTTGCTGTGATGATCGCCTAACGCATTGTGGCTAATCGCTGGAGCGATAAAGTCACAAGGAACCAGTTTAGTCCCCTGATGAATCAGCTGATAGAACGCATGCTGGCCGTTAGTGCCGGGCTCACCCCAAATGATTGGGCCAGTCTGGTAAGAAACTGGGTTACCGTTACGATCCACATATTTACCGTTAGACTCCATATTTCCTTGCTGGAAATAAGCTGGGAAACGGTGCATGTATTGGTCATATGGCAGAATCGCTTCGGTTTCTGCACCAAAGAAATTGTTATACCAGATGCCAATCAATGCGAGCTGTACTGGCAGATTTTGCTCAATAGGCGTATTGGCAAAATGTTGGTCCATGGCATGAGCGCCGCTCAACAGTTGTTCGAAATTATCGAAACCAATGCTTAAGGCAATAGACAGACCGATGGCAGACCACAGCGAGTAGCGACCGCCGACCCAGTCCCAGAACTCAAACATGTTGGCGGTATCAATACCAAATTCACCAACCGCTTTGCCGTTGGTAGAAAGCGCGGCAAAGTGCTTCGCCACATGGGCTTCATCACCAGCTGATTTCAGGAACCAATCACGCGCGCTGTGGGCGTTCGTCATGGTTTCTTGTGTAGTGAATGTTTTAGACGCAACGAGGAACAACGTGGTTTCTGGGTTTAAGGTTTTCAACGTTTCGGCAATATGAGTACCATCGACGTTAGAAACAAAATGCATCCCCAGATGATTTTTGTATGGTTTCAGCGCTTCGGTCACCATGTATGGGCCTAAGTCTGAACCACCGATACCAATGTTCACCACGTCAGTAATGGTTTTACCGGTATAGCCTTTCCACTCACCGCCGATAACGCGTTCGCAGAACTGTTTCATCTTAGCCAGCACCGCATTCACTTCAGGCATAACATCTTTGCCATCTACGATGATTGGCGTGTTGCTGCGGTTGCGTAAAGCAACATGCAGAACGGCACGGTCTTCGGTACGGTTAATCTTTTCGCCCGCAAACATGGAGGCAATCGCCCCCTGCAAATCCGTTTCTTTGGCTAATGCCTGCAGCTTTTCGAGGGTCTCTGTGGTGATGCGGTTTTTAGAGAAATCGACCAGCATCTGGTCATCAAAGGTAGCAGAGAACTTAGAGAAGCGGTCGGCATCTTGAGCGAACAGATCGCGCATCTGCACAGATTTCATTTGCTCGAAATGCTGCTGCAGCGCATGCCAGGCAGCGGTTTGACTAGGATTGATATTTTTCATAGCGACGCCTTTATGCTTGAGAATAAAAGAAAGTTTGTTCTTCAGACATGTGTTCTTCTGAACATTGAGACTAACAAGCAACCAAACTCGGCGGTTCCATGAAAACTGGAGTGACGACGAGCGGGTACTGAGTCATCTTTTCCCAACGATTTACCAAATTGTATCCTTTTCCCCTCGGGTTGCGATCACTTTTGTTGCGATAGTTGAAAACTGTTAACCCCTTTTTCCACCTGATACTGACTCCTTTCAGCCAAACATCTACGCCCCGCCATATTGTTGCTAAACTGTCATGATAACCAACTGTTTTTGTTAATCGTTTCTAAGGTTTATATTATGGAGCTATCAACCCCCTTAATGCTGGTGATTATCGGCATCAGCTCACTCGCGGCTCAGTGGCTAGCTTGGCGGCTACGAATTCCTGCAATTTTACCGTTGCTTATTATGGGCATTGCACTTGGCCCGCTCACCCACGTGGTTAACCCAGATGCTCTCTTTGGCGAACTGCTTTTTCCACTCGTCTCTCTTTCAGTCGCCATCATCTTATTTGAAGGTTCGCTAACGTTACGCTTTGAGGAAATTCGCGGGCTTGGCGGCGTTGTTCGCAATTTGGTCAGCGTAGGAATGCTCGTGACCTTCGCCATCATTTCCGTTTCATGCTGGTGGCTGCTTGGCTTTTCCGCCGAGCTCTCTGCACTAGTGGGCGCGGTGACGGTTGTGACGGGGCCAACTGTCATTGCACCGCTAATGCGCGTGGTTCGCCCTAAGGCAAGTATAAACCGCGTATTGAGGTGGGAAGGGATTGTCATTGATCCTGTCGGCGCTATTTTCACCGTACTGGTATTTGAGTTTATCGTTCTGCGTCAGAACTCCGAGGCATGGACTCACCTATTTGTCACCTTTGGTAAAACCGTGGTTCTCGGCCTACTGATTGGTGCCCTATTTGGTTACATGCTCGGCGTGGCACTACGCAAGGTATGGATCCCTCGCTACCTGCAAAATCTGGCCGTATTAGCGGTTATGCTCAGTGCTTTTGGTTTTTCAAACGCAGTCGCAGAAGAATCCGGCTTATTGGCCGTTACCGTCATGGGGATTTGGCTGGCCAATATGCGTGACGTCGATATCAGCGATATTCTGGCGTTTAAAGAAGAGCTTTCGGCCATTTTAATTTCAGCGCTGTTTATCATTTTGGCGGCGCGTCTTGATGTCGATGCGCTTTGGAATATGGGATGGCCGCTGATCATCGTGTTGCTGATTGTGCAGTTTATTGCCCGCCCGCTGTGTATCGCCGTTTCAACCGTAGGTTCATCGTTGAAGTGGCGGGAAAAAGCGCTGTTGTCTTGGATTGCCCCGCGCGGAATTGTCGCCGCCGCCGTGAGCTCTTTATTCGCGCTTACGCTACAACGAATGAATTACCCTGAAGCAGATAAACTCGTCACGGTTGTTTTTGCGGTCATTATTGGCACCGTGGTGCTGCAAAGTCTCACCAGCTCACGTCTGGCGCGTTGGTTAGGTGTTCAACAACAAAAACCGCGAGGCGTACTGATTATCGGAGCCAACAGCGTTGCGCGTGCGGTCGCACAGGCGCTGATTAAGCTGAAAATTCCGGTGATGGTGACAGACAGCAGCTGGGAGTACTATCGTCAGGCACGTATGGACGGCATTCCCGCCTATTACGGTCACGCTTACTCTGAACACGCAGAAAACTACCTCGATCTCAGCGATACGGCTCAGGTGCTTGCCCTATCGCCAAACCGGCATCAAAACGCGCTTGCGGTTTATCACTTCGGGCATATTTTTGGCGAACGCAAAGTGTTCTCCATTCGTTCCAGCGCACAACTCAAAGGTCGCAGCAACGGCGAAAGCAGCCGTTTTCGTCGTCATGAGATTTTGTTTAATCGTGAAGCGACCTATTCACGCCTAAGCACGCTACTAGGCAAAGGTGCCGTGATTAAGGCGACCAAACTTAATGAAAACTTTGGCTGGGTCGAATATTTGGAAAAACATCAGGGAGTGATCCCTCTGTTCGCTCAAAAAGAAGATGGCTCTTTACAACCGGTGAATGAAAATAGCGTTCCAGCGATGCCATGTACGCTGGTTGCCTTGGTTCAGGGCGATTCGGTCACCACGCTAAACTAACATTTTATTAGCATGGCTTATCAGCTTACCGGTAGGCCATGCGCACGGCTAATAACAGAGTCATTCGCTATTAAATTATATTATTCAAGAAGATATAACTTAACTTTCGCCGTTGTAACTTATTCCCGTTCAAATTGAAAATCGCTCATGTTAATGACATTGACATAACTTCAATAAGTCGCTATTTCTAAAAACCTACTTGTACATCACGTGTACAAGCCAGAAGAGGCGCGTTGCTCAGGTAGCGTATCAGAGGAGCCGGTTTCCATTGACGATACGCGAGGGGGTGTGACGCCGAGGCGCAGCAGCCCACCGGAGAAACTGCTACGTCGGCTACAAGGGCTGAATCCCTTGGGCTGTCACCTCGATTCTCTGTATTCCGGGGGATCGGCAAGGTGGGGCGCTTCTGGGTGTATCGTAGCTTTAATCCCTACGTCTGCTCCCGTATACCGCTCTCTCCTTGTGCCAAGGTAATGGAATTTCTAGCCCGATTAAGTGAATTAACGCGGGCTTCCCTGACACGAGGCTTACATGAAAAATACCATCGTCGCAAAATTTGGCGGCACCAGCGTGGCTAACGCTGACGCGATGCAAAACAGTGCCAATATTGTTCTTTCCAATCCGAACGTGCGCGTGGTGGTGTTGTCTGCCTCTGCGGGCGTCACCAATTTACTGGTAGAACTGGCTGACGGCTGCGATCAGGAGAAGCGTCATTACGTCATCGACGAAATTCGCCGCATTCAGTACAACATACTCGATACGTTGCATCAGCCAAACGTGCTGCGCGATGAGATTGACCGCATGCTAGAGAATATCACCATGCTGTCAGAAGCCGCTGCGCTGGCTACCTCGCCAGCCTTGACCGACGAATTAGTTAGCCATGGTGAACTCATGTCTACCCTGTTGTTCGTCGAGCTGCTTCGCCAGCGTGATGTGAACGCCGAATGGTTCGACGTGCGTAAAATCATGCGTACTAACGATCGCTTTGGCCGCGCAGAACCAGACACCCACGCACTGTACGAATTAGCACAACAGCAGTTGGTGCCACGGACACGGGAAGCCATCGTCATTACCCAAGGTTTCATCGGTAGTGAAGCCAAAGGCCGTACAACCACCCTTGGCCGCGGTGGCAGTGACTATACCGCAGCACTGCTTGGTGAAGCGCTGAATGCCGCACGCGTGGATATCTGGACGGATGTTCCTGGCATCTACACCACCGACCCACGCATCGTGCCCGCCGCTCGCCGCATCAGTGAAATCGGTTTTTCTGAAGCTGCGGAGATGGCGACTTTCGGCGCTAAAGTTTTACATCCGGCAACCTTATTGCCCGCGGTGCGTAGCGATATCCCAGTATTTGTCGGCTCCAGCAAAGATCCATCTGCTGGCGGAACTTTAGTGTGCAACAAAACAGAACAACCGCCGCTGTTTCGCGCTCTTGCACTGCGCCGCAAGCAAACCTTGATGACGCTGCACAGCCTGAACATGCTTCACGCCCGAGGTTTCTTGGCTGAAGTATTCGGCATTCTGGCGCGCCACAATATTTCCGTGGATTTAATCACTACATCTGAAGTCAGCATTGCGCTAACACTGGATACCACCGGTTCTTGCACCAGCGGAGCAAGCTTATTAACCACATCGCTATTAACCGAACTGTCTTCTCTATGCCGCGTAGAAGTGGAAGAGAATCTGGCGCTGGTAGCATTGATTGGTAACAAACTCTCCTCAGCCTGTGGGGTTGGTAAAGAGGTGTTTGGCGTCATGGAACCGTTCAATATTCGCATGATTTGCTACGGTGCCAGCAGCCATAACCTTTGCTTCCTCGTTCCCGGTGAAAATGCCGAGAATGTCGTGCGCGCACTCCATAGCAATCTCTTCGAGTAGAGGCTGAAAGCTGTGTTTATGTGGAAACGGTGTAAGGTTTCGACCGCCTGTCAGTAACGGTTTCACATGAAACTGATCGCGTAGGCGTCCGATAAGGGTATGCCTGAGCGCATACCCTTAACCCGCGCTCTTTTTACTGAGTCGCTTGGCCGACCGGTCTCGGAGCACACATCCCTGTGTGCCCTCAACCTACCGCCATCATCCCTGATGGCGGTTCTATAATGAATTTCATTCACACAAAATCTAAGGCCAGAGCCTTAGCTATTTTTTTGAGGTCAAGTTTTGGCAGGAAGAGCCACGCCAACACGATGTTGGCGTGGAGTTTGGGGCGGCCATGGATGGCCGATACCAAACCGGAGCGGAGATGGCATCTTGGACAAAAGCGCGAGAGTCGAGAGGTTGCACGCTAGCAACCTTTCGTCGGGAGCCTTAGGCAAAAGTCACATGCAAACTCGGGGTATATCGGCTCCCGAAACCACACTCCCTACCCTACATAAGCGAAGACACTCCGCCATTAATCCGCATCATACCCAAGATTAGGCGCCAACCAGCGCTCAACCTCGCTAACCGGCATTCCCTTACGCTGAGCATAGTCTTCAACCTGATCGCGTTGGATCTGCGCAACAGCAAAATATTTGCTCTCAGGATGGCTGAAATACCAGCCTGATACCGACGCGCCCGGCCACATCGCATAGGATTCCGTGAGCTTCATACCAACGCTATTTTCTGCGTCGAGTAGCGTCCAAATTGCTGCTTTTTCAGTATGTTCAGGGCAGGCAGGATAGCCCGGCGCAGGGCGGATACCTTGGTAATTTTCACGGATCAGCTCTTCGTTACTAAGATTTTCATTGGCCGCATAGCCCCAATGCACCTTACGCACTTTTTCATGCAGATATTCGGCAAAGGCCTCAGCCAAACGATCCGAAAGCGCTTTTACCATGATTTTGTTGTAATCATCGTGCTGCGCTTCATACATATCGGCTAGCGTATCTTCTTCGAGCCCACCGGTTACCGCGAAAGCGCCGATGTAATCCGCTTTTCCGCTGGATTTAGGCGCCACGAAATCAGCCAAACAGTAGTTGGCAAAATCCGTTTTTTCCGTTTGCTGACGCAGATGGTGTCCCGTAACCAACAGCTCGTCGCGGAACTCATTGCTATAAATTTCAACGTCATCACCCACGCGATTAGCCGGGAATAGGCCATAAACCCCACGCGGATTCAGCTTACCGCCGCGAGCCAAATCATCCAGCATGGCATTAGCATCGGCAAATACACGCTTGGCTTCTTCACCCACCACCTCATCTACCAAGATGCGCGGGTATTTTCCTGCCAGCGACCACGTCATAAAGAACGGCGTCCAATCAATATAATTGCGCAGCACATCAATGCTGGCCGTTACCTGATGTACACCCAAGCGATGCGGAACAGGCGGCGTATAATCCGTCCAGTCCAGTGACATCGCGTTCTCGCGCGCGGCTTCCAGCGTCACCGGAGGCGTACGTGGTTTCTTGCGTGCATGCTGAATACGCACGGTTTCATACTCTTTACGGGTACGAGCAATAAAATCAGACTTTTGCGTTGGCGACAGCAGCGCCGCAACCACGCCAACAGTCCGTGACGCGTTCGAAACATAGGTCGTTGGACCGCTATAGTTCTGCTCTATTTTGACCGCCGTATGCGCCTTCGATGTGGTTGCACCGCCAATCAGCAGCGGCAGATCGAAACCTTGGCGCTCCATCTCTTTGGCCACGTACACCATTTCATCCAGTGAAGGGGTGATAAGGCCCGACAGTCCGATAATATCAACGTTTTGCTCACGGGCCGTTTTTAGAATTTTATCGCAAGGCACCATCACGCCAAGATCGATGATCTCGTAGTTGTTACACTGCAAAACGACGCCAACGATATTCTTACCAATATCATGCACGTCGCCTTTGACGGTCGCCAACAGCACTTTTCCGGCCGATGTGCCTTTCTCTTTGCTCGCCTCAATGAACGGTTCAAGGTAGGCCACGGCCTGCTTCATGACGCGAGCGGATTTAACCACCTGCGGCAAGAACATTTTGCCGTCACCAAACAGATCGCCGACCACGTTCATCCCGTCCATCAACGGACCTTCGATCACCTCAATGGGGCGATCGGCTTCAAGACGAGCTTCTTCGGTATCTGATTCAATAAATTCGGTAATGCCTTTAACCAGCGAATATTCCAAACGTTTTTTCACCGGCCAACCACGCCATTCGGCCTGCGGTTTGGTGCTATCGTCGTCGCTTTTACTACCCCGATATTTTTCAGCCAGATCCAGCAAACGCTCGGTGCCATCTTCACGACGATTCAGGATCACATCTTCCACCGCATCGCGTAGATCCGCCGGAAGATCGTCGTAGATCGCCAACTGCCCAGCATTCACGATCCCCATGTCCATGCCGTTGCGGATCGCGTAATACAAGAACACGGCGTGAATAGCTTCACGAACCGGATCGTTACCGCGGAAAGAGAATGAAACGTTAGAGACACCGCCAGAAATCAGCGCGTGCGGTAGCTCAGCTTTGATATCTGCACAGGCTTCAATAAAGTCCACGGCATAGTTGTTGTGCTCTTCAATCCCCGTTGCGACCGCGAAAATATTAGGGTCAAAAATGATATCTTCTGGCGGAAAACCGACGGTTTCAGTCAGTAACTTATAAGCACGACGGCAAATTTCGATCTTACGCTCGCGCGTATCCGCCTGCCCAACTTCATCAAACGCCATCACCACCATCGCCGCACCGTAGCGGCGAACTTTGCGTGCATGTTCGATGAATTTTTCCTCGCCCTCTTTCATTGAGATCGAGTTAACAATGCCTTTGCCCTGAATACATTTAAGTCCTTTCTCGATCACCTCCCACTTAGAGGAATCGATCATAATCGGCACACGAGCAATATCCGGCTCACCGGCGATCAGGCTAAGGAAACGCACCATCGCCGCTTCAGCATCGAGCATCCCTTCATCCATATTGATGTCGATGATCTGCGCGCCGCTTTCAACCTGCTGTAGCGCAACTTCCAGCGCCTCAGCGTATTTATCTTCTTTAATCAGTCTCTTAAATTTTGCCGATCCCGTAACGTTAGTACGCTCACCCACGTTAACAAACAGCGTATTGGCATCAATGGTCAGCGGTTCTAACCCAGCTAGACGACAGGCAACGGGAATATCGGGCAACACGCGTGGTTTCACGCCTTCAACGGCCTGACTGATCGCCGCAATGTGCGCCGGTGTGGTGCCGCAGCAGCCACCTACGATATTTAGGAATCCGGCCTGAGCCCACTCTGAAATGTGCTCAGCCATCTCTTGCGGGCCCAGATCGTATTCACCAAAGGCGTTAGGCAAACCCGCATTTGGATGCGCGGTGACATAGCATTCTGCGATACGCGAAAGCTCGGCCACATATTGGCGAAGCTCATCTGGACCCAAGGCGCAGTTGAGGCCGAAAGTCAGCGGCTTAACGTGACGCAACGAGTTGTAAAACGCTTCGGTGGTTTGACCTGACAGAGTACGTCCTGAAGCATCGGTAATAGTGCCGGAAATCATCACCGGCAGCTCGATCCCCATGGCTTCAAACTCAGTTTCCACCGCATAGATCGCGGCTTTAGCATTCAACGTATCAAAGATGGTTTCGATCATAATCAGATCGACACCGCCTTCAACCAACGCATGTGTTGACTCACGATAGGCTTCAACTAACTGATCAAACGAAATATTACGGAATGCGGGATCGTTAACATCAGGAGAAATGGAGGCGGTGCGGTTGGTCGGGCCAAGCACCCCAGCAACATAGCGCGGCTTGTCTGGCGTGCGCGCGGTCCATTCATCGGCACATGCCCGTGCCAGACGCGCAGCTTCATAGTTTATTTCAGCCGACAGGGATTCCATGTGGTAATCCGCCATCGCAATGCGCGTGGAGTTGAAAGTGTTGGTTTCCAAAATATCAGCGCCAGCTTCGAGATACTCATAGTGTATCGCGCTGATAATGTCCGGCTGGGTAAGAACCAATAGGTCGTTATTGCCTTTTAGGTCACTTTGCCAATCGGCAAAGCGTTCGCCTCGGAAATCCTCTTCGGTTAACCGATAGCCCTGAATCATGGTTCCCATACCGCCATCCAGCACCAAAATCCTTTGGGAAAGCTGATGGCGTAATCTTTCAACGATTGTGCTCACTGTTGCTCCTAGTCTTTCATTTACCCTGATATCACCCGTCTTTTCGTGCAGGTTTTTTATTCAAAAAAGTGACGTTTCCTCATCCTAACATAGGTTTCAGTTCTGTTGGCGGAGGCGATCTTGAGACTTTTTCAGGTGACTTTTGCGTGCGGCCTCTGACTTTGAACACGTCGGAGCAGTTAAAAACCACGATCGCATCCATAATGTCGAAAACGAAAATAGATTCCATTTTTATAACATTTTTTTAATACGAATTTGTTCAATAAAAATAATTATTTATGACTGTCTCAGGAGAGCACTAAAATGGCGACTACCGTGCCCGTAAAACGTGGTAAGAAACCACGTACCGCAACGCCAGCCACCACTCCCGCAGCCACCGGACAGGTTCAATCCTTACAGCGAGGATTGAGATTGTTGGAATTAATTGCCGAAGCACACGGCAGCGTGGCGCTCACCGATTTAGCCCAACAGGCGGGTTTGCCCAACTCAACGACTCACCGCCTTTTGAGCACCATGCAGCAACAAGGATTCGTCCAGCAAGTCGGCGATCTTGGCCTGTGGACCATTGCCTCACACGCTTTCTTCGTGGGAAGTAGTTTTTTGCAGAGCCGCAATCTGCTGGCCATTGTCCATCCGATTCTGCGCCGCTTGATGGAAGACTCTGGTGAAACCGTGAATCTGGCCGTGCTCGACGTGAGCGATTTTCAGGCGGTGATTATCGATCAGGTACAGTGTACGCAGCTGATGCGCATGTCTGCGCCGATTGGCGGCAAATTGCCGATGCATGCTTCTGGCGCAGGGAAAGCGTTTTTATCGACGGTCAGTGATGCCCATCTGGTTGAGTTGCTACATAAAAAGGGTTTGCACAGCTACACGCCGCACACCCGCAGTAACCCCAATAGTTTGAAAGAAGAGCTGGCGCATATTCGTAAGCAGGGATTTTCTTTTGACGATGAAGAACATGCTCTTGGCCTGCGCTGTATTGCTGCCTGCATCTATGATGAACATCAGGAAGCCTTTGCCGCTATTTCTATTTCCGGCCCCGTTTCTCGTATCACCGACGATCGCGTGATCGAAATTGGTGCCTTAGTGATTAAAGCAGCAAAAGAAGTCACGCTGGCTTATGGCGGCAGACATTCGTAATGTCCGTGGGCTCCCTTTTGGGAGCCCAATTAACAGATTATATCTTTTCAATTTCCACTAAATTGGTGTGCTGAGGATTGCCTTTCGCCAACGGCGAAGGGCGCATTGTGGTGAGGGTGTTGATACAGCCACCGTGATCGACTTTATCCCCCACCATATCCGCCTGATGCCAAGCCCCCTGCCCCATGGCGCTAACGCCTGGCATAATTCGCGGCGTCACTTTCGCGTTAATCACCACCGTGCCACGCTTGTTGAACACACGAACCTTATCGCCATTTTGAATACCTCGTTTCTGGGCATCAATCGGGTTAATCCACACTTCTTGTCTACATGCAGCCTGCAGCACATCAATGTTGCCATACGTTGAGTGAGTACGTGCCTTGTAATGGAAACCAAACATTTGCAGTGGATAGGTTTGCCGCAAAGCATCGTCCCAGCCTTCAAAGGTTGAGGCATAAACGGGTAAGGCGCTGATGGTTTCGTCTTTATCCAAATGCCACGTGGCGGCAATCTCAGCCAGTCGTTCAGAATAGATTTCAATTTTTCCCGACGGCGTTTTTAGCGGGTTGGCATCGGGATCTTCACGGAATTTTTTATACGCCACGAAGTGGCCATTTGGATCTTTTCGTTTATAGATCCCCTGCTGGCGCAGCGTTTCATAATCAGGTAATAGCGGATCTCGTGCCTGCATTTTGGCATACAGATAGTGCAACCAATCAGACTGCGTGCGCCCTTCGGTAAACGCCTGCTCAACGTCTGGCCCAAGCCGTTTGGCAATCTCAGACATCATTTCATAAATGCCTCTGCGCTCGAATTTAGCGCGGGTTGCTGGCTGGCTGAAAATCAGATAGCCCATGTTCCCCGCATAATCGTTTGGCACAATATCTTCTTGCTCGGTGGTCATAAGATCAGGCAATAAAATATCGGCATACTTAGCCGACGAGGTCATGAAGTTTTCAATCACCACAATCTTTTCGCACAGCGAATCATCCTGCAAAATCTCATGGGTTTGGTTGATGTCAGAATGCTGATTAACTAGCGTATTACCGGCATAGTTCCAGATGAACTTGATCGGAACATCCAGCTTATCTTTGCCCCGCACGCCGTCACGCAGCGCCGTCATCTCAGGCCCACGGCGAATAGCATCAGTCCACGTAAATACAGAAATCGAGGTTTTTACCGGATTTGTTAGCACCGGCATCAGCTCAATAGTGATGAGATAGGTCGATTCACGCGCTCCGCTGTTACCGCCGTTAATTCCCACGTTACCGGTTAAGATCGGCAGCATCGCAATGGCACGCGCGGTTTCTTCTCCGTTGGCCTGACGCTGAGGTCCCCACCCCTGACAGATATAAGCAGGCTTAGCAGTACCAATCTCCCGCGCCAGCTTGATGATGCGCTCGGCTGGAATTCCGGTAATGCGTGATGCCCATTCAGGCGTTTTCTCTACACCATCAGGCCCTTGGCCAAGAATATAGGCTTTGTAGTGTCCGTTTCTCGGAGCGCTCGCAGGCAAAGTATTCTCGTCATAGCCGACGCAGTAGCGATCTAAAAAGGGCTGATCGACCAAGTTTTCGTTGATCAAGACATGCGCAATGCCACCCACCAATGCGGCGTCAGTGCCCGGACGGATCGGAACCCACTGATCTTCACGACCCGCGGCAGTATCGGTATAGCGCGGATCGATGACGATCATTTTGGCATTGGATATTTCTCGCGCCTGTTCGAGATGATAGGTGATCCCACCTCCGCTCATTCGCGTCTCTGCCGGATTATTGCCAAACATCACCACCAGCTTGGAATTAACGATATCCGAGGTGCTGTTGCCGTCGTTGCTGCCGTAGGTGTATGGCATTGCGGCTGAAATTTGCGCGGTGCTGTAGCTGCCATAGTGGCTGAGATACCCGCCATAACAGTTCATCAAACGCCCGATAATCGAGGCATAGGGCGACGAACGCGTCACGTTACCGCCGATTACGCCGGTGGCATAGTTCTGATAAACCGCTTCATTACCATATTTTTCAACGGTGTATTTCAAGCTTTGAGCGATTTCATCATAGGCCTCATCCCAAGTGATACGCTTGAATTTCCCTTCCCCACGTTTACCAACGCGTTTCATCGGGTATTTCAAACGCTCAGGATGGTTCATACGGCGGCGGATAGAACGCCCGCGCAGACAGGCACGAACCTGATGATCGCCATATTTATCTAAGCCGGTATTATCTGTTTCAACCCAATAGACTTCATCGTCACGCGTATGTAAGCGAAGCGCGCAGCGGCTACCACAGTTTACCGAGCACATTCCCCACGTCACTTTATCAGCGGCAGTGTTCTGCATTTCTTCGGCATAAACCGTTCGGCTAAAGGGAAGGTTTAATGCCCCCGTTGCCAGTGCAAACCCGCCCAAGGCACTCCCTTTAACCAAGGCTCGGCGCGTAATTGATATCCCTTCGTGATACGTTTTTTCTTTATTATTCATTTTGATAATCCTTGTCCGTTCGATTGCTCAACCGGTTATAGCTATCAAATAAAATGCACGGGCAGCTTGGGATTTATCAAAGAGTGGATGTTTTTTGCAGCGAGAAAAGCAGAAGTGTGAGGCGAGATTGATTTGCAGAAATTTGCCCCTCCCTCGCAAGAGAGAGGCATTGCATTACTGAGCGGCGTTAACCACCAATTGCCCAACGCTGCCGCGGGTCGCAAGCTCTAGCGTTTGGCTGTAGTAGATGAACGGGAAATGCTCCGATGAAGCCTGAGGGAAATAGACCATCAGAGAGACTTCACCATCAACCCATACGGTGTCTTTCCAGCCGCGATCTTCTACCATCGGCGGTGCATTATTGACGCTTTTCACCAAGAATTTGGCACCTTGGATATAGAAGGCCTGTGGCGTATCGGCGCGAACCGTCCAGCGTTCCCACGTTCCCTGCTGCGCCTGAATATCAGTGCGATGCAGATCCCACGTTGCACCGTTGATGCCAGGCTGCGAGGCGCTGCCTAAGCTAATGCTGCGTGTATTAACGACGCTGCCTTCCATCATGTCATCAGCCAACAAGCGCGTTGGTAAATTGTCAGTAACCAACGGCAACAGCCCTGTAGGGCGCAGCGTCAGTACCGTCGTCGACACTAAGATAGACGAAGGTTCGAACAGGCCGCGCAGACGATCCATAATCCCTGCGGCAACGCCTGCGGTGATGGAAACTTCCTCGCCTTTCGACATGTCCACCAGCACTTCTCGGCGTTCACCCGGAGCAAGAGTTAGGCTGCTGGCAACAACCGGAGCAGGCATATAGCCCTGATCGCTGGCAATCACGCTGAACGGACGGTTATCACTCATCGTTAACGTATAACGACGAGCATTAGACGCGTTCAACAAGCGCAAACGTACCCAACCACGAGAAACTTCAACAAACGGCTCTTGCACACCGTTAACTAGCAGCGTGTCGCCATAGAAACCACCCGATGAAGGCGCTTCATACTCTGGCGTGCCAAAATTATCTAAGCGTTTGTCTTGGATAATGACGGGGAAATCATCGACGCCATAATGATTCGGCAACGGAAGATTTTTACTGTTTTCATCTTCAACCAGCCACATCCCAGCTAAGCCGTTATAAACATGCTCAGCCATGTGCTCTGGTGTATTGGCGTGATACCACAGCGTGGCGGCAGACTGGCGAATAGGCAGCACCGGCGACCAATCGACATTAGACGACATTAAACGCGCCGCACCACCGCTTAACGCACCAGGAACCTGTAATCCGCTGATTTCCATCGAAACAGGGTCGGGTAGGCGGTTGCTGTAGATCAGCTTAACGTCATCACCGCTATAAACACGCACCGTTGGACCAAGATAGAGTCCATTAATACCCCATGCGCTAGCCTTACGACCGCTCATAAAAGCCCAATGTGAGCGCTGTAGCGTCAGGAAGAGCGGCTGACCGCGTTTGGATTCCAGTAGAGGAGGAATGGGCAGCGAAACTTGCGATCCACTCGCATGCGCCCTCAGAGGCAATGCACCTGCACACAGTGCCAGACCCGAAGTCTGAATAAACCGACGTCGACTGAGTGACATAACTTCTCCATGAATTTGCTATGCAAACTGAAATTCCAAAGGGGGAATTCAGCATCAACGATTGAATTCAACCGTTCAAATAAGAAACCTGCCAAACGCTGGCAGGCCTAATTTATCGTATTTTAGGATCAGGACTTCGCTTCACGCATTTGAGCTTCACGCGCAGCCACTTCTGCGTTTAGCTCATTGATTTTAGCTTCCATCAATGCATGGCAGTGAGCCGAAAGTTCACGCACCTGATCTTTGCCGTACTGAGTCACATCAATTGGCGGCAGCATTTCAACAACCACCAAACCGTTATTCCAACGGTTTAGTTTTACTTTATCGTGAGTATTCGACGCGCAGACCGGAATAATAGGCACTCCAGCAGCAATAGCGGCATGGAAAGCACCGGTTTTGAACGGCATCAAACCACGACCACGGCTACGAGTACCTTCTGGGAACATCCAGAAAGAGATGGTTTTAGTACGGAACTGATTCACCACCTGTGCAATCGTATTATGTGCTTTGGTGCGGTTCGCACGGTCAATCAGCAGGTTGCCCGTCAACCAATAGAGTAGTCCAAAGAACGGAACCCAAATCAGGCTTTTCTTGCCAACGGTAACCGTATTGGTCTGCACGGCATTCGATATGGTGACCATATCGTAGTTGTTTTGATGGTTAGCAATATAAATGGAGTTGCCGTAGTTCTTTGCTTCTGCAGGAATACGCGTTTCCACTTTCAAACCAAACAACGGTGACAAACGGCCAAACATGTGGCCAAACGTCGCCACGTGGCGTGGATTGCGTGGGCTAAATAAGCAATAAATACAACCAAAGATGCAGGCCAAAATACAGTACAGCGTGACCAGCACAATGCGAATGATGGATAACATAACAACCTCGTAAACATTTAGCCGGAGTTAGTATACCGACTTAGCTGCAAAACACACCGGAGATTCCAAGGCGGCAGCGTCAAAACCATTATTTTCAATGATAATTTTCCCCCATCAGCGCCCTCTTGTTAAAGAGTAAATCAAACATTGTGCGCCCGTGTTCTCCTCCCCCTGCGAAGGGGGAGGCTGGGAGGGGGTCTTACAACCCTTTACTCTTCGCTATCGCCTGGTCCCACTTTGAGCTGCTCTGGCATTTCCACATCCACGCGTTCGATCCGTTGCAGGCCACGCGGTAACAGCGTGCCTTTACGTCCACGTTCAGCGCGGAATTTCTGCAATTCTTGTGGTTTCATCACCAGTTTACGCTTGCCAACATGCACCGTGATTGACGTTTGTGGTGGCAATACAAACAGCCACGCCAGTTTATCCTCACCCGATGCGGCCTGCGCGGAAGGAATGGACACAATCTTGTTGCCCTTACCTTTCGATAGCTGCGGCAGATCGTTGACTGGGAACATCAACATACGACCGGCCTGAGTGATCGCCAGCAGCATGTCATCTGGCCCGTTAATTTCCAACGGTGGCAGCGCCTTAGCATTTTCAGGCAACGTAATCATAGCCTTACCTGCACGATTACGCGCAACCAAATCATTGAAGGTACATACGAAGCCGTAACCGGCATCCGACGCCATCAACAGTTTTTGATCATCAGCAGCCATCAGCACTTGCTCAATGGTGGCGCCCGGCGGCGGCGTTAATTTACCGGTTAACGGTTCGCCCTGTCCGCGTGCAGATGGCAACGTGGTTGGATCAAGCGCATAGCTGCGCCCCGTGGAATCGATAAACACCACCGGCTGATTGCTCTTCCCGCGTGCAGCGGCGCGGAAGCTATCACCCGCTTTGTAACTTAATCCAGTAGGATCGATATCATGGCCTTTCGCACTACGCACCCAACCGCCTTCCGACAGAACAATTGTCACCGGCTCTGATGGAATAAAGTCGTGCTCGCTCATGGCTTTCGCTTCTTCACGCTCTTGCAGCGGAGAACGACGATCGTCGCCATACGCCTGTGCATCAGCCTGAATTTCTTTCTTAATCAGCGTATTCAGCTTACGTTCAGAAGCCAGCAATGCCTGCAGATGATCGCGCTCTTTGGCTAATTCGTCCTGCTCACCGCGAATTTTCACCTCTTCCAATTTGGCAAGGTGACGCAGTTTTAATTCCAGAATCGCTTCGGCCTGCGTTTCTGAAATCGCGAAGCGTTCAATCAGCTTTGGCTTCGGCTCATCCTCAGTACGAATGATGTGGATCACTTCATCGATATTGAGGAACGCCACCAGCAAACCTTCCAGAATGTGCAGGCGTTTCAGTACTTTTTCCAAACGGTAGTTTAAGCGACGGCGCACGGTATCACGGCGATACGCTAACCATTCGGTCAGAATTTCAAGCAGGTTTTTGACCGCTGGACGATTGTCCAAACCGATCATGTTCATGTTAATACGGTAGCTTTTTTCCAGATCGGTGGTGGCAAACAGATGTGTCATCACCTGATCCATATCCACACGGTTGGAACGCGGCACAATCACCAAGCGAGTTGGGTTTTCGTGATCGGATTCGTCACGTAAGTCCTCAACCATCGGCAATTTCTTCGCTCGCATTTGGCTGGCGATTTGCTCCAACACCTTAGCGCCTGAAGTCTGGTGCGGCAGCGCACTGATCACCACTTCACCGTCTTCTTTTTTCCAGATCGCACGCATACGTACTGAACCACGTCCGGTGCGATAGATCTTGCGGATCTCCTCGCGCGGCGTGATGATTTCAGCTTCCGTTGGATAGTCAGGTCCTTGAACATGTTCAAGGATATCGTCCAACGTCAGATTTGGTTTTTCGATCAAATCAACCAGCGCAGCGGCCAGCTCACGCACGTTGTGCGGAGGAATATCCGTTGCCATACCCACGGCAATACCCGTGGTGCCATTCAGCAAAATGTTTGGCAAACGCGCAGGCAGCGTTTTAGGTTCCTGTAGCGTGCCATCAAAGTTCGGCGTGTAATCAACCGTTCCCTGACCCAGCTCACCCAGCAGCACTTCGGCATATTTAGACAGGCGAGATTCGGTATAACGCATGGCGGCAAACGACTTCGGATCGTCCGGTGCCCCCCAGTTTCCCTGACCGTCAACCAGCGGATAACGATAGGAGAACGGCTGAGCCATCAAAACCATGGCTTCATAACAGGCGCTATCGCCGTGCGGATGGTATTTACCCAGCACGTCGCCGACGGTACGTGCTGATTTTTTAAATTTGGCGCTGTTGCTTAAGCCCAGCTCTGACATCGCATACACGATACGACGCTGTACCGGTTTTAATCCATCACCGATAAAAGGTAACGCCCTGTCCATGATGACGTACATGGAGTAGTTGAGATAGGCGTTCTCTGTAAATGTGTGCAGCGCTTGGCGCTCGCTGCCGTCATGGATCAGATCGCTCATTAATAATCCTCTGGCCGCCGCCCTAACTGAATATATAAAACAGTCCGCAGCGGGACTTCACGACTGTCTTGGTCTGTACATACTCTAAATAATTCACGTAGCCAACGCACATGCAACTTGAAGTATGACGGGCATAATTGCCCGCGATAGTAACTCATCTTTTATAGGACTGTCACAGGGATATAGGATCGCCCTCTATCCATCATGCAATGCGATGCCTCACAAAACCGATCTTCATCACAGATAGCAGCGTTTTAAAGTGTCGCAAAGCATAAAAAAACGGGCCGCCAAGGCGACCCGTTATCAGGATGATAGGCGTACGGACTAAACGTCCAGATCGGCCATATCACCTTTTTCCTGCAACCAGTTACGGCGATCTTCGGAACGTTTTTTCGCCAGCAACATATCCATCACCGCCATAGTCTGCGCGATGTCAGTGTCATCGATGGTGAGCTGCACCAAACGGCGCGTATTCGGATCCAGCGTAGTTTCACGCAGTTGGAGCGGGTTCATTTCACCCAGCCCTTTGAATCGCTGTACGTTCGGCTTCCCTTTCTTACGCTTAAGCTGTTCCAGTACGCCCGCTTTCTCTTCTTCGTCCAGCGCGTAGTAAACTTCTTTACCCAGGTCGATACGGAACAACGGTGGCATCGCAACATACACATGCCCGCCGCGCACCAAGGCTTGGAAGTGGCGTACAAACAGCGCACACAGCAGCGTAGCGATATGTAAGCCGTCGGAGTCAGCATCCGCTAAGATACAGACTTTACCGTAGCGTAGTTGGCTGAGGTCTTCACTGTCGGGATCGATGCCAATGGCAACAGAAATATCATGCACTTCCTGAGAGGCCAGCACTTCGTCAGAAGAGACTTCCCACGTATTCAGGATCTTACCTTTCAGCGGCATGATGGCCTGATATTCACGGTCACGCGCCTGCTTGGCAGAGCCGCCTGCGGAATCCCCTTCCACCAAGAAAAGCTCGGTACGGGAAAGATCCTGTGCGGTACAGTCGGCTAATTTACCCGGCAGCGCAGGTCCGCTGGTCAGCTTTTTACGCACAACCTTCTTCGCTGCGCGCATACGACGCTGAGCGCTAGAAATTGCCAGCTCAGCCAGCTGTTCCGCCACCTGTACGTTTTGGTTAAGCCAAACGCTGAAAGCATCCTTAACAATGGCAGAAACAAAAGCCGCACATTGACGCGAAGACAGGCGTTCTTTGGTTTGTCCTGCAAACTGCGGATCCTGCATTTTCACCGAAAGCACATAAGCACAGCGCTCCCAGATGTCATCGGCTGATAGCTTCACGCCGCGCGGCAACAGATTGCGGAATTCGCAGAATTCACGCATCGCGTCCAGCAACCCCTGACGCAGCCCGTTCACATGCGTACCGCCTTGCATGGTTGGTATCAGGTTAACGTAGCTTTCGGTTAACAGCTCGCCGCCTTCCGGCAACCATAACAGCGCCCAGTCAACGGCTTCAGTATCACCCGAGAAAGAACCGGTGAACGCCTGTTCTGGCAGCGTAATCAAACCGTTAACGGCTTCCATCAGGTAGTCAGTCAGACCGTCCTGATAGCACCAACGCTGTTCGGTGTTATTCAGTTTGTCTTTAAAGACAATTTCTACGCCTGGGCACAATACCGCTTTCGCTTTCAGCAGATGGTTAAGGCGAGAAACAGAGAATCTTGGGCTGTCGAAGAACTTTTCATCAGGCCAGAAATGCACACTGGTGCCGGTATTACGTTTACCGCAGGTGCCGGTAACGTGCAGGTCTTCGACTTTGTCGCCGTTCTCGAACGCCATTTGGTACACCTGTCCGTCGCGACGAACGGTGACCTCAACGCGCTTAGAGAGGGCGTTAACTACCGAGATACCTACGCCGTGCAGGCCGCCGGAGAATTGGTAGTTTTTATTCGAGAATTTACCGCCTGCATGCAAACGACACAGGATCAGTTCAATGGCGGGAACACCCTCTTCTGGGTGAATATCCACCGGCATACCGCGCCCGTCGTCAATCACTTCAAGAGATTGATCGGGATATAAAATGACCTCAACGCGAGATGCGTGGCCAGCCAGCGCCTCATCGACACTGTTATCTATGACTTCCTGACCCAAATGGTTAGGACGCGTGGTATCGGTGTACATACCCGGACGACGGCGCACGGGTTCTAGGCCGCTGAGAACTTCAATAGAGTCAGCGTTATAGCTGGATTGAGTCATGGTATGAATCGTATAAGTCGTTAGTTAGCGTCGACCAAACGGCACACGCTGGTGTGTCGTTCAGTGGTGATAGACGTACCACGCAGAGTTACTCGGTGGTAAGCCCTAAAAAATCGACGATCTGCGGGAAGAATCGTTCGAAACCAACGAAGCTGTGTGAACCTTCAGGCTCAATGGTCTGACGGCATAACGCGTAGTAAGCCACAGCTTGTCGATAGTCCAGAACTTCGTCACCGGTTTGCTGTAATAACCAGAGGAGATCAGGCGATTCCAATGGGTCAACCTGCATGACTTTCAGATCGTAAACGTGGCGAGACTCTAACACATATTGTTGGCCGGTGTAGGGATTCTCGTTTTGCCCTAAAAAGTCGATGAGCAGTTCATACGGCTTCACCGCAGGGTTCACAACGACCGCCGGCAAGGTAAAGCATTGTGAAAGCCACGTTGCATAGTAGCCCCCTAAAGAAGAGCCCACCACGCCCAACGGACGCCCCGCACGCGACATCACAATTTCCTCTAACATTTCAGCCGCATCGGAAGGATAAGGAGGAAGTTGGGGGATTAGCATGGTGATTTCAGGGTGGTGCACGGCAAGCCACTGCTTAAATGCGGTGGCCTTGGCGGAGCGAGGTGAACTGTTAAAACCGTGGAGATATAAAAGCGTGGGCATCATTAATAGCCGTCAGAGTCGAGATCCGGTCTGAATTCTGTACCTTCTAAGCGGTGCAGTTCAGTCGTGAGCGTCCCATCTGGATGCAAATCCAGATAACGCCAGCCGGGCGAGAGAGTATCAATCGTGAAGTTGGTGCATAAAGGTTTGAACTGAATACAGGTCGACGGCGTAGCTAACAAACGACGCCCCTGCCACTCTAGATCCAAATCCTGATGAATATGTCCGCACAGCAACGTTTTCGCCAGAGGGTAATGTTGCAGAATCTCCCCCAGCATATGCGCATTACGCAAACTGTGCTGATCGAGCCATGTACAGCCTGAAGGCAGCGGATGGTGGTGGAGTAAAATCAACGAATGACGCGCTGGATACAGCGACAGAGTGCGATCTAACCATTCAAGTTGATACTCGCTAAGCTCACCGTGGGGAACACCAAAAACTTGGCTATCAAGCAGGATAATCTGCCAGTGATCGCCCAACAGCATATGCTTGGCTGGATTCACGCCCGCATCCGCTAACGTATCGACCATCGCGGGTTGGAAATCATGATTGCCCGGCAGCCACAGACAGGTTTTCTTCAGCGTAGCGATACCTTTTGCAAAATGCTGGTATGCCGCCACAGAGTGATCCTGCGCCAAATCTCCCGTTGCGACAACGATGTCATACGGGCGGGACTGGGCATGGATCGCCTCTAGCACTGCGTGGTAGCTGCGGTAAGTATTGACGCCCAATAACGTCTCATGCTCACCCGCAAACAAATGCGTGTCTGTGATTTGTAAAATCCTAACCGGAGCCCCACGTGCTACGGTTAGTTGAAACAGGCTTTCCAAATGGTGTCCTTTGTGACTTTAGTCTGCCAAGAATCTGTAAAAATAATCATTGCGCTGGTTGTTAGGGCTCAGTGCAGTAAAACAGGCTCTAATATACGGGAATTGCCATAACACCGTGCGTCAGGCAATGGTGCAACCAATCTGCAAGAAACTGGTTAATTTGATGCTTTTCGTCGCGCTGATGCAACTTTTTATTCGGATAATCATAACGTGCTTTGAACCGAGAGATCTGCTGGCTTGCACACACTTCCGCAACCATGGCGTCATGATACAGACGCACGCTCATCGAAGGTAAGCCCCAAGGACCCGGTGCTGGCTCCGTCTGGGTAATTTCAGCCATCGATGTATAGCGCGTCGATTCGATAATTTTTATCTGATAACACGCGCCGTTGACCTGATATCCCTGCGATTCACCCACTTCATCCTTGCGCGGCAGTAAACGGCGCAATTGCGCATAATTAGTCTCGCACAGTCTCATCATTAGAGGAAAGTCTGGGGAATAACGCTTCATCATATTTAAGAATTCCACTCGCGGCGAAGCGACTCATGGTGCAACGCCAGCCACTGTAATGCAATAACCGATGCAGCATTGTCGATCACACCTTCCTCGACCCAGCGATACGCTTGCTCACGGCTGACCACATGCACGCGAATATCCTCATGCTCTTCAGGAAGACCGTGAATACCCGATGCTTTTGCTGCGTCAATCTCACCAACCATAATTGACAAGCGCTCGCTGGTGCCGCCGGGGCTCGCTAAATAGCTCAGCACAGGCTTACAGCGTTGGACGTGGAGCCCCGCTTCTTCCTGTGCTTCACGGCGCGCAACATCTTCAACCGACTCACCAGGTTCAATCATTCCCGCCACCATTTCAAGCAGCCACGGCGTTTCGCTGGAGTCATATGCCGGAATCCGAATTTGCTCCACCAGCACCACTTCATCGCGTTTTGGATCATAAGGAAGCAGCACCGCCGCATGGCCGCGTTCAAAAACTTCACGCACAACCTCACCGCTCATGCTGCCATCAAATAGACGATGCCGAAAACGATAGCGTTCTAGCGAAAAAAAGCCGCGGTAGAGTGATTCCCGTGCAATAATTTCAACATCATTTTGACCAAATGTGACGGGTGATGATTTATTTTCGCTCATACGGCTAAATTCCTAAATGTAGTGTGATTATTAGCATGGATATTATTGATTTAAGGTCAAACTGAAAATACTCAATCACTTTACCTTTTATTTAGGTAAATTAAGGGGGATGGCACGTAAAGCCACGCTCCTTAAGATACGGTCTCTGTTAGAATCGGCGGCTATATGACTTTAGTCAGCGTTACAATAGCAACTTTGCTGCACAACAAGGAATGCAAATGAAGAAACTGCTCCCCCTTCTTATTGGCCTGAGCCTTGGTGGCTTTACCACGTTAAGCCATGCAGAAAACCTGCTGCAGGTATATCAGCAAGCCAAGGAAAGCAACCCAGATCTGCGTAAAGCTGCGGCAGATCGTGATGTGGCTTTTGAGAAGATTAATGAATCCCGCAGCCCGCTGTTACCTCAGCTCGGCTTGGGCGCAGATTACACCTATACCAATGGGATGCGTGATAACGACGGCTTGAACTCCAATAATTACGGCGCGTCGCTACAGCTGACCCAAACCATTTTTGATATGTCTAAATGGCGTCAGCTGTCTTTGACTGAAAAACAGGCGGGTATTCAAGACGTCTCTTATCAGTCTTCAGAACAGACTTTGATGCTGAACTCTGCGACTGCTTACTTCAACGTACTGCGCGCGATCGACGCGTTGTCTTACATTGAAGCAAACAAAGAAGCGATTTATCGTCAGTTAGACCAAACCACCCAGCGTTTTAACGTAGGTCTGGTTGCTATCACCGACGTGCAGAACGCCCGCGCTCAATACGATCTCGTTTTAGCTAATGAAGTCACCGCGCGCAACGATCTGGATAACTCTCTGGAAGCACTGCGTCAGATTACTGGTCAGTACTACGGCCAACTGGATTCTCTGAACGTTGATCGCTTCACCACCACCAAGCCAGATAACGTCAACAGCCTGCTGCAAGAAGCTGAAAAACGTAACCTGTCATTATTGAGTGCTCGTTTGAGCCAAGACTTGGCGCGTGAACAGATTAAATACGCACAGACAGGTTATATGCCAACACTGGATCTGACCGCATCTTCTGGCGTTAGCAATACTGACTATAACAGTATGACCAATGCGCAGAAGCAACAAAGCGGTGGCGGAAGCAGCTATCAGGGCCAGAACACCATTGGTTTGCAGTTTAATCTGCCGTTGTACTCTGGCGGAGCGACTAACTCTCAGGTTCAACAAGCGCAATACAACTTTGTTGGCGCCAGTGAATCTCTTGAAAGCGCACACCGTAGCGTAGTACAAAACGTTCGATCTTCCTTTAACAACATCTCCGCGTCTATCAGCGGCGTTGAAGCTTATCGTCAGGCTGTAATTTCTGCGCAAAGCTCTTTGGAAGCAACCGAAGCAGGTTATCAGGTGGGGACTCGTACCATCGTTGACGTGCTGAACGCGACCACTACGCTGTACAGCGCCAAAGAAAGCCTGTCTAACGCACGTTATGATTATCTGATCAGCCAGCTCAATATTAAATATGCATTGGGTACGCTGAACCAGAACGATCTGATGGCCTTAAACGGCGGTCTGACCAAGCCTGTTTCTACCACGCCGGACATCATTGCTCCGCAGGGTAAAACTCAAGCAGAGCAGGTTAACAGCGATTACAACACAACCGCTTCAGCCCCAGTGGCTCAACCGGCTTCAGCATCAACCACAACATCTAGCAGCAGCAAAGGTAAGAACCCTTTCCGCCACTAATGTTAGACGTTTGATGTTGTTAATCAGAAGGGCGGATATCCGCCCTTTTGTTTTTTTGTACCATAAGCCCCTGCGAGCATCTAGCTCACGGAATTTATTCCCCTTTCTCGCTTTAATAGCTGCATATCTTTAACTGATGGATTTTATTAGTGCAGCCAGATACTTCTCTTGACCGTTGGATCTATTTCTTCTCTCACGGCAATCTGCCAGAGACAATGCGCCCTGCACAGCCCATTTATCAATCGTGGATCCGCTGCCAAAAACTAATGCAGCCGATGCCGTGGAAAATGCCACATCGCGCCGCAGGCGCTACGTTACGCTCGATCTACCAGCGTAAAAACGACCTGCTGGTTCTTGGGCAAGCCGCATTGGAAGATGCCTACGAATATATGGAGTCTCGTCCCTGTGTTTTGCAGATCCTAGACGAAAGCGGCTGTTTGCTTTGGCAATGTGGACATATAAAAACACGCACGGCTCTCGCTGAGCTTGGATTTGATATCGGCAGCTATTGGGCTGAGGGGCACATCGGCACCAATGCACCCGCCTTAGCAATGCGTGACGGAAACCCAGTGCAGGTTCACGGTGACGAACATTTTAAGCAAGCCTTACGTGCGTGGCACTGCTGCGCAACGCCGGTCTACGACAACAGCGGGCGGCAAAGAGCGGTGATTGTCATTGCATGCCTGAATCATGATTATGCCGCCAGCGATTTGCCCTTAACACTGGCGATTGCGCGCGAGATCGGCAACTCACTGCACACCGATGCGCTGCTCTCAGAAACCAATCGCCACCTTAACGAACTGTATGCTTTGTTAGACGGCGTGGAAGACGGCGTTTTAGCGTGGGATCACAACGGCTGCCTGCAATATCTTAACCATCGTGCCGCTGGCATCTTACTCTTAGATGAGCAAAACAGCCTTGGCCGCCCACTTCCTTCATTGATCACGCTGCCTTCTCTGCTGCAACACGCCATTGAGCAACGCCTGCCGCTCAACCATGTCGAGATGACGTTTGAAAGCCGTAAGCAGTTCATCGCAACGCTGATAACCTTGAAGCCCGTGCCAGATGGCGAGCACTGTGGATTCATCGCGCTGCTGCATCCGCTAGACCAGCTACGACGCTTGGTGAATCATCAGCTCGGCAAAGTCAGCCAAACCTTTGATCAAATGCCTGCGGCATCGTTAGATATGCGGCGGTTACTGCGATATGGCCGTCAGGCCGCACGAGGCCAGCACCCTATTTTGCTACAGGGTGAAGAAGGCGTCGGCAAAGAGCTGTTAGCACAGGCAATCCATAATGCCAGCGAGCGGGCAAACGGCTCATACATCGCCATAAATTGCCAAACGTTGGTTGAAGGCCAGTTTGCCAAAGAGCTGCTCGGCAGCGATGCAACCGAAACCGATTCGGGTTTACCCAGCAAATTTGAGCTGGCAAACGGCGGTACTCTCTATCTGGAGCAAATTGAATATTTGCCACCTGAAATGCAGTCAGCGCTGTTACAAATCATCAAAACCGGCGTGCTTATGCGACAGAACTCCAGCCGCGTTATTCCAGTCGACGTTCGGATCATTGCGGCAACCGGCGCTAATTTACCGCTGCTGGTGAAACAGGGACGTTTTCGTCGCCAGCTGTTTTACACGCTGCAATCTTTCGAACTTCAGATCCCACCGCTTCGCCAGCGACAATCCGATATTCCTCTGCTGGTTACTCACCATTTGAATACGCTAGGTCAGCACTTTCATTGTCGTTATCACGTCGATGAAGCCGTGCTATTACAGCTGCGTGATTACCCTTGGCCGGGTAACGATCAGGAATTAAAGGGGGTCGTTGAGCGCGCCGCGATGATTTGCCAGCATAACCACATCCGCATGGCCGATTTACCTGAGCATTTGATGACGGAAAAGTTGGCGGTTGAGCCAGAAAGCCAATTACTCATGCCGGTGATGTCATTGCAAGACGCCGAGCGTCAGGCAATTATCCGAGCAGCGCATGCTGCACAGGGTAAGCCACATGATATGGCGAGAATGCTGGGGATTGGGCGCACTACGTTATGGCGCAAGCTGAAACAATATCAGTTGGAGATGGAACAGTTTAAGAATGAGTGATGTGGTCAGGTTAAGACCCCCACCCAGCCTCCCCCTTTGCAGGGGGAGGAGCAGATCGAGCTTATTCTTAAACCTGTGAGCTATTTGCTCTGCTCTCAGTAAGGAGAGAAGCAGATCGAGTGTGACGTTTAGGCTTGCTCAGCTTTCACCAGCATATTCGCTTCATAAGCTTTAGCTTTCTTACGATCGAACTGGTGTTCCCATTTAGCAATGACTAGAACCGCTAAGGCATTACCCACCACGTTTAACGCCGTACGTGCCATATCTAAAATACGGTCAACGCCGGCAATGAACGCCAAGCCTTCTAGCGGGATACCCACGCTGCCGAGAGTCGCCAATAGCACCACAAATGAAACGCCAGGCACACCAGCAATACCTTTAGAGGTTACCATCAGCGTCAGGACTAACACGATCTCTTGGCCGATAGACAAATCAATGCCATACAGCTGAGCGATGAAAATAGCCGCAATACTTTGATAAAGCGTAGAGCCATCCAGATTAAACGAATAACCGGTTGGTACCACAAAACTAGTGATAGATTTTGGTGCGCCGTAGGCTTCCATCTTCTCAATAATTCGCGGCAATACCGTTTCAGAACTGGCTGTGGAGTAAGCCAAAATTAGCTCATCTTTAAGGATCTTAATTAACGTCCAGATGCTGAGCTTACAAAGTTTGGCGACCGATCCTAAAACGACTAATGCAAAGAAGATAATCGCAAAGTAAACCAGCACAACCAGCTTGGCGAGCGGTACTAAAGACGCAAAACCAAAGTTGGCTACGGTCACGGAAATCAGGCCAAATACCCCGATAGGCGCGTAGCGCATAATCATATGGGTCACTTTAAACATGCTTTCCGAAACGGCTTTAAACACCTTCAGCAGTGGCTCTTTGGTCTCTTTTGGCAACGAAGATAAGCCCAGACCAAACAACACTGAAAAGAAGATGATAGGCAAAATATCGCCTTTGGCCATCGATGCAAACAGGTTAGAAGGGATCAGCGCTAGAATGGTCGAAACCAAACTGTGTGAACCGCTTTGCACCTGTTCAGTGGTCTTTTCGTATTGCGAAATGTCGACGGTGGCTAGCGTCGACATATCAATGCCATGCCCCGGTTGGAAGACGTTTGCCAGCGTAATCCCCACGATAATCGCCACTGTGGTGATTACTTCAAAGTAAATAATGGTTTTAAGACCGATACGGCCTAGCTTTTTGGCGTCACCAACACCGGCGATACCCACGATAAGTGTTGAAATCACTATCGGGATAACAATCATCTTGATCAAACGAATAAAGATATCACCAGCAGGGCTCAGAATATTATTCACCAGCCAAACGCGAGATTCTTCCTGATTGTGCAAAACAGCGCCAACAATAATACCCAAAATTAATGCAGCGACGATTTGCCAAGCGAGCGTAAACTTAAATTTTTTCATTCCCGAAAATGTTCCTCAATTATAATAGAGCCTACTCAGCTTCTTATATTTATCTGCAGATGTAGTTTTATAGTCTAAAGGATTTACCTCATTCCTATCACGACCTGTCCAACCGTGACCTATATTCTGTACCATTTTGCACGGGCTTTCCGCAAGCCAATATTAGATCGGAATGTACGCTGAAACCGCGCTGAGAGAGGCCCACGCGAAAATAGAATTACAAATAACCATTTGTTATAAAAGAAAATATTTACTTAATAAAACACAAAACACGCGTGCATATCCGTGCGATTAATTATGCATGTGTTTTGGTATAATTTTGAGCTGAAACGAATAATTAGTCGATAGATAGTGAGATATTATGCACCATCATGGTGCATGCTTAGATATATTCCTACTTCATTATCTTTATGATGGTGAAAAAATAATCTCGTTGCGTTCTATTTTCTATTCTCTGATTGTTCTAATAATAGGTTTTTCTCTTTATTTTCTTATGAGCCGATTATTAGCAGATATATTGTTACTCCACGTAATTTCATTCATTTTCTTATAATTTAACTCTACTCAATTTATCCATCTTGGATGAGCAAATACTAAGCCCACTCCTCTCGTTATCGCCTTGCTAGATATCAATATTTTTATTGCGTGATCAATCGCGCAAAAAAGACACAAATAGAGCGCGCAAAACAGATTTAACCTTATATTGACATAATATTAACATCCGCAAGGAGGATAACGATGAGCCAGATCCATAAGCATTCGATTCCTGCAAACATTGCAGAACATACCCTGATTAACCCACAGATGTACCGTGAACTCTATCAACGCTCGGTTAGCGACCCCGATGGTTTTTGGGCCGAGTACGGAAAAATTGTTGATTGGATGAAGCCCTATAGCAAAGTAAAAAATACTTCATTCGATCCTGGTCATGTCAGCATTCGCTGGTTTGAAGACGGTACCTTGAACTTGGCAGCTAACTGCCTTGACCGTCACTTAGAAGAGCGTGGAAACCAAACGGCGATCATCTGGGAAGGTGATAATCCCCAGGAAAGCAAAACCGTTACCTATCGCGAACTACATCACGATGTTTGTCGTTTCGGCAACGTGCTTAAAAAGCTCGGCGTGAAAAAAGGCGATGTAGTCGCTATCTATATGCCGATGGTAGTTGAAGCGGCGGTGGCGATGCTGGCCTGCGCACGTATCGGCGCCATTCATTCCGTCATTTTTGGTGGTTTCTCTCCCGAAGCCGTTGCGGGACGCATTATCGACTCCAATTCAAAAGTGGTGATTACCGCTGATGAAGGACTACGTGCTGGGCGCCCTATTCCGCTGAAGAAAAACGTTGATGATGCACTGAGAAACCCAAATGTTAAAAGCGTTGAGCACGTGGTGGTCTTCAAACGTACGGGCAAACAGGGCGAATGGAATGCAGGGCGCGATCTCTGGTGGCATGACCTGATTGAGCAGGTCGATGCTAACTGTCCAGCCGAAGAAATGAATGCTGAAGATCCGCTATTCATTTTATATACTTCAGGTTCAACCGGTAAGCCTAAGGGCGTGCTGCATACCACCGGTGGCTATTTGGTTTATGCCGCAACCACGTTCAAATATGTCTTTGACTATCATCCTGGTGATATTTATTGGTGCACCGCCGACGTGGGCTGGGTTACAGGACATAGTTATCTGCTCTACGGTCCGCTGGCGAACGGGGCGATTACGCTGATGTTTGAAGGCGTGCCTAACTACCCTGGCGTGAACCGGTTGTCACAGGTCGTGGATAAGCATCAGGTAAACATTCTATACACCGCACCGACGGCCATTCGTGCATTGATGGCCGAAGGGGACAAAGCGACCGAAGGTACACAGCGCACTTCTTTACGCATTATGGGTTCGGTGGGTGAGCCTATCAACCCAGAAGCGTGGGAATGGTATTTCAACAAAATCGGTAATGGTAAGTGCCCAATTATGGACACTTGGTGGCAGACCGAAACCGGTGGCTTCATGATCACACCGTTGCCGGGAGCCACCGAGCTTAAAGCAGGTTCCGCAACGCTGCCTTTCTTTGGTGTACAACCCGCGTTGGTGGATAACAGCGGCGTACCACAGGAAGGTGCCTGCGAAGGCAATCTGGTGATGGTTGATTCATGGCCGGGTCAGGCTCGTACATTATTCGGCGATCACGACCGCTATGAGCAAACCTACTTCTCTACCTTTAAGGGCATGTATTTCAGCGGTGACGGCGCACGCCGCGATGAAGACGGGTACTACTGGATCACCGGACGCGTCGATGACGTGCTTAACGTTTCAGGACACCGTTTGGGAACCGCTGAAATTGAGTCTGCGCTTGTCTCTCATCCAAAGATTGCCGAGGCCGCAGTGGTCGGCGTTCCGCATAACATTAAAGGGCAGGCGATCTACGCTTATATCACGCTTAATCACGGAGAAGAGCCAACGCCTGAGCTTTATACCGAAGTACGCAACTGGGTGCGTAAAGAGATTGGCCCGATAGCCACACCGGATATTTTGCACTGGACTGATGCACTACCTAAAACCCGTTCTGGGAAAATTATGCGCCGTATTCTGCGCAAGATTGCAGCCGGTGATACCAGCAACTTGGGGGATACCTCAACGCTGGCAGATCCGGGCGTTGTCGAGAAGTTGTTAGAAGAAAAACAATCAATGGAAGTTTCATCTTAATTAGTCGTATGACCTGTCGCCGCCTGAGCGCGGCAATGAGTTGACTTCATGGGCATATCCCCTCAAAAGGCTATGCCCACGGGGCAGCTTTTATTCAATCAATGCCTTACTAGGAGTCGCTCTGATGAATGATGCCATTTATCAAAGGATTGAAAATAACCCGCGCTTCAAGGAACTGGTGCAAAAACGTGAAAGATTCGCTTGGACGCTTTCATGGATAATGATGATCCTGTATTTCGGCTTTATTCTCCTCATCGCTTTTGCGCCCGGCTGGCTAGGGACACCGATATCCGAAGGTTCTAGCGTAACGCGCGGGATCCCCATTGGCATAGGCTTGATTGTGGTTTCTTTCCTGTTAACCGGTATCTATGTTATTCGGGCAAACGGCGAGTTTGATCGTCTCAACCATCAATTATTACAGGAGGTTGAACAATGAAATCTCGTCTTTTAACCCTGTTATCCCTGGCGATACTGCCTTTTTCAAGCCATGCCGCCGATGCCATTACAGGCGCAGTTGAAAGACAGCCGCTCAACATTCAAGCCATCGTCATGTTTGTCATATTCGTTGGCGCGACGCTTTACATCACCTATTGGGCCTCCAAACGCACTCGTTCGCGTAAGGATTATTACACCGCGGGTGGCAATATTACCGGTCTGCAAAATGGTCTCGCCATGGCGGGTGACTTCATGTCAGCCGCATCGTTCTTAGGTATTTCCGCGCTGGTTTATACCTCTGGCTATGACGGACTGATTTACTCTTTGGGCTTTTTGGTTGGCTGGCCAATCATGCTGTTTCTGGTTGCAGAGCGCCTGCGTAATTTAGGCCGTTATACCTTTGCAGATGTAGCTTCTTATCGTCTTAAACAAAAACCGATTCGAACGCTCTCAGCCTGCGGATCACTAGTGGTCGTTGCCTTGTATTTGATTGCGCAGATGGTGGGCGCAGGAAAGCTTATCGAGCTGCTATTTGGCCTGAACTACCATGTTGCCGTCGTTTTAGTCGGTGTACTTATGGTGATGTATGTGCTCTTTGGCGGCATGTTGGCGACCACATGGGTACAGATCATTAAGGCCGTACTGCTGCTGGCTGGCGCATCGTTCATGGCTATCATGGTGATGAAATCTGTCGGCTTCAGCTTCAACACGCTGTTCAATCAAGCGATGGAAGTTAATCCAAAAGGCCCTGCGATTATGCGCCCTGGCGGGTTGGTTTCAGACCCCATCAGCGCATTATCTCTCGGCTTAGCTTTGATGTTTGGTACCGCAGGTTTGCCTCATATTCTGATGCGCTTCTTTACCGTTAGCGATGCAAAAGAAGCACGTAAGAGCGTGTTCTATGCCACCGGCTTTATGGGGTACTTCTATTTCCTAACCTTCATCATCGGTTTTGGCGCTATCGTACTCGTTGGCTCAAACCCTACCTTTAAAGATGCTGCGGGCGCACTGATCGGCGGTACTAACATGGCAGCCGTTCACTTAGCCGATGCGGTAGGAGGAAGCTTCTTCCTTGGTTTCATCTCTGCGGTTGCCTTCGCCACTATTCTGGCAGTGGTTGCAGGACTGACGCTCGCAGGAGCATCAGCGGTATCCCACGACCTGTATGCCAACGTATTTAAGCAAGGTAAAGCAACAGAACGTGACGAGCTGAAGGTCTCGAAGATTACCGTACTGGTTCTTGGGCTTGTGGCTATTGGCTTAGGCATTCTGTTTGAAAAACAAAACATCGCCTTCATGGTCGGCTTAGCATTCTCTATTGCCGCCAGCTGTAACTTCCCAATACTTGTTCTCTCTATGTATTGGTCGAAGTTAACAACAAGAGGGGCGATGGTCGGTGGTTGGTTAGGTCTGTTGACCGCAGTGATACTGATGATTTTGGGGCCAACAATTTGGGTCAAAGTCCTCGGCCATGCTGCGCCAATTTATCCATATGAATATCCGGCGTTATTCTCAATGGCCGCCGCTTTCATTGGCACATGGCTATTTTCTATCACGGATAATTCAGAAGCCGCAGTGCAAGAACGCGGACGTTTCTACTCACAGTTTGTGCGTTCGCAAACGGGAGTTGGGATCTCACAGGGAACTTCACACTAGTTTCTAAGCACAGAAGCACAAAAAGCCATCCTTTTGGATGGCTTTTTAATGTCTTCATGCAAACTTTGAATAGCAAATTCCCCATAGCAAAAAACCCCAGCCTTTCGGCTGAGGTTCTTTACTTTATTTAAAGTCTGGCAGTTCCCTACTCTCGCATGGGGAGACCCCACACTACCA
>NZ_JAVXIQ010000014.1:0-103159 GCF_036648275.1 Hafnia sp. | reverse complement strand
TATCAGTTCACACTTCATCAGAGTAAAAAGAAAACATGTCTGTCAAAATTTTGGCCTCCTCCATTACGAGCTTAGATTCATTTAGCCGCGATCCGGCGACGGCGTTAAAATCCGGCGATCGCGGAGTAATGACTGTGCTCGATAACAACATGCCAATTTTTTACGCCGTGACGCCTGAGAGAATGGCTGAGCTGTTGGCCATTGAGGAAGCGGCTGGTCGCGCAAATTCAGATGTCACTCTTGAAGAGTCTCTGTTTAATGATGATTTTAGCCATGACGTTGCCGCGCCTGTTGCACCGAATATTCCAACGCCGTTGGGCAAATTTGTGATGTACGCTGGATGGCAGCCTGATGCGGATTTTTTGCGTATGGCAGCAATGTGGGGATGCATTTTGACTTCACCGGTAACCCCAACCGAACTGGCTTCATTTGTTGCCTACTGGCAGG
Organism: Hafnia sp.; assembly: GCF_036648275.1. Lineage (NCBI taxonomy): Bacteria > Pseudomonadati > Pseudomonadota > Gammaproteobacteria > Enterobacterales > Hafniaceae > Hafnia > Hafnia sp. The sequence continues at coordinate 102,712 of NZ_JAVXIQ010000014.1, read as the reverse complement.
CCGAAGGCAAAGCCTTTCACCATGTGCAATGGCAGCAGAAACTCGCCCGTAGCGTACAGCAAAATCGCATGAGCAATGGTGGTCAGCCAAAACGTGATATCAATGACATAGGCGAACAAGATTATTCCATCCCTAAAGGTTTCAGAGGTTAATGATGAAAGATGCCGCTAGCATGAACCTGATGCAGAGATTGAAGAAAATGATGCCTGCTCACGTTGAGCCAAAGTTTACCAACGCTGAGGAATGGCGGATTTGGCAGGAAGAAGAAGGGCGTAAACGTTCAGAAGCCATTTCGCGTGAGAATCAGGCAATGAAAATGCAGCGTGTTTTCAAGCGCTCTGGCATTCGCCCCCTGCATATGAACTGTTCTTTTGATAATTATCGTGTGGAGTGCGAAGGGCAGCGCATCGCGCTGGAGCGTGCTCGCCAATATGCTGCTGAATTTGACGGCAATATCGCAAGCTTTGTGTTTTCTGGTAAGCCCGGCACAGGAAAAAATCATTTGGCTGCAGCCATTGGCAACGATCTGATTTTACGCAATAAGTCAGTGCTTATTGTCACCGTGGCGGATTTGATGTCGAGCATGAAGGGCACGTTCAGTGGCAACAGTGACACCACCGAAGAGCGTCTGTTAGAGGATCTTAGTGCGGTCGATTTGCTGGTTATTGATGAAATTGGTGTGCAGACAGAATCTCGCTATGAAAAAGTGATCATCAATCAAATCGTTGATCGCCGCTCATCATCTAAACGACCAACCGGTATGCTGTCTAACCTAAACGTGCAGAGTATGAATACGTTACTCGGCGAACGCGTGATGGATCGCATGAGTTTAGGCAATAGCTTATGGGTTAATTTTGATTGGGAAAGCTATCGCAGCCGCGTCGTGGGCAACGAATACTAACGCCAACTTAAGGCGCTTTTAGAAAGGGAACTCAATCAGTTCAATACCTGCGGGCGTAACGCTTATCATCGAACCTTGATAATGCCATGCGCCCAGTACGGCCCGTTTTGCAAGCTTACTGTTCGGCATGGAGATATCATGAATCGCTGGGCGGTGAGTATGTCCATGAATCAGCCACTCGGCCTGATTTCTCTCTAACGCTTCTATAACAGCCTGCTGATTGACGTCCATGATGGCGTCAGATTTATCACCATTGGTCATCTGGCTGCGATCGCGCATTTTGGCCGCGATATTCAAGCGGGTACGCAAAGGTAGCCATAAAAACAACGTTTGAATAATCGGGTTATGAACTTTACGGCGGTAACGTTGGTAGTCTGTATCGTCAATACACAGGGTATCACCGTGCATGATGAGAATGCGGTGCCCGTACAGCGTTAACAACATTTCCTGGGGAAGTAACGTCATTCCGCATTCCTGCGCGAAACGTTTACCTATCAAGAAATCACGGTTGCCGTGAATGAAATAACACGGTATGCCAGAAGCCGTTAGATCGCGTAATGCTGTGGCGATTTCACGGTGCAGTAGCTGTGGATCGTCGTCGCCAATCCAGTACTCAAAAAAGTCACCGAGAATATACAAAGCGTCAGCCTGATAGGCATCGCGCTGTAAAAAACGCAGAAAACCGGCGGTAATCGCCGGTTCCTGTTCGCTAAGATGCAAATCTGCAATAAATAGCGTACGCATCAAGAAAGCGATTATTCGCTTACGGTGACGCTTTTGATGATCACGTCTTCACGTGGAACATCTTGGTGCATGCCGCTACGGCCAGTAGAGACTGCTTTGATTTTGTCTACTACGTCTAAGCCTTCAACGACTTCGGCAAAGACTGCATAGCCCCAACCGTCTGGACGTTCTGAACGGAAGTTCAGGAAATCGTTATCAACCACGTTAATGAAGAACTGCGCAGTTGCTGAATGTGGGTCGTTGGTACGCGCCATTGCCAGCGTGCCACGGGTGTTTTTCAAGCCGTTGTTCGCTTCGTTTTTGATCGGAGCTTTAGTTTCTTTTTGTTTCATGCCAGGTTCGAAGCCGCCGCCCTGAATCATGAAACTGTTGATAACACGGTGGAAGATGGTGTTGTCGTAGAAACCTTCACGGCAATATTCCAGGAAGTTGGCAACGGTAGCCGGTGCTTTGTCGTCAAAAGTTTTGATGACGATGTCACCGTGGTTGGTGTGGAAAGTAACCATATCAATAATCCTGTTTTTTTGATGTAGAGGACGAAAGAATGCGATTGTAGCCGATGCGCAGGGCGCTGACACCCTTTTGTCGCAGTTAGCGTATCGCCTTTCTTAAGGGTACATCACTACGATAACGGAAATACCCCTTGGGCTGCAAAACTCTGTGAAAATCGAAAACGTGAAAGAGCACAAAGAAGAACACAGGAAATCGGTACCCAAACGGGTGAAAATAGGGGTTATTCTTGCAAACAGCCTTTCTTCGCGGTTCAATACACCTAATATTATGTCAAACATCATGGATGCCCCGATGCTAAAGATTTTTAACACACTCAGTCGTCAAAAAGAGGAATTCAAACCTATTCACGCCGGTGAAGTCGGTATGTATGTGTGTGGGGTAACCATTTACGATCTGTGTCATATCGGCCATGGCCGTACATTTGTTTCTTTTGATGTGGTGGCGCGTTATCTACGCTATTTAGGCTATAACCTTAAATATGTGCGTAACGTGACGGACGTAGATGACAAAATCATCAAGCGTGCACTGGAGAATGGCGAAACCTGCGAGCAGTTGACCGAGCGTATGCTGGCGGAAATGCACAAAGATTTCGACTCGCTGAATATCGCGCGTCCCGATCTTGAGCCACGTGCGACGCACCATATTCCTGAAATTATTGAAATCGTCGAATTGCTGATTGAACGCGGTCACGCTTACGTTGCTAGCAACGGCGATGTGATGTTTGCTGTGGATACCGATCCGGACTATGGCTTGCTGTCTCGACAGGATCTGGATCAGCTGCAAGCAGGTGCTCGCGTTGAAATTGCCGATGTGAAACGCAATCCGATGGACTTCGTACTGTGGAAAATGTCGAAACCGGGTGAGCCAAACTGGGAGTCTCCTTGGGGCCCTGGTCGTCCTGGATGGCATATTGAATGTTCAGCCATGAACTGCAAACAGTTGGGCGCACATTTCGATATTCACGGCGGTGGTTCTGATCTGATGTTCCCGCACCATGAGAATGAAATTGCGCAATCAAGCTGTGCACACGACGGTCCTTATGTGAACTACTGGATGCACTCCGGTATGGTGATGATTGACCGCGAGAAGATGTCGAAATCGCTGGGCAACTTCTTCACTATTCGTGATGTGCTGCAGCACTATGATGCTGAAACCGTGCGTTACTTCCTGATGTCAGGTCACTATCGTAGCCAACTGAACTACAGCGAAGAGAACCTGAAGCAAGCACGTTCTGCTTTGGAACGTCTGTATACCGCGCTGCGTGGCACAGATCCTCACGCTGAGCCAGCCGGTGGCAACGTCTTTGAAGCCCGTTTCCGTGAAGCGATGGACGACGATTTCAACACGCCAGAAGCTTATTCTGCGCTGTTTGATTTGGCGCGTGAAGTTAATCGCCTGAAATCAGAAGATATGGCGCTGGCGAATGCCATGGCGGCAGAGCTACGTAAGCTGGCGAAAATCCTAGGTCTGCTGGAGCAAGATCCTGAAGTATTCTTGCAAAGCGGTGCGCAAGGTGACGATGGTGACGTGGCCAAGATTGAAGCGTTGATCAAGCAGCGTAACGATGCTCGTGCGGCAAAAGATTGGGCGATGGCAGATTCGGCGCGCGACCAATTGAATGAGCTAGGCATTGTGCTCGAAGACGGCCCGCAGGGGACGACTTGGCGTCGTAAGTAAGGCGTTAGATTTATCCAATAAAAAAGCCGGCTTATCTGCCGGCTTTTTCACATCAAGCATAAAAGTTACGCTTTGACCTGCACGCTCTGACCGTTATAAGTTACCGTCTGGCCGTCAAGAATTTTGCAGCGTTTGCGGGTTTCGATCTTCCCATCAACTTTCACATAGCCGTCAGCAATGGCGTTTTTTGCCGCCGCGCCGCTGTCATTCCAGCCTTGTAGTTTCAGCAGATCGCACAGTTCAACGTGCGGATGGTTTTCCAGATGGAAGATTTCCATGGTGTTATCTCTTTATTCTTTGGGAGTGATTCGTTCGAGATGCCGTAGCCATCATACAGCCAATATATGACTATCAATATACGGCGGGCAATGCGCTATTATGCCAGTTTGCGCGCGATGGCGCATAGCTAATCTACGAAGTGCGGGTGCGTTGTACACCCGCAGAGAACTAATCCCAAGAATAAGTTAGGCCACAACCACCAGTTTTTGGTTCGTGAACTCTTTAATCCCAAGATCGGCCAGCTCGTGACCATAGCCTGAACGTTTTACACCACCAAACGGCAGTTCTGGCGCAGTACCGCTCAAGGTATTGATGAATACCATGCCGGTTTCAATGCGTGAGGCCATTTTTTTGCCGCGTTCAATGTTGCCTGTGAAGATGGCACCACCCAGCCCATAGTGTGAATCGTTCGCTAAGCTAATGGCTTCATCGTCACTCTTCACAACGAATACCATAGCGACTGGGCCAAAGAACTCTTCGAAATAGGCCGGATTATCACGCTTAATATCGGTGAGGATTGTTGGAGGATAGAAATAGCCTTGTTTATCCATCGCCTTGCCTCCTAATGTGGCCTTCGCGCCGTTTTTGACCGCTTTATCAACCTGTTTAGCTAAGTTCTGCAAAGCGCTTTTAGACGACAACGGCCCTAATGTAGTGCTCGGATCGAGTGGATCGCCCATTTTTACAGATTCCAGCTCTTTGGTAAAACCGGCAAGAAACTTATCGGCAATCTTTTCATGAATAATAAAGCGTTTGGCAGCGGTACACACCTGACCCGCATTTTGTAGGCGAGCTTGAGCACCCACTTTAATCGCCTTTTCGAGGTCGCAATCATCGAGAACTACAAATACGTCGTTCCCACCGAGTTCCATGGTGGATTTTTTAAGGTTCTTGGCAGCCTGCGCAGCTACCACGCTACCCGCCTGTTCGGAACCGGTAAGGGCAACGCCGCTGACACGATCGTCATCGATGATACTGGCGACCTGATCTTGAGAGATGAACAGATTGGTATAGGCGCCTTTGGGGGCGCCAGCCTGAGAGACCATCCGTTCGAAGGTTTCTGCACAGTGGGGGACGATGCTGGCGTGTTTTACCATCACGCTGTTACCAACGGCCATATTCGGGGCTAATACGCGCATGAGCTGGTAGAACGGGAAATTCCAAGGCTCAACGGCCATGATGATGCCAATGGGATGATGTTCAACCCACGCGTCACCGAGCGATGAAGAGTATTTAACCTGTTTGAGGAACGCTTTGGCGTTATCTGCATAATATTGGGCGATTGCGGCGCAGATCTTAACTTCCCCACGGCTCTGCTCGATAAGTTTACCCATTTCTTGGCTGATCGTTTTTGCCAGTTCTTCCTCGTGTTGGGTAAATAGCTCAGACAGTTTGCTAAGCACGTTAAGACGTTGAGATATATCGCCTTGTGCCCAGTCTGACTTATAGAGTTTGTGCGCGGTTGCTAAAGCGGATTCAACATATTTATCGTCGTGCTGCGGATATTCTTTGATGAGTTTGTCGGTATAAGGGTTGATTGTCTGGTATGGCATGATGGCTCCTTGGCGGTATAGATCATGTTGACGAAGACGAGTTGGATATTCTCCGAGATAGGTGATTGAATGACATAATGTTTATGAACGTGAATGGAGCAACTGAGGTTAACGAGTTCGCGGCTCAATCGCTGATGTGTAATAAATAACTATAGGCCGGAATGACATATCTACAAGGAAGTGGAGTGAGACTAGGAATTATCTTGCCGGGCTGACAGCCGCTAAAAATGAATAAAGCCAGTCAATGACTGGCTTATATAGAAAGTAGTTTGCTGCTTAAATATCGTGAAACTCTTCGCAGGCTTGCAGGGTATTTTGAATCAGCGTTGCTACGGTCATTGGCCCAACGCCACCCGGTACCGGCGTGATCCAGCCAGCACGCTCAACGGCAACATCAAACTCAACGTCGCCAACAACTTTCCCACTGGGCAAACGGTTGATCCCGACATCGATCACCACCGCGCCTGGTTTGATCCATGCACCAGGAATAAAGCCCGGCTTACCCACGGCAACGACAACCAGATCGGCATTTTCAACGTGCTTTTGCAGATCCTTGGTAAAGCGATGGGTGATGGTTGTGGTGCAACCGGCTAACAACAGTTCCAGCCCCATGGGACGACCTACAATATTCGATGCGCCAACGACCACGGCGTTTAAGCCGTAGGTATTGATTTCGCAGCGTTCTAGCATAGTGATAATACCGCGAGGGGTGCAAGGGCGGAGCTTTGGCGAACGCTGGCACAAACGGCCAACGTTATAAGGATGGAAGCCATCAACGTCTTTATCGGGGCTGATTCTTTCCAGCACTTTGACGTTATCGATACCGGCAGGCAGCGGAAGCTGAACCAAAATACCGTCGATAGTGTTATCGGCGTTGAGATCATCAATCAGACTTAACAGCTGCTCTTCGCTGGTAGAAATCGGCAGATCGTAAGATTTTGATACGATACCGACTTCTTCACATGCGCGGCGTTTGCTGCCGACGTAAATCTGTGATGCAGGGTTTTCGCCTACTAATATTACTGCTAGCCCTGGGGCACGTTTCCCCTCAGCCAAACGTTGTTCTACGCGCACAGCCATCTCGCTTCTAACCTGCTGCGCAATCGTTTTACCATCAATAATCTTTGCTGCCATCAGTGACGAAATCCATCAATATTGTTCAAGCGGGGGGAGGGCTTCTATTGTGTCAGATGCAAAGCGTGCTGTCAGGCAAAGAATAACCATAAAATAACCAAGTGGATGATCAAACGGACAAAAGGCATTGACTCAAAGCAGACTGACCGTATAATCCAAATCCGCTGCACTGCCTGACAGTTAGCCTCTGCTACACCGTCCCAATGCGCCCTTAGCTCAGTTGGATAGAGCAACGGCCTTCTAAGCCGTAGGTCACAGGTTCGAATCCTGTAGGGCGTACCATTTAACTCAACGAATAATATTCCTTCCTACTGACACAAAAATAACCCATAGCAAAAATTAATGTCACTGTTGGTATAAGCGAATTTTTTCAGATCTGGTCAAGGCTAATTTGTCTCCTGAATTGAATTTAGGCTGCGTCAGACTCTTTTCTCACATGCCACTGATCATCGAGTGACACAGCCTCGTTGTGCTGAAAATAATTTAAGCAGGTAGTGGGGCGTTTTCGTTGCCAACAACTGATATGTTTTCTTGTACTGGGTGTTCAGTCGTCGTCAGATCTGCATGACCAAGAGTGTTGGGTAATGCCGCGGTGAGCGCAGCTAATGAACCACCCGAAAGGCCGACTTCTTTGAGTAGGGAGTCTACAATCGGCGCATGTGTACGGTAGGATAACGCTGCCGTCATGGCTTGTTCCGCGAGATTGCCGCCGCCATTGCTGTTTGATTCTAACGCGCCACCGGCTGTGGCCGAACCATTCCGGTTTAAACCGTCAACCTGAATTATTTTGATTCCGTCGATAGATTTCATTGGCTCAACGGATTTCTCGATGATGCTAGGCAGGGACTGCAATAGCGCCAGTTTGAATTTTAAGCTGGTCTGATTATCAGACAGTATATTGACCGCATCATTCAACGCCCTCTGAGCTTCAGCTTCAGCAAGTCCTTTTTTCAATGTTGCTTCAGCAAGTTTAATGATGGCGGATGCTTGTAATTCTGCGGCCTCTTTCTCAGCTTGTGCCTTTAGCGTTAGCTGCACGGCTTCGGTTTCTGCTGATTGTTTAGCAACGATTAGCGCAACCTGTTTGGCACGATCTGCCTCGGCTGTTTCTCTGGTTGTCACCACATGCTCTTCGGCTCGTACTGCCTCGGCTAATGCATCGTTTGCTCTTGCCTGAGCTTGAGATTGCTGTTCTGATTTACTTGCAATAGCAATATCTTTATCCTGCGCAGCAATTTCGGTAACTTGCTGTTGTTCAATTTCTTTTATTCTAATTTCTCGTTCAGCTTCCACCTTACGAGTACGAACAGCCTGTTCTCGCGCAATTTCTGCTTCCTGAATCTGACGTTCGGTACTAATACGGCTCTGCTCCGCTTCTCGACGACGTTCAGCCTCGAATACGGCAATATTAGCGCTTTGTTCAGCGCTGCGGGTTTTAACCTGCTGCTCTTGGTCAAAGGTCATGAATGATTCTTGCTGCTCAATTTCTAGCTTACGTGACATGGCATCGCGGTTCTTTTCACGTACGGCAACTTCTATATCTTGCTCGACTTCATTACGTTCGCGGCGGCGGCGTTCGGTTTCCTGAGTGAGCTTGGTTAGGCCCTCTGCATCAAACGCATTGTTAGGATCGAAGAACTCTTTTGAGGTTTGGTTAAAGTTAGTTAATGAAACACTCTCCAACTCAAGGCCGTTCTTGGTTAAATCTTCAGCGACCGTATTCTGCACACCTTGAACGAAGTGTTCACGGGTGTCTTGGAGGTCATGCATGGTCATTTGTGATGCCGTTGCACGCAGCGCATCTACAAATTTGTCTTCAATAAGGATGCGCAGATCTTCTGGTGACAGCGTTCTTTGTCCTAACGTCTGTGCCGCGGTTGCGATACCTTCGATGGTTGGTTTTACACGTACAAAGAATGCGACGACCACATCGACTCTCATACGATCTTTGGTGATCAGGCTGTCTTTCATGGAGCGGCTGACTTCTAGCTTGAGGGTATTCATATTGATATGAATAAGCTCATGAAATATAGGAAGTACGATAGCTCCTCCGCTCATGACAACTTTTAGCCCACCCAAACCAGTTCTAACAAACGATTGTTCTGCTGAAGCTCGCTCATAGAGTCGAGAAAAAATAATCCCGATAACCAACAATATGATTAATACACCAACTGCAACAAATCCCCAATAAGGGATGTTATCCATTTCAAACATAAAATTTCCTTTTGATATCTCTGAGTAATATAGATTTACAGCAAATTAGGCCAAGGGTTTTTGCTTGCTAAAAATCGCGCTGCCGATATTTGGGCAATAATGAGTACGCGTTCCCCTCGGGTAAAAATAACGTCTGAATTTTCTGGTTCGATCAATAAATAGTGGGATTGTCCGTAAGCATCGATAATTTTGCATTCGGCCGACATCCCTGGCTGACCTGCTGATTGAGTCACGAGAGCCATTGAACCAACAAAACTATCTTCTGACACTGCAAAGGATTCATCTTTTGGAAGATATGGGGCGAGCCATCGCCCTATGAAATGTAAAGTAGGCAACGATAGCACAAATGAAATCAGAGCCATTAACCCCGCGGATAGCGGTGCTTGAAGCAGGCTAATCATTAAATATTGCCCGCTGATGCCAATAATAGCAAAGCTACCCAGCAGTAAAACGAGCGTAACCAATAGCGGAAGCTTGCCAATGTGCAACCAGCTCAGCGCCTGTACTAACAGGTTATTCCCAGTGGCGAGATCAAGATGAGTTCCTATGGAGGAATCTATATGGCTAAATGCGCTAGCGCCTATTAACAACGATAGAATCTCTAATACACCAAGTGAAATGATGAATGCGAGCGCAAAGAGAAAAGGGGCGTTATAGGCTGAGAGTAGTATCACTAGGGCATCCTTTCTGTGTATATCCGTAATATTTCTATTCTAACGTTATTTTTTTATTTCGGATACGGAGGAGAAGAGATATAGGATAATGACGTGGAAAGATAAACTTTACGAATATTCGATAGTAAATCATCAAGGTTTAAAGTGGCTTGTGTCAACTATCCAATCTTTGAGGTGCTAACCGATTATTATTTTAACGCAAATCAGACTTCCAAGATAAAATGGTGATAATGGACATCTTTGCGATATAATAATATTTAATTGAATGCTGTGGTAGTTGGAGGGCTCAGTTATGGTTGTGAATAAATTACTCATACCCCCATTTTTATAAGAGTAATTCATTCTGTAAATGTTGGGAGCCTAAGTTGATAGGGGAAGAAATTTTATTCATATAAAACATAACTATAATAAAAAATATATGAATCCCGAAGAAGCTATTTTTTGTTGTGAGACAGCAAATGCTCTAAATGATATTGCTTAATTTTATTGAGCACCGTGGTGTGCGATAGCCCAACTTGGTTTGCGACTTTCCTAGCTGAGCCCAGCGAAACAAGATATTTCCTAATAATGTCGCGTTCTTGTTTTTCAATCATCGCCTTAATGCTGCCATTATGTATGTGCTCTTCTAGATGCTTATTTTCAGGTAGCGGAATATCAGTACCCGCGATTTCTTGTTTCTCAGCTAATAGCATAATTCTAAGTAGGATATTCTTTAATTCACGTACGTTGCCAGGCCATGAGTACGCAGTCAGCGTGGCGAGAGCGCTGGGCAATAGCGTTAGTTTTTTATCCAGTTCTTGGCTGTATTTTTGGAAAAAATAGCTGACAAGTGGAAGAATATCTTCTTTGCGATCTCTCAGTGGCGGGATGACGATAGGCAGAATATTGACACGATAATAGAGATCTTCGCGAAACTGCTTCTGTTCAATCAGGTGTTCTAGATTTTGGTTGGTGGCTACGATCACTCTCACATTCACATGCTGTGTCTTGAGTCCTCCCACGCGCTTAATCATTCCGTCTTGCAGCACTCGTAGTAGCTTGCTTTGAAGGGAAAGAGAAAGCTCACCAAATTCATCAAGAAAAACAGTGCCGTGATTGGCACTTTCAAACAAGCCCATCTTGCCGCCTTTAAGTGCACCGCTAAAAGCACCATATTCGTAGCCGAAGAGCTCGCTTTCAACTAAAGACTCAGGAATTGCTGCACAGTTTATCGCTTCAAAAGCATTGTTCCGCCGCTCGCTGGAGTCGTGAATAGAACGTGCAATGAGCTCTTTGCCTGTACCTGTTTCGCCCCGAATCAGGACGGTGTATTTACTTTGCGCTATTTTGCGTGCTGCGGCTAAGCAGTCAGCCATAATAGGGCTTGCGTAGATGAGTTCATCGAAATCAGAGGATAGCTTTTTACTCTTGGACGTATGTATTCGTGATGTATTCTTGGTGTTACCAAGAATAATATTGGCCCCCGTAATTTTGTTATTGTGTAATACAGGGCGGATAGTGCAGCTAATCATCTCCCCGGTGATCTTGTTTTCTATTTCTTTAGTGCTGACTTTCCCACAGCGAAAATCCTTAACTTCTTCCCAATCAATCAGTGCAGATATATTTCTGCCAATCATTTCATGGCGTAATAAGCTGAACACTTTTTCTGCGCTAGAGCTAAAGTCATTAATAACGCCATAGTTTGAAATAACAATATGGGCAAAGTGTGAAGAGGGTGATGCCGTCGGTTCGCCATTAGCCGGATATATGCTTAGAATATCATTATTTATCAGTAAATTACCTAGTAGGTATTGAAGTTTTTTTTCCGAGGGAATACTAAAGCGAATGAAAATTTCACAAGATGATACGTGCATTGCATCAATATAAACATCCATGTTTCTGAATTCACTAATCACATCAGCAATCATGGCTGTGCGATCGATAGTTTTTATATTCCACCCAACGGTAAGCATGATAACCACCAGAGTCAAATGTATGACGACTATGGTAACAATGTTTGTTCGTTGAGCAATTGCAGATTGTCCGGCGAGTGATTTGGTACCCGCCGGACATCACAATACTGAGAGATTTTTGGAATGGACTAACCGCTATTCGAAAAATTTAAGGAAAGGTGATATGACCAGCAGGATGCCAAACGCTAACACACACCATGTTTGCACTCCCTTGAATTTATGTAATTTTTTTACTTTATAGACAAGGTAGCACGGGATTAAACATGATACGATGCCGTAGAGTGGGCTGCCGATATGGAAGAAGATCACCACGGAGAAACCAAGAGAAACCCAAGCAAATAGCAAAAGGACGATAAAAATATAAACGCCAAGCCCAAGCGCTTTATGGTTGATTCTCTCTTCTGGAATGAATCGCTGGATGATATTAACTAAAATACCTTTAACGGCTTCTTGAAAACCTAAATAGATACCCAAGAACGCGGTTAATACTGCGAAAATATTTAGCAGAGTTGTCATCACGTGGACAAGCGTTCCGGGGATAACCTTTGCTGCCATAGCGAGAGCAGAAATATTCAAGTTAAAGGCTTCTACGGCCTGCTCGTGGCTCATTGAGAAGGTAAACGAGAATGAAAAGAATATTATTATACTAATGAGGATAATATAGGAAATGCGATGTACGCGGATGGCTTTATAAGTGGCAAGCTGCTTATCCTCCTCTCTTTTTCTATAGGCAATGTTCATTGGATTTAAGATTTGTACAAACACAGCAGAGAAGAAAGCAAAAGGAGCTGTTAACAACACGTCTCGACAAAAAACACCTATTTCAGGGAATGCGGTAATATTATTCAAATCCCAGTGAGGGATCATCACTAAGCCGAGCAAAATAATAATGCCCACTTTTATGACAACCATCGGCCCTGATATTTTAAATAGCAAGCGTTCACCGCGAGAAGCAATAAACACTAGCACCATAAAAACGATGAGTTTATATACAGCAGAGTTAGACAGAATCTGATCCGTTACCCCAAACGTTTTTAAATATGATGCACTATCGTAAATTACTGAAATAGAATAGATAAACATGCCGTGGACCAGCATGATGAAATAGATGATCCCCAGAGCTATGCCCCAGTTTTTGCCAAGGTACTGGGTAATAATGTTGGAGTAGTCTTCACAGATATCGCTCTCTGAGAGCGTTTTCATATAAAGATTCTGTAACATGTAAGTAGCAGGGTAGGCGATTAAAAATGCGACGATAAATACCCAAATACCTTTCAAACCGATTTGTACTGGAACTAACACGGTTCCTGCCCCAATAGCCATGCCGATGCACAGTAATATCCAGCCAATATCATAGGCCGTGAGAGGAACGCTTTTGTATTGCCGCTTTGTTTCACTTAGAGAAGCAATGGTCGACATGAGTTACTCCTGTCTGAATAATCGAGAGAGTCAAAATTGCAGCCGGTGCCTATCTGTTTTATATGTGCGCACTCAGGCTGTTTCCCCTTGGTGCAGCCACGGCATGATGATAGTTTTCCCTATCGTGTGGGTGCGGTGGCTGCTAAGAGGACAAATGAGTAAAGGTTAATAAATCGCCTTATTAAAAGCTTGTTCGAGGTCAGCGATGATATCTTCAGGATCTTCAAGTCCTACAGATATTCTTATTAGGCCATCGGTAATACCGGCTTTCATTCTTTCCTCTGGTAACATAGGTGAATGCGTCATAGACGCAGGATGCTGAATCAAGGTTTCAGTATCGCCAAGGCTGACTGCAAGCAGGCATAGCTCAACGGAGTCCATCACTGTTTGCCCCGCTTCAACGCCCCCTTTGATTTCAAAGCTAATCACAGCGCCAAAATTCGACATCTGTTTTTTGCCCAATTCATAGTTTGGGTGTTCTGGCAGGCCGGGATAATAAACCTTTGTGACGGCAGAATGCGAGGATAAAAATTTCGCCACCTGCATGGCATTCTGGCAGTGGCGTTCCATGCGAACGGCCAATGTTTTTAATCCACGTAGCGTGAGCCACGCGTTGAAAGGACTGATGCAGCCACCTGTTATATCTTTGACGCCGACAAAGAGCGCCTGATTGATGAATTCTTGGTCACCGACGATCACCCCACCGATGACATCACCGTGACCATTAATATATTTAGTCACGCTGTGAACTACGATATCAGCGCCAAATTTAAGTGGGTTTTGACAATAGGGTGACATAAACGTGTTATCAACGACTAATAATGCATCGTTGGCATGAGCAAGTTTGGCGCTTTGCTCGATATCAATAATAGATAAGGTAGGATTGGCAGGAGTTTCAATATAAATCACTTTGGTATTCGGTTTTATTGCTGCTTTGATGTTCTCTATATTGGCAGCATCGACGAAAGTAACTTCTATCCCGAATTTGGGCATGCTGTGTGATAACAACGCATGGGTACAACCATATATTGCCTCTGAAGCAACGATATGATCGCCTTGTCCGCACAGCGTTAGCAGCGTTGATGAAATAGCGGCCATCCCTGATGCGGTGGCAAGCGCAGCTTCACCTCCCTCTAACATGGCAATTTTTTCTTCAAGAGCTGTTTGCGTTGGGTTCCCAAGGCGTGTGTAGATATATCCGGGCTCCTCAAGGGCAAACCTAGCGGCACCTTGTTTAGCGTTTTCGAATACGAATGTAGAAGTCTGAAAAATAGGTGTGGCTAGCGCACCGGTTGTTGCATCGGGATGCTGTCCTGCATGGATGATTTTAGTGTTATAGCCTTTGTCGTGCAGTTTCATACTTCGTTGCCTCATTAGGTTAGGTAATGTCCTAATGGATATAGCAATGGCTGTGCCAGAATTTAATCTATTGAAGTATATGTGTTTTATTATATTTTAATTCTTTTATGTCAATTTTATTACCAGTAATGGAAATATTATTTACAGTATGAAAAATAGTTTTTTAAATTTAAAATTTAAAATTTAAAATTTAAAATTTAAAAATAAAAATCAATCTATAAAATAAAATAGAATTTTAAACCAGGATTAATTAATGTGTTTTATGATTATCGTGATAAATTTTTAGATTAAAAGGAGACGTTGGGGCTCCATTCATGAATAATACGCAGAAGCCCCAATTATTTTTATTAAACTAATTTATTATAAACGTAGAATGCTTCGTCGCGGACATACCCGTTATTTTCGTATAGTGCCTGTGCTTTTGTATTATCAGTCGCGGTGCTAAGCATAATGAAAGCAGAGTTTGTTTCTTTGGCTAACTGATCAGCACGTTCAATGAGTTGTTTAGCAACACCGTGTTTTCTTGCCTCTGGCGCTACATACAAATCATAAAGCAACCAGATTCGTTTCATTTCTAGTGAGCAGAACAGCGGATAAAGCTGAGTAAACCCTACGGCTTTTCCATTATCTTCTACGTAGTAAATGACTGATTCACCGAGCGTAATACGGTTTGTCAGAAATTCCTCGGCGGCTTCTTTAGATTCGCTGACTTCATAAAATTTGCGGTATCCAAGATATAAAGGAAGGATTTTTTTTACATCTTCTGGCTGGGCTTTTAAAATTTTCATTGTGTATCCTTATCTTGATAAAGAAAATATTATAACTCTCGCACAATGTTGTATTTAGCACGTATATTCAATACGAAATAAGTGTAGCGTAAAAAACTATCTGCTTAGGATAATTTTTATCTTTGTCATAGGACTGAATAAGCACGTATCATTTAATACATCATTAAACCGATAAGTTTATGATATTGCGTCGAACGCTTCTTTTATATTTATAAATAGAAAATGAATGTTTTTGGTGAAAGCATCTAAAAAAATATCATTTATAGATTTTTATACTGCATAATCGATGGCTTGCGCCGTTTTTTAGTTATTTGGAAGAAGGTAAGACCGTTAAGATTTATCAACACACATAATAATAGGGCTATACATATTACCAATGCTATAAGTGTTGTTGTTAGCGCGGCGTACAACATACACTAAATCAGCGTTCGGCTTCCCAGTGATATTGTTTTCAATGAGCTGCGTGGGCGTGTTGTCACGTGCTGCTACGTGTTGTGCATTTAATTTTATTGAAAGTATATTGTTAGTATCTTTAGGTTGGTATTGGAATCCAACTTCTCTAGCAACATAATAATTAGTTCCATTGTATTCAGCATCGCCAGATAATCCGATATATCCAGTTGAATCAGGTTTAAAACGAACTAAAACGGTGCCTGAAAAATGAAAAGGTACATTTTCATTATCTCGATTGGTGCTGAGTTTAAGGGTAGACTCACAAAATATATCCAGTTTTTCCTTATGTGATGCGGTATGCGGTGCAAAATAAACCCACAGTGCAAGAATAAGATTAATTGCCAAAACAACACAGAATATTTTTTTCATCGTATTCATCACTTAATTAGTATAGTTGCTATGGCAGCTGGAATACTTGTCATCATTTATCTGTTCACAGATAGAAACGAAGATCATTGCTTTTTTACCCTGAAGTGCAGAATCCCCAACTTTAAGATAAATATCGCTGCCTAAGCGACAGCTGAGATCTGAGTTTTTTAAGCTATCATTCGCAAGGGCGAGAAGCTTATCTCTATTCGTTCTATCGGTATGGTAAAAGCTGTAAACTGGGCATGAATCTATTTTCCCGACCAGATAGCGGCTTTCGAAAGAAGGGCTCGGAGTGACTGAGAGAAAATAATAGATTCCGTTGGCGAGAGTTAAGAAAACCAAGGCACTTATGATGAACTTCTGCCACTTGTTTTTTACTACAGCCTTAGAATTTGGTGCTGCTGTGGATAGTGCTTCGCCCGTATCCGTAATAATCTCAGGCGCTGCTTTTTCTGCTGTTGAAGGTTCAATGGGCAAAGAACTTTCAATGGAGACATCGATATCCTTGCTGAACATAAAGCCAACCGTGGGAATCGTCACGATCACCACTTCTTCGATGCCAAGATCGGCAAAGTTGCGGCGAAGCATGCTGACATACTGGTTTAGGCTATTGTTAGACGCTTTTAAACCATGAGCGTCCCAAACTTGCTCAAGTAGTTCATCGCGTTGCAGGATGCTGCCATGATGAGCGATGAGTAGGCTAAGTAGGCGGTTAGCCGTGGGCGCTAGCGTAATCTCACCGGTTGAAAAATAGCTCGGATCGTCGCTGATGAGCTTTATGCTACCGTCATCTGGGGTATAGATAATAGAGTGACTGATTCGGTAGATCATAATCTCACCAGAACATTTATAGTTTAATAGAGTATAAGTGACAGATAACAATATTATCAAGATATGTATTGAGATCTTTTTTTAAATAAAAATCCGCAACGAGATAAATTTTCATACGTAATACACAGTTATTGAATGGCTATTCAATCATTATTTTCACTGTAAGAATAATCTGAACAGGAAAAGTCTTATTAATGTAAATAGTGTTTATGTAGTGAGGTGTTAGCTGTTTTTATTTTGTTAAATATTGTATTTGTATTATAGGATATATCTTAATTGGATATGGGTATATATACATTTAATTTTATTTTCATTATATGAGGCCGTGGTTATTATTTTTATGATAATAAGATACAATGGCATTACGGTACTCTACACAGAGAAAACATTAGTTATGAATAATGAATATAATCAGTTCAACCAGCCTGTAGGGCATAGCTTACCTCATTGGAATGGATGTGATGCGCCAACTCAATCTGTCCTTAACGGGCAGTATTGTCGGTTAGAAAGGGTATCCGCTGCTCATGCTGATGATCTGTTCGAGGCTTATCAATTGCCCGGATCAGAAAAGGATTGGACATATCTTCCTGCTGGCCCGTTTAACGATCGACCGGAGTTTGAACGGCACTTCAATGCAATCTTAGCTTCAGTGGATCCACTGCACTATGCGGTTGTTGATTTAGCGACGGGTAAGGCGATTGGTACCGTTGCACTCATGCGCATTGATGCGAAAAATGGCGTAATTGAAATGGGGTGGGTAGTTTATTCAAGAGCATTAATGCGCACTCGTATGGCGACGGAAGCACAGTTTCTGTTGATGTCATATGTCATGGATAACCTCCATTACCGCCGCTATGAGTGGAAATGCGACTCCCTGAATGAAGGGTCGCGTAAAGCTGCATTGCGCTTAGGGTTTAAATTTGAAGGATTATTCCGTAATGCCACGGTCTATAAAGGAAGAACCCGAGATACCGCATGGTTTTCGATTATCGATGAAGAATGGCCAGAAGTTCGAAATGCACTTGTCTCTTGGTTAAGCTCGGATAATTTTGATAATCAAGGCCAGCAACGCCAGAGCCTAAATGAAATTAGAAATAACAACGTGGCATGAGATTATTCTTTTCTGAATATAACTCTTATTCGCAATAAATCTATTGAGACGCTCTTGGGCGTCTTTTATTTTCTTCAGAAGTATCCGGCGATAATTTGCTGAGAATTTATCTTGAACTGCGACGCTCTGAAATCCAGTCCTGAATTTCGATAGCGAAAGTGTCAGGCGCTTTGCGGAATGTGCGCCGAGCCAAATCTAAAATCGTATGACGAGCCAACTCTTCTTCCATGCGTTGCTGGGCGCTATCCATCACCGCGCGAATGCTGCATGGACCTTCGCACGCCCAAGCCGGAGGTGTTTCCTCAAAAACGGCTAGGCGTTGACGAATTTCTTTGCATTCAAACACTGTTTTGGAGCCATCAATGGCCTGAGCAACGTCAAGCGCGGTAATGAGCTCAGGCGCTCTCGCTAAGCGGAATCCTCCCCCTTTACCTTCGGTGCTGACCACTAATCCGGCACGTGAAAGACGGGTAAAAATTTTGGCGAGGTAATCGAAGGGAACACCTTGAAGCTCTGCCATCTCACGCACATTCATTTCACGATCGTCGCCTTTGCTGTCGACCATGCATAACAGGCTATGAAGGCCATATTCCACGCCTGAACTATAGAATGCCATATCAAACTCCGCTTATTAAATTCTTAGTAAGAATACATGGAACCGCACGATCTGCAAAGGTATGCGTGATGTATAGTCTTAGGTGTAATTTTAATGACTTTAAAATCAAATAATTAGGAGATCTCACTGACTAAGCGCTGCCGTTAACTCCGAAACATGTTGTCGGAGTTAACGGCGACATGTATAGTCGTAGTTATTGAAGTAGATGATCAAATAATCAAAAGGTAGCAAAGCATGAATAACCGTATTCTTATCGTTGGCGCTGGTTTTTCTGGCATGTGGGCCGCTATCAGCGCTGCGCGTTTAGCACATCTGAATAATCGTCGTGATATCGAAATCACCGTCTTAGCACCGCAGCCAGAACTGCGCGTTCGTCCGCGATTTTATGAAGATAAAGTAGCCACGTTAGTTTCTCCTTTGCTGCCACTGTTTGGTGAAATTGGTGTCAACTTCCTGCAGGGAAGTGCAGAACAGATTGATTATAAAAATAAAACTGTTTCATACCGTGACGGTGCAGGAAATGCCGCTTCGGTATCGTATGACCGGTTAGTGCTAGCCAGTGGTAGTCGTGTGAAGAAGTCGTTGGTTGAAGGTGCGCAGAAATATGCCTTCGATATTGATCAGTTAGAATCGGCCCAGAAGTTTGAAAATCACCTGCAAAATTTATCGAATCAAGAGCCGAGTGAAGCGCGTAATACCGTTGTCGTATGCGGCGGCGGATTTACTGGTATTGAGTTGGCAACGGAGCTTCCTTCACGTCTTAAAGCGTTATTAGGCGAGGATACGAAGACTAAAGTTATCGTAGTTGAACGTGGTGCCGAAATCGGCAGTCGGTTCAGCGCTGAATTACGTGATGTCATCGCTCAAGCTTCTGAAGAGTTAGGTATTGAGTGGAAGCTGAATGCGGAAGTCGAAGTTATTGATGCCAATGGCGTGACGCTGAAGGATGGAACACGCATTGATACTGCTACCGTGGTGTGGACCGTTGGTGTAGAGGCCAGCGCACTAACACAGCAGTTGGAGGCTGAACGTGATAGCCAAGGTCGCTTGCTGGTTGATGAAAACTTGCAGGTTCGTGGATTGCCGGGCGTTTATGCCACTGGAGATGTTGCCCATGCCGCAACCGATAGTTTAGGGCATAAAGCGCTGATGACCTGTCAGCATGCGATTCAACTGGGGAAATTTGCCGGTAATAACGTTGCCGCCGATCTTATTGGCGCTTCTGGCGTTGCTTACCGCCAGGAAAACTATGTGACCTGCCTTGATTTAGGCGCGTGGGGCGCAGTCTTCACGCAGGGCTGGGAGCAAAAAGTCGACTCGGTTCGCGATGAAGCTAAAAAGATTAAAATCTCGATTACCAATGAGCTGATCTACCCACCAAAAGCAGAGCGCGATGTTGCTTTTGCGGCGGCAGATCCGTTGGCCGCGTTTGTATAACCACGTCGACGAGGGGCAGGCTTTGAGCTTGCCCTAGCTTTTCTGAGTCATGCGATGTTCTATTGTCGAATTTTAGCGTGGCTCAAATATCATTTTCTATTAATAATAAAAACGTATACCAATAACTCATTATTGTTTTCTACGTTATAACCCTGCCAGCGAAATTATTATCCCCCTCACGCTAATTCTCTCTTTTTACAATGCCTTAGTTTAAGTAAGCTTTTTGCCATTCCTTATTGTTATGCCATAAATCGCCTTTGTCCCGTTTTAGCGACAACAGTAGGATACAAAAAATACTTTGCAGAATAAGTATCTATAAATCATTATTTGAAACGTGGTTTCACTCCAATTTTGTAGGCTAATCTTGAACTTACATGCAGTACTGCGTCAACGCGTAGCCAATACGCGTTGGTATGCGAAAAGAAAAAGTTATCGGGTTCTATTCTGGCGAGAAATAACGCCGCTTGCTGTTCCTATCTTGGTAGAAAATGCCTGTGTGTTACTGATGGGCGTCCTCAGTACTTTTCTCGTTAGCTGGATTGGCAAAGAAGCGATGGCAGGTGTTGGGCTTGCCGATAGTTTTAATATGGTGATTATTTCTTTCATTGCTGCCGTTGACCTAGGGACGACCGTGGTGGTCGCCTTTAGTTTGGGAACACGCGATCGCCGTCGAGCGCGCGCCGCCGCAAGGCAATCACTGGTATTGATGACGGTTGTTGCTTTGCTGCTGGCTGCGGGTATTCATTTGGCGGGTGAACACATTATTGATGTCATCGCGGGTGATGCGACGCCAGAAGTCAAAACGTTAGCGCTGTCTTATCTGCAAACCACGGTGTGGAGTTATCCCGCGGCGGCCATTGCGCTCATCGGTAGCGGGGCGCTGCGCGGTGCCGGTAATACAAAAATTCCCCTGCTGGTTAACGGTGGGATGAATATCCTGAACATCATGATCAGTAGCGTACTGATTTACGGCATCTTTGGCTGGGGTGGGCTTGGTTTTATCGGTGCAGGGCTTGGGCTAACGCTCTCTCGTTATATCGGCGCGGCCTGCATTATTTACGTGCTGTTAAAGGGTTTTAACCCTGCGCTGCGTATTTCGCTGAAAAGTTATTTTAAACCGCTGAAGCTGAATATTCTGTGGGAGGTTTTGGGCATTGGTATTCCTGCCAGTATTGAATCGGTGCTGTTTACCGGCGGTAAGCTCCTAACCCAAATGTTTGTGGCCGGTATGGGCACCAACGTTATTGCGGGTAACTTTATTGCCTTTTCTGTAGCGGCATTAATCAACCTACCCGGCAATGCGTTGGGCTCCGCTTCAACGATTATCGTTGGACGACGCTTGGGCAAAGGGCAAATAGGCCAAGCTGAACGTCAGCTGCGTTATGTGTTCTGGTTATCAACTATTGTCTTAACTATTATTGCTTGGGGAACCGCACCTTTTGCAGGCCTGTTTGCATCTTTCTATACGCAAGAGTCCGATGTTATCGACGTGGTTAAAATATTGCTGTGGCTCAATGCCGCATTTATGCCGATCTGGGCTGCATCGTGGGTGCTTCCGGCTGGGCTTAAAGGCGCACGTGATGTTCGCTTCGCCATGTGGATTTCAATGCTTGGAATGTGGGGCTGTCGCGTAGTGGCAGGCTATACGTTAGGCGTTGTACTTGGCATGGGGGTCGTTGGCGTTTGGCTGGGCATGTTCTTTGACTGGGCAGTGCGCGGCGTCTGCTTCTATTGGCGAATGGTCAGCGGTCGCTGGCTATGGAAATATCCTCGTATTCAGCCTGAAATCGTGGAAATTGATACCAATAAAACAGAATAGGTCAGTCGTTGACGATATTCCTCCCCCCGTAACCGGGGGGAGATTGATGAATCAATTAGCTCAATCCTTCCTGTACCAAAGAGTCGCGGCTAATTTCAGCAATTGATTTCGCCCCTGTCAGCGTCATCGCAACGCGCATCTCTTTTTCAATTAAGCCCAACAGATTTTCTACGCCGGCTTGTCCGGCGGTGGCTAGCGCATACAAATAGGCGCGGCCTAATAATACGGAATCAGCACCGAGGGCGATCATTCTCACCACGTCTAAACCGCTGCGAATACCGCTATCGGCAAGAATTTTAATCTCTCCTTTAACCGCATCAGCAATCGCGGGCAGGGCGCGGGCAGACGATAAAACGCCGTCTAATTGGCGACCGCCATGATTCGATACCACGATGCCATCTGCGCCGAAGCGGACTGCATCACGCGCATCTTCGGCATCCAAAATGCCTTTAATCACCATTGGGCCGTCCCAAAAATCACGGATCCACTCTAAATCGCTCCAAGAAATCGACGGATCGAAGTTAGTCGCCAGCCAGCCGATGTAATCTTCGAGCCCCGTCGGTTTACCGAGATAGGCGGAAATATTGCCCAAATCGTGTGGTCGGCCATTGAGCCCCACGTCCCACGCCCAGGCTGGATGCGTCATCGATTGCAGATAGCGACGCATCGCGGCATTAGGGCCGCTCATTCCTGAATGGGCGTCACGATAACGCGCGCCCGGCGTCGGCATATCTACCGTAAACACCAGCGTTGAACAGCCTGCTGCTTTGGCGCGTTCTAAGGCATTACGCATAAATCCGCGATCTTTCAGCACATACAGCTGAAACCACATGGGGCGATTAATCGCCGGTGTAACTTCTTCGATAGGGCAAACGGAAACCGTGGAAAGCGTAAACGGAATGCCTTTATTATCAGCGGCGCGAGCGGCTTGAACCTCACCGCGACGTGCGTACATCCCGCATAATCCAACGGGACCAAGCGCAACAGGCATGGCGAGTTTTTCATTGAATAATTGAGTCTCAAGGCTCAGCGCCGACATATTTTTCAGTACGCGCTGCCGTAACGCTACCTGCGACAGATCTTCTACGTTGCGTCGTAGGGTGTGTTCGGCATAAGCGCCGCCGTCAATGTAGTGAAACAAAAACGGAGGCAGTTTGCGTTGCGCCGCGGCGCGGTAGTCGGTTGCTGCTGAAATAATCATGGATTTCCTTCCCTTGTTACATTTGTTTCTTCGTCGGGCAGGCGAGTGATACGGGCCTGCCGCGCTTCGTCTTCATGCAGATTTTTTATGGTGGAGTGAACGAAACCGAGGTGTGATTTTGCCGCTTTGCTAGCACGCTCGGGATCGCCGGCCAGAATGGCCTCAAGCAACTCGTTATGTTGCTCAGTGAGTCGAGAGAAAATGGTGGGTACGGTGTACATGCGCTGTCGGCTATGCATCACTGACGACTGCATTAAATCGAAAAAGCCGCGCATGGTTTGCAGTAACACCACGTTGTGTGAGGCTTCGGCGATGGCCAGATGGAAACGTACATCGGCCTGTGCCGCGAGATCGGGGTTATCGCTTTCTTTCAGTTTCAGCGTTGCATCAAAACAGTATTGGAGTTTTTCTTTGTCGGCGTCGGTGGCTCGCATTGCAGCGTGCCATGCGGTGCTGGCTTCAATCGCGTGTCGGGCTTCGAGGATGTCATAACGATAGTTGGGGTCCTCGGCGACCAGCGTTCGCAAAGGTTCCACGATACGTTGTTCCGACCAAGGCTGTAGCTCAAAGCGCACGTAGGTGCCGCCGCCACGCCGGCTGATCAGAATATTTTCACTGATCAGTTTCTGAATGGCCTCTCGCAGTGATGAACGAGACACCCCCAGTTCGGCGGCGAGCTGTCTTTCTGCGGGCAAACGCATGCCCGCCTCCAGATTACGTTCGTGAATAATCGCCTTAACGCGCTCAACTAAATGATCGGCAAGGCGAGGTTGCGGCAATGACGTCATGGAATCATCCAAGTTAGCAGATACGCCTGTAGCGTGGTGATCACACCCACCATGCAGGTGAATATCAGGCTATGTTTCACCGTGAAGCGAAACAGATCAGATTCTTTACCAACCAGCCCAACGGCGGCGCAGGCAATGGCGATAGACTGCGGTGAAATCATTTTCCCTGTCACGCCGCCGGTGGTGTTTGCTGCAACCAGCAGAACATCTGAAACACCGATTTGCTGCGCGGTTGTCGCCTGAAGGGCCGCGAACAGCGCGTTTGATGAGGTATCCGAACCGGTAAGGAATACGCCTAGCCAGCCAAGGAACGGTGAAAAGAAGGTGAATGCGTCGCCGGTGTGCGCCAAAGCCAGCGCCAGCGTTGCAGACAAACCTGAATAGTTAGAGATGAATGCAAAAGCCAAAACCATCCCGATGGAGTAAATCGGTAGCGCCAGTTCTTTCATCGTGGAGAAGAACGTCGCTACCGCGGCCTGCGGTTTCATGCGCAGATAGATAACCGAGATAACCGCCGCCACCATAATGGCCGTACCGGTTGCCGAGAGCCAATCGAGCTTATATACCGCAGCATAAGGCATGCTTTCTGCTACCACCGGCGGCATTTTTGCTACCAGCTTATCCAGCAGAGGAACGGAGAAGTTAAACACCCAATCCTGTAATGCGCCACCTTTGGCAAACAATGCCTTGAACGGTGGAATACTCCAGATAGTGACCGTCGCGGTCAGGAAAATAAAAGGCATCCACGCGCACACAACCTGTTTGGCCGTGTAGTTCTGGCGCGCGAGCGTTTGATCGGTGACGGATGCGCCCACATCGTTAAAACGGAAGATGCGCTTTGGCTGCCATACGCGCAGGAACGTTGTGAGGCACACTAATGACACTAACGATGAAATGATATCCGGCAGCTCAGGCCCGATAAAGTTAGAGCTCAGGTATTGGGCGACGGCAAACGAACCACCGGCAACCACCACCGCAGGCCAAGTCTCTTTGATACCGCGCCAGCCATCCATGATAGCCATAATCCAAAACAGCACGATGATGGTCAAGAAAGGCAGTTGGCGTCCCACCATCTGGCCAATTTCAAAGCTGTCTAGGCCAGTAACTTGTCCAGCCACAATAATAGGGATGCCCATTGCACCGAAGGCAACCGGCGCGGTGTTCACGATAAGGCAAAGGCCAGCGGCATAAAGCGGATTAAAGCCTAAACCTACCAGCAGCGCTGCGGTGATCGCCACGGGCGCACCAAAACCTGCGGCACCTTCCAAAAATGCACCGAAGCAGAAACCAACAATCAGCATTTGCAAACGCTGATCCGGCGTGATGGAAAGAATGGAAGAACGGATGATGTCAAACTGCCCTGTTTTTACCGAGATTTTGTATACAAATACGGCGGCAATAATGATCCAAGCGATTGGCCATAAACCATAAAAAAAACCATAAATGACGGAGGCGAAGGCGCGGTCGGCGGGCATTTGGTAGAAAAACAGCGCCACCAAAAGTGCAATGCCTACCGTAATCGTGGCGGCAATATAGCCTTTGAGTTTGAGTTTTATTAACGCAAAAAAGAAGAACAAAATGGGTAACGCGGCGATGAGGCTGGATAGCCAGATATTCCCGATGGGGTCGTAAACTTGTTGCCAAACTTGCATGCAGGTATCTCCAGAGAACAGACACTTTATTGTTCCGCTCCATTGGTCTGACCAAATTGGGCGGGTCACTGTTATAGTGTTCAATGGTTAATCTTTTGTTAATTTCTTGCAACGATAGCGTTTACTTTTTTTATTTTTCTGCCGCTAATGCTCACGTTTTTAGTTGGATTGGTACGACCAAAGAGAGGCGGTGAAGGGGTGGGGATTAGCACCAGCGGACTTTGCCGCTGGGCAAATGTTAAATCTTAAGACGAGTAGCGCAGCGCGTCGACGAATAAGGAAAATGCCGTGGTGTGCTGTTTGCGGCTTGGATAATAAAGATAGTAACCGGGGAATGTGTTACACCATGCGTCAAGTACTTGAACTAACCGCCCATCGGCGAGCTCGTTTTGCACTGAATCCTCAGGCACATAGGCTAAGCCAAAGCCAACCACGGCCGCATCAATACGCTGGCGTAGGCTGTTAAACGTCAGTTGCCCATCAACACGAACCCTCAGCTCTTGCCCGTCTTTCTCAAACTCCCATGCATACAGTCCACCTCGCGTGGGTAAGCGCATGTTGATACAGCGATGGTTTTGCAGTTCCTGTGGTGTAGAAGGGCTGTTGTGTTGCTGGAGATACTGAGGCGAACCCACCACTACCATTCGCATATCGGGGCCAATTCGCACGGCAACCATGTCTTTAGCGACTTGCTCGCCAAGGCGAACACCAGCATCAAAGCGCCCATTAACGATATCGGTCAGGGAATTATCAGCCACGATTTCAACGTTGATATCGGGATAGTTGGCAAGGAACGATTTCAAAAATGGCCACAGAACAGAATCTACGGCGTGCTCTCCGGCGGTAATACGAATATTTCCCGCTGGGGTGTCGCGCATATCACGTAAGGCATCTAACTCGCTTTCAATCTCGCGAAACCGTGGTTCAAGACTGTTGGCGAGTTTCTCACCGGCTTCCGTTGGCGCTACGCTGCGCGTAGTGCGGGTGAGTAAACGAATATCAAGACGCTCTTCAAGCCCGCGAATGGAATGGCTAAGTGCCGACTGCGATACGCCTAATTTCGCTGCGGCTTTGGTAAAGCTGCGTTCTCTGGCGATGACGAGAAAAGAGATCAGATCGTTAAAGTTTTCTTTCAGCATTTTGCAGGCCTTTTGGCTCAAGATAGCGCAAGTATAGGCCTATTTATGAATTTTACTCATAGCTCCTTGCGCATTTAGCTATCTAGTTACGTTGTTTGAATCGGGGTAACGTTTAGGCCAGACAGAGTATTAATGGCTTCAGCGCTTGATTGGCTTGGCCGTATGAGTTTAAAGAAGAGGAAAATATGAAAATTATCCATAACGGTTCGCAGGCTTCATTGGTTGGTTCAGATGATTATTTTACCGGTCGTGTGCGTATCGACGGCCTATTTCAGGCTGAAGATCCTGCGCGCGTAGGCGGAGCCACAGTGACCTTTGAACCCGGTGCGCGTACCGCATGGCATACACATCCATTGGGACAAACGCTGATCGTTACCCAAGGTCGCGGATGGGTACAGGAATTAGGTAAAGAGATTCAGGAAATTAGCCCAGGTGATATTGTTTGGATCCCTGAAGGCGTTAAACACTGGCATGGTGCTACATCAGAAACCGCCATGACACACATTGCGATTGCCGAGTCATTGAATGGCAGCGTGGTGGAGTGGATGGAAAAAGTGACGGATGAGCAGTATCGCAAATAGTGCTACACACGGCAGAACTGCGGTTTCATCATGCTCATGAGTTCATTGTTAAACTTTTTGTGATAAAGGCAGATCGCGTTTTTCGCGTGCTAGATTCAATGTTCAAGACAAAACAAAAAGGATTAACGCATGAAATTGTTGAAAATCGCGCTTCTGACCTCGCTTATCTCTTTGTCTACCACGGTGTTTGCGGAACAGGCTAAAAATCCGCTTAGCGTGCATATATTAAATCAGCAGACTGGACTGCCTTCTGCCGGTGTTGCCGTTACGCTAGAACATAAAGAGGGCGATCGCTGGGTGAGTTTATCAAGTGGAGTCACTGACAATGATGGGCGTATTCCAGCACTTTACCCGCAGGGGAAAAATATGGCGTTGGGAGATTATAAAGTGACGTTCAAAACGGGTGAGTATTTCTCAAAACTTAAACAAGAGACGTTCTTCCCAGAAATACCTGTTGTGTTTCACGTCATTAAAACTAACCAACATTTACATGTGCCTTTGCTGCTGAGTCAATATGGCTACTCAACATATCGTGGAAGTTAATACGTTTTGCGTTTAACATTCATATTTTTACTGGGTCGCATTTGTTTGCGGCCTTTTTATTTATTGCAGTTTAAGCAAGGTTATTAAGTTATTAACTAATCCCGATGCGTTACTACCGAGATCGTAGTTCTTAGAAGATAATAACCAATTCTCTATAAGCCCACTCATATATGCACGAATGATTACTATTGATTGGGGGATATTTAATGTGGATGGCAATTGATTTAATGTAACACAACGTTTTAGCGTGTTGGATAATCTCTCTTCCTCAAAATAGACCATGCGTCGTATTTCGTGTCTTGGCGTCATATCTTTTGTGAATTCACATTTATGGAATATTATTTCCATCAATGATTTTTGCTGTGGATCGCTAACCACTGCGCGTAGAAGATAGGTGAGGGTTTCTTGTAACGCCTTTAAAGGATTGTCTTTGTTTTCACTGTGTATTTTTTCTGATACATAGAGTGAGTAATGTGCAGACTGCTGCCATATTTCGTTGAATAACTCTTCTTTGTTTTTAAAGTGCCAGTAAATTGCACCTCGAGTGACCCCCGCAGAGCAGGCGATATCACCTAGCGTTGTAGATGAAAAACCACGCGTTGAAAATTCACTGATTGCTACATTTATTATTCTTTGGCGAGTAATAAATGCATCCTCTTTAGTTTTACGTGCCATAGTGATACCAAACATCCAAGACGGTGATTTACAGAGAAGGATAGGATTTTGTAGGATGGGCATCATTCTATTCGCTACGCATTCAGTTTGTCATTCTGATTTTATTATTTGGCTATCCATTAATAGTCGTAATTAAACTAGCCAACGTGTCTGTTCGCAATCATATTAGTCATGAAAGTCTGGGTGGTTCATAATAAATAATTTGTATGTTTGAATTGTGAGGTATTTACATGGGGAATTGTTTGAATTTAAACGTCAAGATGAACGTAAAGATAAAGTGGCTTTGATAATTAAACTTACATAATTAGCTGGGTGTTCTTGTTTTTTATCTGGATGTTAATCTCTTTTTCCTCAAAAATAGCGGGCTGCAACTCTGTTTTCGTATCGCTGGATAAGTTTTGTTTTTATTTTTTAATGTTAATCATTTATGTGATTTATCAATAGTGCGGCATTCACTATTTTCTATCAGAACACGTTGTTTATAACCATCAGAAGAACGATGTATGAATTATACCCGTACAACTTATTACCATTTATATGTACGCCTGGCGTCGTATCGAACTATTTAAGGAATAGCAATGAAGAAATACAGTGAGTTTATTCTCCTGCCCTCAGTGATTCTCCTTTCCGCCTGCTTCGTGTTGTCTGGGTGTGATGATAAAGAGGTCAAAGCGCCTCTGCCGCAGCCCCATGTGGGGGTGGTGACGTTGAAAGCAGAACCTCTGCAAGTGACGACGGAATTACCAGGGCGTACAGATGCTTACCGTGTTGCTGAGGTTCGTCCGCAGGTTGGAGGAATTATCCTCAAACGTAATTTCGCTGAGGGTAGTGATATTCGTGGTGGCGAATCGTTGTATCAAATCGATCCTGCTCCCTACAAAGCCGCTTATGACAGTGCGCAAGGCGAGCTCGCCAAAGCTGTTGCCGCAGCAAAACTGGCTCATTTAACCGTCCAGCGAGATAAGCCGTTGGTTGGCGATCACTATGTTAGCCAACAAGAATTCGATACGGCGGTGGCCAATGCGCAACAAGCCGATGCTGATGTCCAAGCGGCAA
The DNA here is from genome assembly GCF_036648275.1 of Hafnia sp. Lineage (NCBI taxonomy): Bacteria > Pseudomonadati > Pseudomonadota > Gammaproteobacteria > Enterobacterales > Hafniaceae > Hafnia > Hafnia sp. The sequence continues at coordinate 73,234 of NZ_JAVXIQ010000014.1, read as the reverse complement.
GAGCCAATGTTGAAACCGCTCGTATCAATTTGGCCTATACCAAGGTGACTTCTCCTATTGATGGGCGGATCGGGCAGTCTAACGTCACCGAAGGGGCGCTGGTGACCACCGAACAAGCCAATGCGCTGGCGACCGTGCAACAGCTTGATCCTATTTACGTTGATGTCACCCAATCGAGCAACGACTTCATCCGCCTTAAGCAGGCCGTCATCCAAGGAAGCCTGGAAAAAAGCGCGCTGCAAACTCAGGTCACGCTGGTGATGGAAAATGGCCAGCCTTACCCACTCAAAGGCCAACTGCAATTTTCAGATGTGAGCGTTGATGAAAGCACCGGTTCGATCACGATTCGCGCCTTGTTCCCAAATCCTCAACACGATCTCTTACCGGGGATGTTTGTGCGTGCTCGCATTGATGAAGGTATGCAAAAAGATGCGTTGCTGGTTCCCCAACAGGGCGTGACGCGTAACCCGCGCGGTGAGGCCTCGGTGATGCTTGTCAACGCTAAGAGTCAGGTTGAAGTGCGCAATGTGACCGCGGCGCAGGCAATCGGTGACAAATGGTTGGTGACGGATGGATTGCACAGCGGTGACCGCGTGATCGTCAGTGGGCTACAGAAAGTACGTCCTGAAATGACGGTAAAAGCGGAAGAGCAGAATCTGCAGGCGAATGCGTCTCAGGGTCAGTAATCGCTACGGCGATAATTCATACAAGGTAAAACGAGCGTATGTCTAAGTTTTTTATTGAGCGCCCGATCTTTGCTTGGGTACTTGCCATTATCCTCATGTTGGCCGGGGGATTGGCAATTTTGCAACTGCCGATTGCCCAGTATCCAACGATTGCACCTCCTGCGGTTGCGATAACGGCAACTTATCCGGGCGCTGATGCGCAGACCGTACAGGATACGGTGACGCAGATTATCGAACAGAACATGAACGGCATCGATAATCTTATGTACATGTCGTCAACCAGTGACTCTGCGGGTGGTGTAACGATTACCTTAACCTTCAATTCGGGGACTGATCCCGATATTGCACAGGTTCAGGTTCAGAATAAGCTCCAGCTGGCGACGCCGTTGCTGCCGCAGGAAGTGCAGCAGCAGGGGATTAGCGTTGAAAAGTCTAGCAGCAGTTTCTTGTTGGTAGCCGGGTTTATTTCAGACAACAAAAGCCTGACTCAGGATGATATTTCTGACTACGTTGCTTCAAACATTAAAGATCCGATCAGCCGTAGTAGCGGTGTGGGTGATGTGCAGCTCTTTGGTGCGCAGTATGCCATGCGTATTTGGCTGAATGCCGATCAACTGAACAAGTATCAACTGACCACGGTTGATGTTGTTAATCAGCTAAAAATTCAGAATGACCAAATCGCGGCAGGGCAGCTAGGTGGCACGCCTGCTGTAGGTAATCAGCAGCTTAACGCGTCCATCATTGCGCAGACGCGATTAAAAGACCCGGAAGAATTTGGCAAGATCTTGCTGAAGGTGAATCAGGATGGTTCGCAGGTACGTCTGAAAGATGTGGCTCACATTGAGCTTGGCGGTGAAAACTACAACATCGTGGCGAAAATCAACGGACAACCCGCGGCTGGCTTAGGGATTAAGTTAGCAACAGGTGCTAATGCGTTGGATACGGCCGCAGCGATCAAAACGAAGCTAGCAGAGCTACAGCCGTATTTCCCTCAGGGGATGAAGGTTGTCTATCCGTATGACACCACGCCGTTTGTTAAAATCTCGATTCACGAAGTGGTCAAAACCCTGTTTGAAGCCATTATCTTGGTCTTCTTGGTCATGTATCTGTTCTTACAGAATATCCGCGCAACGCTGATCCCAACCATCGCCGTGCCCGTTGTTTTGTTGGGGACTTTTGCGGTGCTGTCCGCGTTTGGCTATTCGATAAACACCCTAACCATGTTTGGGATGGTGTTGGCGATAGGCTTGCTGGTTGACGATGCCATCGTCGTGGTGGAAAACGTTGAACGCGTGATGGCTGAGGAGCATCTCCCGCCAAAAGAAGCCACGATAAAATCGATGGATCAGATACAGGGCGCATTAGTCGGGATTGCCATGGTGCTTTCGGCGGTGTTTATTCCGATGGCATTTTTCGGCGGCTCAACCGGTGCGATTTATCGCCAGTTCTCCATCACCATTGTTTCGGCTATGGCGCTATCTGTGCTGGTGGCGCTTATCTTGACGCCAGCACTGTGCGCCACGTTGCTCAAACCGGTTTCTGCCGAAGGGCACGGCGAGAAGCAAGGTTTCTTTGGCTGGTTCAACCGCAAGTTTGAGCAGAGTACACATCATTATACGAATAGCGTGGGTGGGATCCTGAGAAATACGGGGCGTTACCTCGTTATCTACGTATTGATAGTTGCCGGTATGTGCGTGCTATTTTTGCGCTTGCCGACGTCATTTTTGCCCGAGGAAGATCAGGGCGTGTTTATGACGATGGTGCAGTTGCCGGCAGGAGCGACTCAAGCTCGAACTCAGAAAGTCTTAGATCAGGTGACGAATTATTACCTGACTAAAGAGCATGCCAACGTTGAATCCGTCTTTACGGTTAACGGTTTTAGCTTTAGCGGATCGGGACAAAACTCCGGTTTAGCATTCGTGAGTTTAAAGCCGTGGGACGAGCGTTCGGGGAAAGAAAACAATGTGACATCTATCATTGGTCGTGCGATGAAATCTTTCACGCAGATCAAAGATGGTCTGGTCTTCCCGTTCAACTTACCAGCCATTATTGAGCTGGGTACCGCAACCGGTTTTGACTTTGAGCTTATCGATCAGGCAAACCTCGGTCATCAACAGCTCACTCAGGCACGTAATCAACTGTTAGGTATGGTCGCTGAGCATTCAGACGTGATGGTGCGCGTGCGTCCTAACGGGTTGGAAGATACGTCTCAGTACAAGCTGAACGTGGATCAGGAAAAAGCACAGGCGTTGGGCGTGTCGCTCTCGGACATTAACCAAACCATTTCAACTGCCTTAGGGGGAACCTACGTTAACGACTTCATCGATCGCGGGCGTGTGAAGAAGGTTTATGCCCAAGCCGATGCGCGTTTCCGTATGTTGCCAGACGACATCAATAATTGGTATGTACGCGGTAACAGCGGGAAAATGGTGCCTTTCTCTGCATTCTCAACCGCTGGTTGGATTAAAGGCTCACCGCGCTTGGAACGTTATAACGGCTTGCCGTCGATGGAAATTCTAGGCGAAGCGGCACCGGGTAAAAGTACTGGTGATGCCATGCAAATGATGGAACAACTTGTGACTAAGTTACCGTCAGGTATTGGCTACGACTGGACTGGAATGTCTTATCAGGAACGCTTGTCGGGAAATCAGGCGCCTGCCCTGTATGCCATCTCGCTGGTAGTTGTATTCCTGTGCTTGGCGGCGCTGTATGAGAGCTGGTCTATACCGTTCTCGGTAATGCTAGTTGTTCCGCTTGGCGTAGTCGGTGCCTTGCTGGCAGCGGCATTACGCGGTATGAACAACGACGTTTACTTCCAAGTTGGGCTATTAACCACCATCGGCCTCTCCGCTAAAAACGCCATCTTAATCGTCGAATTTGCTAAAGATCTGATGGATAAAGAAGGCAAAGGGCTGATCGATGCCACCTTAGAAGCGGTGCGAATGCGTTTGCGCCCAATCTTAATGACGTCGCTGGCGTTTATTTTGGGGGTTATGCCGCTGGTTATCAGTTCTGGTGCCGGTTCAGGCGCGCAAAACGCCGTGGGTACTGGCGTGATGGGGGGAATGCTGACGGCAACGCTGCTGGCTATTTTCTTTGTTCCGGTATTCTTTGTGGTTGTGCGTCGTCGCTTTAGCAAAGCGAAAGACTAAGAATAAAGACCGTTAAATCAAAAGGTAAAGGCCTGTGATGATGTATCACAGGCCTTTACATCAAAGTTTTCCACTCCGCTTTGCACATAGCTTCTGTGTTCCGAGATCTATCTCGCAAAACTCACAAAAGCCAAGTTGCCCAGCATCTCCGATTCCGTGACGTAAAAAGTACATATACAGCCTGAAGAAGTGTAATCGCTTTCATTGTTGTGAATGCAACTCCCCGTTCTCATTAGATTTCTCTATCTCTACCGTGGCGTGATGAAGTTAAACCGTCCATAACCTCAAGAAAAAGTTAGATAAAGCTAAGATGTATTCACTTTGTTAATTTTTCAATACTGTGATGTAACCCAAATCTCACTTCAACGCATTGACTATAGTGATCCCTGTTCGGTTGCTTTTTATCCAATCATTGCTCTATGAGGATCTCAGTATGTGGAAGCGTTTACTTTTGGTTACTGCCGTCTCTGCTGCACTCTCTTCAGCTGCGTTTGCTCAGTCGATGACCGTTGGTTTTTCTCAGGTCGGTTCTGAATCTGGCTGGCGCGCCGCTGAAACCAGCGTGGCAAAAAGCGAAGCACAAAAGCGCGGTATTACGTTGAAAATTGCGGATGGCCAGCAAAAGCAGGAAAACCAAATCAAAGCCGTTCGTTCCTTTATTGCCCAAGGCGTTGATGCCATTTTTATTGCTCCAGTGGTTCAGACCGGATGGGAACCCGTCCTGCAGGAAGCCAAAGAGGCGAATATCCCCGTTTTCTTACTTGATCGCGCCATCACCGTGAAAGACAAATTGCTGTATATGACCGTTGTTACCGCAGACAACGTGCTCGAAGGCAAACTGATCGGCGACTGGCTGGTGAAACAGGTCGCAGGAAAGCCGTGTAACGTGGTGGAACTACAGGGAACGGTAGGTGCAAGCGTAGCGATCGATCGTAAAAAAGGCTTTGCTGAAGCGATTGCCAATTCGCCAAACATAAAAATTGTCCGTTCTCAGTCTGGAGACTTTACCCGCAGCAAGGGTAAAGAGGTCATGGAGAGCTTTATTAAAGCCGAAAACAACGGCAAAGATATCTGCATGGTTTACGCACACAACGATGATATGGCAATAGGTGCCATTCAGGCGATCAAAGAAGCGGGGCTTAAACCGGGTAAAGATATCCTGACTGGCTCTATCGACGGCGTACCTGATATCTATAAAGCTATGTTAGCAGGAGAAGCCAATGCCAACGTTGAGCTCACGCCAAACATGGCGGGGCCTGCGTTTGATGCGTTAGAGAAGTATAAAAAAGATGGCACCTTGCCACCGAAAATTACCAAAACAGAATCCAAATTGTTCCTACCTGACAGCGCGCAAGCTGAGTTAGATAAGAAAAAAGATATGGGATATTAATTTTATCTCATCACACGTTTTCAATCTTATTAGCCACTTCACCGGCAGAGGTTTCGTCCTCTGCCCATGATTTTCAGCGAAGCTAGGAGCGATGGTATGCGCGGCGACGGCGATAATGAGGTGTTACTCCGCACTGAAGGTTTGAGTAAATATTTTCCTGGCGTTAAGGCACTCAATAACGTTTCTTTCAGCCTACGTCGTGGCGAAATTATGGCGCTGCTTGGTGAGAATGGTGCGGGAAAATCGACGCTGATTAAGGCGCTAACCGGCGTTTACCAAAGGGATAGCGGCACGGTATGGCTGGACGGTGCCGAGGTCTTTCCAAAAAATACGGCTCATGCGCAAATCTTGGGTATTGGTACCGTATATCAAGAAGTGAACCTGCTGCCTAATATGTCGGTGGCAGACAACCTGTTTATTGGCCGAGAGCCGCGTCGTTTTGGTTTTATTCATCGCGGTGAAATGATCCGCCGTGCCACTGAGCTGATGCAACGTTACGGTTTTTCGCTGGATGTCACGGAGCCGCTCGGGCGGTTTTCTGTCGCTATGCAGCAAATCGTGACGATCTGCCGCGCGCTCGATCTTTCTGCCAAGGTGCTCATCCTTGATGAACCTACTGCCAGCCTCGATACCAGCGAAGTAGAAATGCTCTTTACCTTGATGCGTCATTTACGCGATCAAGGAATAAGCCTGATTTTTGTGACCCACTTTCTCGAACAGGTCTATGCCGTCACCGACCGCATCACGGTGCTGCGCAACGGCGAGTTTGTGGGAACTCGAAACACCAAAGAATTGCCTTATATCGAATTAGTCAAAATGATGCTGGGCCGTGAGTTGGACAACAATGCTTTGCAGCGCGCGGGCCGCACTTTGCTAAGTGAAAATCCAACGGTTGAATTTGAAAACTATGGCAAAAAGGGTGTTATCGCACCGTTTAATCTCAAGGTTCGTCCCGGTGAAATTGTGGGGTTAGCTGGGTTACTTGGCTCTGGTCGTACGGAAATGGCTGAGGTCATTTTTGGTATCAAACCAGCGGACAGCGGCACCGCACAGGTCAAAGGCAAACCAAGATCGTTACGTTCACCGCATCAATCATCGCGCTACGGATTGGGATTCTGCCCTGAAGATCGCAAAACCGATGGCATCATCGCGGCGGCATCCGTGCGTGAGAATATAATTCTGGCGCTTCAGGCACAGCGTGGGTGGCTGCGTCCGCTTGCACGCAAAGAGCAACAGCACATTGCGGAACGCTTCATTCGCCAACTGGGGATTCGTACCCCAAGCACTGAACAGCCCATTGAGTTTCTTTCCGGCGGCAACCAGCAAAAAGTTTTACTTTCGCGCTGGTTGCTCACCAAACCCCAGTTTCTCATTTTAGACGAGCCGACACGCGGGATTGACGTGGGCGCTCACGCCGAGATTATTCGCCTGATAGAAACCTTGTGCGCCGATGGTTTAGCGCTGCTGGTGATCTCATCGGAGCTTGAAGAGCTGGTGGGGTATGCCGATCGGGTTGTGATCCTGCGCGATCGCCAGCAAATCGCCGAAATCCCGCTTGAGCAGCTTTCGGTTGCCGCCATTATGAATGCCATTGCGGCATAAGGAGATGAACGCCATGTCTGGTTCTTTGCCCGATGCCAATCCATCCAAAACCTCACGGCTACGTTGGCCAACGGGTATGCCGCAAATTGTGGCGTTGGTTGTGGTGTTATTGGTTGATAGCGTTGTCGCCAACAATTTCTTTTCTATTCATATTCAAGATGGGCGCTTGTTTGGCAGCTTAATCGATATTCTCAACCGCTGTGCGCCAGTGGCGCTTTTGGCGATAGGTATGACGCTGGTGATTGCGACCGGCGGTATCGATCTTTCCGTGGGCGCGGTGATGGCAATCTCAGGGGCGACCGCCGCTTCGTTAACGGTTCAGGGCTATGGTTTGCCAATCGTGATTTTATCCGCGCTAGGCGTCGGCATTTTATCTGGGCTATGGAATGGCATTTTGGTGGCACTCCTTAAAATTCAGCCGTTTGTCGCCACGCTGATTCTGATGGTTGCAGGGCGAGGCGTAGCCCAATTGATCACGGCAGGGCAGATTGTCACTTTCAACTCCCCCTCGCTATCGTGGCTGGGCAGCGGTTCGCTATTTTTGCTCCCCACGCCGGTGATTATCACGTTACTGACCCTGTTGGCTTTCTGGCTACTGACGCGTAAAACCGCGCTGGGACTTTTTATTGAAGCGGTAGGGATTAACATCCGAGCGGCGAAAAATGCAGGGGTGAATACGCGGCTGATCGTCATGGGAACCTACATGCTGAGCGGCCTATGCGCTGCGATTGCTGGAATTATTGTGACGGCGGATATACGCGGCGCCGATGCCAATAACGCTGGTTTATGGCTAGAGCTGGATGCCATTTTGGCCGTGGTTATCGGCGGTGCATCGCTGATGGGAGGCCGATTTAATCTCCTGTTATCGATACTTGGGGCGTTAATTATCCAAGGAATGAACACCGGCATTTTGCTTTCAGGATTCCAACCGGAATTGAATCAGGTGGTTAAAGCCGTGGTGGTATTGGTTGTTTTAGTGTTCCAGTCACCGCGTTTTCTCGCCGCAATCAGAAGGAAGCCGCGCCATGCTTAAACGTAATTTGCCGTTGATGATTACGCTGGCGGTTTTTGTACTGGGATATCTGTTTTGTTTGAGCCAGTTTCCCGGTTTTGCCACCACGCGTGTTATTTGTAATATCCTCACAGATAATGCTTTTCTCGGTATTGTCGCCGTTGGGATGACGTTTGTGATCTTGTCGGGTGGCATCGATCTTTCTGTTGGTTCGGTGATCGCTTTTACCGGCGTATTTCTGGCGCGCATGATAGGTGATTATCATATGTCGCCGCTGGTGGCTTTTCCGTTGGTGCTCGTGATGGGATGCGGCTTCGGGGCCTTCATGGGATGGCTGATTGATGCGCTAAAAATTCCGGCGTTTATCATCACGCTAGCAGGCATGTTTTTTCTGCGCGGTGCCAGCTATTTGGTTTCAGAAGAGTCGTTGCCTATCGATCATCCGATATACACCACGCTCTCCTCACTGGCTTGGAAAATTCCAGGAGGAGGGCGCTTGAGCGCCATGGCGTTATTGATGTTGGCAGTGGTCGTGCTGGGGATCTTCTTGGCTAATCGTACACGCTTTGGTAATCAGGTTTATGCGATTGGCGGTAATGCCACATCGGCCAATCTGATGGGGATTTCAACCCGCAGCACCACCATCCGTATTTACATGCTTTCAACTGGATTGGCGACGTTAGCGGGCATTGTATTTTCCATTTATACCTCTGCGGGCTATGCGCTTGCAGGAATGGGCGTTGAGCTGGATGCCATAGCCTCCGTGGTGATCGGCGGCACGTTGCTGAGCGGCGGGGTGGGAACCGTTTTGGGCACGCTGTTTGGCGTTGCGATTCAGGGATTGATTCAAACCTATATTAACTTTGACGGCACGCTCAGCTCATGGTGGACAAAAATCGCGATAGGGATTTTGCTGTTTGCATTTATCGGGCTGCAGCGCTTACTCACGGTGATGTGGGAGAACCGGCAAACGGCAGAGGTGAAGAGGATTGATGTTATTAAAGCCGATCGTGCTGTATGACCCCACCCTAATCCTCCCCTTGGCAGGGGAGGGAACCGATTCGGTGCTGGATGCGGGAACTTGAACCGTTCTTTTTTAGGTTGGGAAAGCGATGCAGCATAAGAATCCGATCAGCCCCTCCCCCTGCCAAGGGGGAGGTTGGGAGGGGGATTACTCCCAACTATCACAAACTATTATAAACCTGCTCCACCTTCGCCATATAACGCGGAGCCTGCGCCGCAGGATGATATTGACGCACGTGCCAGTGGAACGCTTCTGGTGAAAGCTGATTAATCATCTGAATCGCGGTTTTGCGATTGCTCGAAAAAGTACGCAGCAGTGCGCCCGCGCCGTTAGCGTAAGCCACCTCGGTTGCATAGCGACGAGTTACAGGATCGTCAATCCAATTCAGCTGTTGATGCTGGATCGCGCTGATGTAAGCGGCACCTAAATCGATATTGGTTTCGGGATCGAGTAAATCATCGTCGTCAGGGCAGCCGCGTTTACCTTTATAACGATAGGCATCACACCCGCCTGTTGAGGCTTTGAGCTGCATGAGGCCGATGGCGTTTGAAGGGCTGACGGCTTCTGGATTGAAGCTGGATTCCACCTGAATAATCGCGGCGATAAGTTTGGGATCGACCTTATAGTCATCGGCAGCATCTTCGATCACATCGTCGTAGGCATGGGTATCGTACTTTTTATAATGATGTTTGCTTGAACAGCCCGCTAAGAAGAGCAATAGCAGCATAATGCCAAATCGCGAAGGGTGTTTGAGTATTGAAATCATTGGTGAGTACGCCAGCCTATATCCATTAAAATAGAATAGGACTCATTAGTGAGACGACCATGTCGAAGGGAATGCCTGATTTAAATAGACGGATCCCTACGCCCGAAACAGACGCAGGGATCATATAGTCATCCAGCAAGCAGGTCACCTGCTGTTTTGCGCATTTTTAGTAAAAAAATAAGATCCTTTCAGCGAAGATAAAACACCTCTTTAAGCTCATCGGTAACTGGGCTGTTGTCCGTGTTGCTCGGCATTACATCGGCCATATTTTTCCACCAGCGCTGACAAACCTCGGTCTGTGCAACCGCATTCCAACGCGCTTCGGATTCAATTTCGACGAAGCCAAACAGCAGATGACGTTTCTCATCCAAAAAGATCGAATAGTTGTGTGCGCCATGCGCTTTTAATTCGGCTTCCAGCTCTGGCCAAATCGGCGAGTGGCGACGCTGATACTCTGCGTGGGCGTCTGGATTAACCTGCATGACAAAGGCTTTACGGATCATGTTTTCTCCTTACATCGCCTGAAGGTAGAGCGCCCGAACCTGTTCACGATCTGCGCTACGCGGGTTACACGGCGCACAGGGATCGGCCAGCGCTTTATCTAACCAGCCGTCGATATCACTTTCTTTGATACCCAGCGCGTGGAATCCAGAAGGAATACCAACGCGTGCCGAGAGCTCACGAATGGCCGCGATAGCGCTGTGGCTAGCCTGTTCCTCATCTATTCCCTGCGTATTTACTCCCATTGCCTGCGCGATTCGGGCAAAGCGAGAAACCGCGTTAGGGCGATTAAAGGCTTCAACCACCGGCAATAAAATGGCGTTGCATACGCCGTGTGGCAGATTATGAGTCGCCCCCGGCTGATGCGCTAATGCATGAACTAAACCCAGGCCGGCGCTGTTAAAAGCCATCCCTGCCAGATATTGCCCATAGGCCATCATTTCACGTGCCTGAAGGTTTTGCCCATTATCCACCGCCAGCGGTAACCATTCGGCGATCATGCGAATAGACTCCAGTGCGGAGTGGTCGGTCAGTGGATGAGCGCCCACCGAAACATAGGCTTCAATCGCATGGGTTAGCGCGTCCATGCCGGTTGCGGCGGTTACCGAGGCGGGAATATTCAGCATCACAGCCGGATCGTCCACGGCAATATCAGGAATAATATTGCTGTCGATAATCACCTCTTTCACCTGACGCCGGCTATCAATAATCACCGCGTTGCTGGTGAGTTCTGCGGCGGTTCCCGCCGTAGTATTAATGGCGACCAGCGGCACACCGGCATTTTTCACTTTGCCCACGCCAGAATAGGCGGTGGAAGGGCCAGGATTGGCGGTCAGAATTTTAATGGCCTTGGTGGTATCAATTGGGCTACCACCGCCGAAGGCGATCAGGTAATCACACTGGTTTTGCTGATAGGCTTGAAAACCTGCCTGCACTAATTCTTCGGTTGGATTTGGAAACACATCTTTAAACAGCGCGTACGGCAGATTTTGCTGCTGCATTGCGCTAAACAGGCTGTCTAGCAACCCCATTTCCACTAATTGCCCATCGGTAACAATGAGCGCTTTGCCCCACTTTTTGTCGCCAAGCAGTTTCACCATATCGACGATGGCGCCGTTGCCGTGCAGGCTGATTTTCGGTAATGCCAGCATGAAACTCATGATATTGCTCCTGAAAATGAAAAACCGTTGTAATGCGCTTCCTGAAAAGAAGCGCATGCGATCGGTCTTTCTCAGCGATTAATCTTCAAGTGCCGCAGCCATTGGCGTAACACCAAAGCGTGCGGCGAGCGCAATCAGCTCCTGCGTGGAGATCGTCTGTTTTTTCCCGCCCATCGACAGTACTTTCACCATAATCTCCGCTGATTTTTCTGCGGTATCGATCAGGCCGAAAGCATCGTCTAACGTTGGGCCGCTGCCGAAAATTCCGTGGAAAGGCCACAGTACTAAACCGTGCTGGCGCATTTGTTCTGCGGTTTGCGTGCCGATGCCGTCGGTGCCCGGCACCATCCAAGGTACGATGCCAATGCCGTCAGGGAACACCACTAAACACTCGGTGCTACCTTCCCATAACAGACGGGTGAATTTGGCATTGTCCAAATCATGCACGTAGCTAAGCGCAATCAAATTGGTGGCGTGGCAATGCATGATGACGCGGTTATCGCCGCCGGTAACCTGCATACGTACGATATGCGATTGAAAATGCGCGGCCAGTTCAGAGGTTGGCAGGCCGCCTTTGGTCAATCCCCAGTGGATGTGATAGGCCATGCCATCGGCGCTAACCTGTAGCAGCACCAGATTTTCCTGCGGTGCAATTTGTACGTTGCGGAAAAATTTGCCTGAGCCGGTCACTAAGAACCAGCTATTGGCGAGTTCGGTGGCGGGCTGTGTCAGCTCAACGCAGCGCGGCTGTGAGTTAAAATCAGCGCGAAACGGCGCCACTTCTTCCTCTAATAAACGCAGGCTAACGTTGCCTCCGTTGCGTTCATCCCAGCCTTTGAGCCACATGTCGCTGGTGGCTTTAATCATGCCCTGAACGAACCAGGAATCGATGATAGATTGCATAGTTTTTATTCCTTTTATTTATCACTTAACGCTGAGACAAAATTTGTTCTTCATATTCGCGTACTGCTTTTAGCCAACTGGCATCAACGGGAACGTCGTTGCGCTGGCAGTACATTTCCCAAACCGCCTGCCAAGGCAGCGATTTTTGTTCTTCCAGCAGAGCCAGACGTGCCGTGTAGTCACCGCTTTCTTCCAAATTGCGCAGATGGTTAGTGGGTTCTAGCAAGGCACGCAGCAGGGCTTTTTTCATATTGCGGGTGCCAATCACCCACGCCGCAATGCGGTTGATGGAAGCATCGAAGAAGTCCAGCCCGATATGCACGCGGTTAAACAGGTTGTGGCGGACGATTTCGCTGGCGATTGCCTGGGTTTCATCGTCGAGCAAGACCACGTGGTCGCTGTCCCAGCGTACTGGGCGGCTAACGTGCAGCAGCAAACGAGGCACATAAAGCATGGCGCTGGAGATTTTGTCGGAGATCACTTCTGTTGGATGGAAGTGACCGGCATCCAGACACAGGGCGGTCTGGCGGCTGGCTGCGTAGCCGAGGTAGAACTCGTTCGAGCCCACGGTATAGCTCTCAGCGCCGATGCCGAAAAGTTTGCTTTCGACCGCGTCGATGTGGTGTGCAGGGTTAAGCTTTTCAGAGATAACCTCATCCAGTGCCGAAGCTAAGCGTTGACGCGGAGCCAAGCGGTCAATCGGCGTGTCTTTCATGCCGTCTGGGATCCAGATATTCATGACAGACGGCGTACCCAACTGTTCGCCAAAATAGGCCGAAATACGACGGCTGGCTTGGCAGTGCTCAATCCAGAACTGACGTGTTTCAGGGTTAGCTGAGGAGAGGGTAAAACCATCGGCGCTCAGCGGGTGAGAGAAACACGAAGGATTAAAATCTAAGCCTAAATGGTGTTTTTTAGCCCATTCGACCCAGTTTGCAAAATGGCGTGGTTCGATTTTATTACGTGCGACCGGCGTATCAGATTCTAAATAAATCGCGTGCAGATTCAGGCGTTTTGGCCCAGGGATCAGCGTTAATGTCATTTCTAAATCGGCACGCAGCTCTGCGGCGTTGCGCGCTTTGCCCGGATAGTTACCGGTGGCCTGAATACCGCCGGTCAGTGAACCTTCAGGATTTTCAAAACCGGCAACGTCATCGCCCTGCCAGCAGTGCATCGAAACTGGCAGTCTCTCCATGGTTTTCAGTGCGTTTTCGACGTCTACGCCAACAGCGTTAAAACGTTGTTTAGCCAGTTCCCAAGCCTGATCGATTGAAGTGGTCATACACATGTTCCTTTGAATTGGGCAGATGTTTGCGCACCGCCGTTGCTGAGCGATGCGGATAAAGAGCGGTGAGATGGGTTAGGGAAAAAATGTTCCAGCGGGAAGTTATGTGCCACCACGCTGCGGAAATCATGCACATTGGCGATATCTCCTAGCGCGATTAACTGGCAGCCGATATTGCCTAACGTTGAGGCCTCCACCGGACCCGCGCTGACTTCGATGTTGCAGAGATCGGCACACAGCTGATTGAGGAAACGGTTTTGGCTGCCACCGCCGACGATATGCAAATGACTGATCGGCTTACCGCGCAGCTCGGAGAGCTCTTCGGCTACCTGCTGATAGAGTTTTGCCAAGCTGTCAAAAATGCAGCGCGCCAGTTCTGCCGGTGTTTCGGGCACCGGAACACCACGCTCGCGGCAGTCGTTTTGAATTTCCAAACACATATTGGGCGGATTGATGAAGCGCTCGTCGTTCGGGTTAATCAGAAAATGGTGTGCGGGTTGTTGAGCGGCCTCTGCAATCAGGTCGGGAAGATACTGCACACCCAGCTCTTGGGTTGCGCGTTGCAGCAGCCATAAGCCCATAATATTTTTCAGCACCCGATAGCGGCCTTCTGCACCCCCTTCATTGGTGATATTGGTCTGCAAAGCATGGCTATCAGTGAACGGTGTGCGGCTTTCAATGCCCATTAATGACCATGTTCCTGAGCTGAGATAGGCCGAATCGCTATCTTGCATCGGGGTGGCTATCACCGCGCTGGCGGTGTCATGGGTGGCCACGGCAACCACAGGAACCTGTTGTCCTTTCGGGCTTTGCCAGCAGCCGATACGCTGACCCGGCTGGGTAGGTTTGCCAAACCAGCGAGCCGGAACGCCGGCATAACTCAGCAAATCGGTATCCCAATCGCCGCTATGGATATTCAACAGCTGTGTCGTACTGGCGTTGGTGTATTCCCAGTTCATTTGCCCGGTTAAACGGTAATGCAGGTAATCGGGAATAAGCAGAAAATGCTCAACCCGATCCAGCAACTCAGGCTGCTGTTCGCTGAGCGCACGCAGCTGATAAAGGGTATTGAAGGGCAAAAACTGAATGCCGGTACGCTGATAGATAAACGGTTTACCTAAGCGCTCTTGCGCCTGTGCCATAAGGCCGTGGGTACGATCGTCTCGATAAGCGACGGGATGACCGACTCGCTCGCCGTTGGTATCCAACAACACAAAATCTACGCCCCAGGTATCAATGCCAATGCTGTCCAGTGGGATATTTTCAGCATCAATTTGCTCTAGTCCGGTCCGAATTTCCTGCTCAAGGGCATCAAGATCCCAAGTATCAAAACCGTCACGAGGTACCAGCCGATTGGTGAAGCGGCGGATCTCTTTTAGCGTAAGGTGTTGCGTGCCGACGTGGTAACTCGCCAGCATCACTCGCCCGCTGGAGGCACCAAGATCGATTGCGGCAATATGGCGTGTCGTCATGTTGAACCGTCCGTCGTTGAACATTCTTATTTATCAATGACGGTCAGTGTAGAAACTTGCTTGGTGGGGCACCTTCTCATGAATGCCAGCGAAATTATGGCGATGGCAATACAGCAAAGGTGAAAGTGAAGTAAGTCACAGTTCTTAGATGCGCTGGCCTGTGATGTTCGCCGCATTTCTTAATATTGGTCGCGCATTCTTAAATAAACGAACGCTAAAAGCCGTTTTGGCGTCAAAAGTTTAAGGTTCATTTTTCAGCCTTCTTCTACTATCGAGCCATAGCAAACCGCTGGATAAATCACCCGCGTTGATACCCCGATAAGATAAGGAGTCTGACGATGACGGTTTTGCACAGTATTGATTTTTTCGCTTCTGGTTATGCGCCTGTCGCCATTGAACCTCGCGCTCCGCAGCCGGAATTTCCCGAACATCATCATGATTTCTATGAAATTGTGATTGTAGAGCAGGGCGCTGGCGTGCACGTTTTTAACGGCAATCCCTATACGCTCAACAGTGGATGCGTCTGTTTCGTTCGCGATCACGATCGTCATTTGTTTGAGCATACAGACGGTCTATTTCTCACCAATGTGCTCTTTCGAGCGCCGGATGCGTTTAAGTTTTTATCGGGCGTTGAGCAATTTTTACCGCAAGAATCTGAAGGGGTTTATCCCTCGCATTGGCGTATTAGCCAGCAGGTGTTAACGCAGGTAAAAATGCTGATGGCAAAACTCGAACAAACACCGGCCAGTGAGCGAGCCGAGGATATTGCGTTACATGAAAGCGTCTTTATGCAGCTTATTGTGCAGCTTTGGCAGGGATGTTCTGCTCAGGTGGGAGACGATCAAGAAGGGCGTTTACGCCAGTTATTGGACTGGTTGCAGCATCACTACGCTGAATCTGTTGAATGGACGGAATTAGCTGACCGCTTCTCTTTGCCGCTTCGCACCTTGCACCGCCAGCTTAAAAACCATACCGGCATGACGCCGCAGCGCTATCTGACTCGCCTGCGACTTTTGCAAGCTCGTCACCAGCTTTGTCACAGTGATAGCAGCGTGACGGATATTGCCTATCAGTGCGGTTTTGGCGACAGCAATCATTTTTCTACGCTTTTCAAACGCGAGTTTGACCAATCTCCTCGAGCTTTGCGTTATCAGGGATAACCATCTAATCACGTTAACCCAAGTGACATTTTGTTACTTAACGGCGAAATACAATGTGCGGAATCGAGAAAGCCGTCAACGTAAAACCATGATGATTCTGTAATACTTTCTGGCTAAATAAGCGTGGGAGGCGGGGAATGCGAAAGCCGTTAGTGCTGGAGAATCGGGATTATTTCCCTTCAGAACAGATGCCGGTCGCGGTTGCGGATCGTTATCCACAGCAGGTTTTTGCCGAACATTCCCACCAGTTTTGCGAGATCGTGATCGTTTGGCGTGGCAACGGTTTGCACGTTCTCAACGATCGCCCATATCGGATAACCTGCGGCGATATTTTCTATATCAACGCCGAGGACTGTCATAGCTACGAATCGGTTAACGATCTGGTTCTCGACAATATTATCTATTGCCCCGAGCGCTTACGTTTAAACGCGCAATGGAACCTATTACTGCCGCCGTTTGATGAGACTACTCGACAAAATCATTGGCGTTTAAGCACCGGTGGTTTAGCGCAGGCGAGGCCGATTATTGCTCAGCTGGCGCAAGAGAGCCGCAAAACCGACGCACTTTCGATTCAGTTGACTGAAGCTCTGCTGTTGCAGTTAGCCATTGTGTTAAAACGTTATCGTTACACGGCGGATAGTGTCTATTTGCTACCGGCTGGCGAACAGCTTGATTTGCTGATGGCTTCGCTGCAAGGTGGACTCGACAGCCATTTTGATTTAGCGGCTTTCTGCGCAGAGCATCAGCTGATTGAACGCTCGCTGAAGCAGCTATTTCGCCAGCAAACAGGGATGTCGATCAGTCATTACCTGCGTCAGCTGCGTTTGTGTCAGGCTAAGCGATTGTTGAGGCGCAGCGACTATCGTATCAGTGAAATTGCGACGCGCTGTGGCTTTGAAGACAGCAACTATTTTTCCGTGGTGTTTACCCGTGATGCTGGGCTAACACCACGAGAGTATCGCCAGCGCTTTGTGACTGAACCAGAGCGAGCGATATAACCCCTTCATACTTGAAGCAGCTCCCATTATTTGGGGTATAAACTCGAGTATGACATTAAATTTTTTGCGGCGATTTTCGTCATCATAAATAGCGGTGGCCGTGATTCGGCACCGCTAACCAGATAGGGCAGTTTGATGAAACAAATTAAATTAGGTGGTTCTACCCTGCATGTTCCTGCCATTGTGGTGGGCTGCATGCGTATGGATGAGTTGAAAGCCGCAGAGGCCGAAACTTTTGTGCAAACCGCGCTGGATTTGGGCGCAAACTTCTTCGACCACGCAGATATCTATGGCGGCGGCGAATGTGAGCGTATTTTTGCTCGCGCAGCCAAACTCAATGATGACCGTCGTGAGAAGGTCTTCTTGCAGTCTAAATGTGGGATTCGTAAAGGGTTGTTCGATTTCTCTAAAGAGCACATTTTAAAATCAGTAGACGGCATCTTAGAACGTTTAGATACCGACTATCTCGATATGCTGCTGGTACATCGCCCCGATGCGCTAATGGAACCGGAAGAGGTGGCTGAGGCGTTTGATCACTTACTGAATACCGGCAAAGTGCGCCGTTTTGGTGTCTCAAACCAAAGCCCAATGCAGATGGCTTTACTGCAAAAGTTTATGAGCCAAAAGATCTTGGCGAATCAGCTTCAATTGAGTATTACCAATAGCGGTATGATCCGCAGTGGTATTAACGTCAATATGGAAAATGCGTCGAGTCTCGATCACGACGGTGAAGTATTGAATTATTGCCGTTTAAATGACGTGACTATTCAGGCATGGTCTCCGTTCCAATACGGTATGTTTGAAGGCGTATTCCTCGGCAATCCTAAGTTCCCAGAACTGAATCAGAAAATTGATGAGATTGCGGCGCGTTATGGCGTATCAAACACCACTATTACAACGGCGTGGATTTTGCGTCATCCAGCCAATATGCAGATGATTTCAGGCACGATGAGCACTTCGCGTCTCAAGCAAATATGTCAGGCGTGCGATATCACGTTAACGCGTGAAGAATGGTATGAAATTTATCGCGCAGCCGGTAACGAGCTGCCATAAGCCTTGACGCTATTATAGTTCTAGAACAGCCAGTTTTCTGGCTGTTCTCTCGAGACAACAAACATCCTCCTATTTTATTGCCACCTCTTATTACCACTTCTTATTGCCACTCCTTAACGCAACTTCGTTTAACGTTTCTCATTCTCTATTAATTATTAATACACGTATGTGGTGTTCTGGTGTGTATTAATTTTATAGGAAAAACTATATCTAAGTATTTTCCTATATTAAGAAATGGCGCGACTAGGATGATTCCAAATACTTCGCGAGATTAAAATAGTGTATATGGCATTGTTGCGAGTTTTAAATACGTACTTAAACCTCTTTTGCTGTAAGGCTTTTAACGATTAATGGGATTTGATAGCATTTTGTTCGTCCGATGGAGCAGGATAATAATTATGATAAACACATGGCGTCTTTAATTATTTAAAAGGATTTATACCAATAACACAGAGAGCTTCTATTGTCGCTTGGATTGCGTCCTGTGGCTTAAATGCTCTTTATCTTTTTTTAGGATATTTATATTACGCAGGAAATTTTTATGAAATTGAATAAAGTTGCTTTAGCCGTAGCATTTACCGCTGCTGTAAGTTCTATGTCTGTTCTGGCTGATACTACCAATGGCCAAATCCAATTCCAAGGTGAATTGGTGAATACTGCCTGCGGTTTATCACCTAATTCTAGCCCAGTATCTGTCGATTTTGGTCAGATCCCTGTTTCAGCTCTGGCTAACGGTGCTCATGCAGGTAACGTGCAGAAAAACATCGAATTGCAGGATTGCGATACTACCGTTGCGACCAGCGCCGTTGTTTCTTACACCCCAACTAGCGTAAGCCCAGCTGATGCAACTCTGGCTGCGTTCACTTCAGGCACTGCGTCTAATGCGGGTATCGGTCTGAAAGACAGCGCCAGCCAGGATGTGGTTTGGGGTCAGGGCACCACGGCTGTACAGCTGGTGAACGGTACTAACACCATTCCATTCGTTGCCTATGTGAAAGCAGACAGCGCGGATCAGACTGCAAACCCTGTAACCGCAGGTTCTTTCCAGTCAACCATCAACTTCCAGATCGCTTACCAGTAATCTCCTAGAAGTGGTGCATACGGGGGGCGTATATCCCCCGTTTTCTACCTGTGAAATATTCAGTAGGGATAGCGAGATGATGTCAGGAATAAAGAAAAAAATATCAGTGATGCTTTTTTTATATGCGCTGTTTTTTTCCGCTGACACGCTGGCATCCAGTATTACACCAGGGAAAGTCGAAATGTCTGGTGAGCTGATTGAAACTGCCTGTGGCATTGATCCTCTTTCACGTGAGATCTGGGTTGATTTTGGCGATGTATCTGCTCGTGACATTAATATGGATAGCGAAAGTCACCTAACAAAAGATTTTAATATTCATCTTACTGGGTGCAGAGTTATTAAAAATAAAGTGGCTGCTGATGACAGCTTTCCTTATGCCACTATCACATTTATTGGCAATTCTGATCCTCATGATCCGTCAGCGCTATTAGTTACTGGAGAAGGGGAAGGATTTGGTATTCATTTACGTAATCAGCATGGAAGTATGCTGACAATAGGGCAACCTTCTCCCGGCTATGATTTAAGTAACGGGAGTAATATTCTGAGATTTACCGCCTCGCTGGTTCCGGTTAATAAACATATTAAAGCCGGTGAGTTTTATGCTATTGCTCGTTTTTTTATTGATTATAACTAAAAAATTAACCAATGCCATTTGGGGTATTCGGCGTATTCCGTCGATTAATTCGGGATAAATTGTCATGTCGGTAACACTAAAAACAAAATTAAAAATAGTGGCCTTAAAGGTGATTATTTTCTGCTATGCCAATACGGTATATGCAGACGATCTCGTTGAGTTTAATACCGACGTATTGGATGCGTCCGATCGCACCCATGTTGATTTATCCCGTTTTGCTTCAGACAACTATGTTGCCGCAGGTGATTACCTGTTGGATATCAAAATTAACAGCCAGCCGATAGGCCAAGACAAGGTGCATTACGCGCTATTACCCGATGGTAAAAGTACGCAAGCCTGCATCAGTCAGGCCGTGCTGGATAAGCTGGCATTGAAGGAAGAAGCCAGACTCAAAGTTGAGCAGGTTTCAGAAAACTGTTTTGTTTTGCAGAGCCTGCCGGGGGCTAAGCTCAGCAACTATGCGGGAACACTGGATATTACGGTGCCGCAGGCGTGGATGAAATATAACGATCCCAATTGGACGCCACCAGAGCGCTGGGATAACGGTATTGCTGGCGTCATTTTTGACTACAGTCTGACGGGCCAACTCACTCATCAGCTCGATCACAGTGAAGATTACAACTCCTTGTCGGGCTATGGTCAGGCTGGGTTCAATGTGGCTGGTTGGCGTTTTCGCAGTGAGTATCAAACCAGCTACTACAACTCAACTCACCAATTTGATTTTGATTGGAACCAGATTTACGCCTACCGTCCGCTGCCTATGATGGCGGCCAAACTGACGCTGGGCGAAATCTACCTTAACTCGCAGGTCTTCGATACGTTGCGTTTCACCGGCGTCAATCTGTCCAGCGACGAGCGTATGCTGCCGCCAAGTCTACAAGGCTATGCGCCAGAGGTGCACGGCGTGGCACGCACTAGCGCTAAAGTAACGGTAAGCCAGAGCGGCCGAATAATCTATCAAACTACCGTGCCAGCCGGTCCATTCAACATTCAGGATCTGAGCAGCTCGGTGCGTGGAACGCTGGACGTTAAAGTTGAAGAGCAGGATGGTTCGGTATCCACCTTTCAGGTGAATACCGCCAATATTCCTTATCTCACGCGCCCAGGCTACGTGCGTTACAACATCGCCGCGGGGCAGCCTTCCCGCTATACCCACCAAACTCAAGGGCCCGGCTTTGTCTCGGGGGATTTCTCGTGGGGTATTTCCAACGCGTGGTCTCTGTACGGTGGTTTGCAAACGGCGGGTGAAGAGTACAACGCCATGTCGATGGGGATTGGGCGCGATCTCAGTATGTTTGGGGCTATCTCCGTGGATGCCACCGAATCATGGAGCCAAAACCGTGATGGCGAGCGCCTGAAAGGAACGTCGTACAAACTCAGCTACGCCAAAACCTTCGACGAATACAACAGTTCCATCACGTTTGCGGGCTATCGATTCTCGCAGCAAGACTTCCGCTCGATGGCGCAATACATGGATGAACGGTATCAGGATTACGACCATGTTGGGCGTGAGAAAGAGCTATACACCATCACCGGTAACAAAACGTTCTGGGCTGATGAGCCGAGCAAAACGCTGACCACGTTCCTGACCTATACCCACCAAAACTATTGGGATCGAAATAGCCAAGATCGCTATGGCGTGTCACTGGGACGAACTTTCCGCGTCGGTGAAATTAACGGTATTACGGCCAATCTCTCTGCGTATCGCACCGACTATAAAGATCGGCGTGATGACTCTATTGCAATTTCAATCTCTGTGCCAGTTGGTGATAGCCGCTGGGCCGGTTTGGATATGCAAACCAATAACGGCAAAACCAGTCCGATGATGTCGTACACCGACAATAGCGACAATAACAACCTATGGCGAGTGCGCGCAGGGGCCAGCCAAAGCGGCAACGCCAATATGGATGGTTATTACCAGCACCGTTCGCAGATGGCCGAAATCAACAGCAACCTCAGCTATCAGCAAAGCCATTATGTGGCGCTAAGCAGCACGCTGCGCGGTGGTTTCACGGCGACACGCCATGGTGCCGCACTGCATAACAGCGGAGCCACGCTTAATACGGCTCGCATGATGGTAGATACCAACGGTATTGCAGGTGTTCCGCTAAACGGAAGCAAATCGCGAACCAATCGATTTGGTATCGCGGTGGTGCCCGACGTTGTCAGCTACAACAGTTTTGATACCCGTGTTGATGTGGATGCGATGGACAGTGACATCGAGCCATCAAAAGCCATCAGCACGACCACGCTAACCGAAGGCGCTATCGGCTACCAGTCCTTCGGGATGGCAAAAGGGATGAAGATGATGGCAAACATTCGTCGCTCTGATAGCAGTACACCGCCATTCGGCGCTGAAGTCTTTAATGACGACGGTGTCAGCGTAGCGATGGTGCTTGATGACGGTCAGGCGTGGCTTGCCGGTGTTAATCCTGATGAGACGCTCAAGGTGGTCTGGAACGGAAAAACACAATGCAAGATCACTATTCCGGCAAAGGCGTCGAATTATTCGAATTCTGTTTTGCTGCCTTGCCATTAAGCGATGCGGCTAAATCGAAGCAACAAATCTATGACGAAGCAACAAATCCATTACTGTCATAAAAGGCTAAAAATGAGCATGAAGAAAAAAAGCGGATGCGGCTGGATAGCGGCGATGGCTCTGACGGTTCTGACCGGCTACGCACAGGCGGGCGTTTCACTGGATCGCACGCGGATCATTATTACCGAAAAAGAGAGCTCATCGAGCGCCAACCTGTCCAACACGAGCCCAGATATTCCTTTTTTGGCTCAGTCATGGGTAGAGGACGCGGAAGGTCACAAGATCACCTCGCCGTTAATGGTTTTACCGCCGCTACAGCGAATCAACGGTGGACAGAAGGGGATTGCCCGCGTGACCAAAACCGGTGCGATAAACACGCTGCCTCAGGATCGCGAAAGCCTGTTTTATCTCAACGTGCGTGAAATTCCGCCTAAACCGAATAAGCCCAACATGCTGCAACTCGCTATGCAGTCACGTATCAAGCTTTTCTATCGTCCGGCGGCAATTATCCCTGCCAGCAAAAATGAGATCTGGCAAAACCAAGTGGTGTTCCAGAAAAGCGGCAGCACGATGACGGCGCAAAACCCAACGCCGTACTACGTCACGATTATTGGTTTAACGAATAGCGCGGGCAGCAAAATAACTCGCTTCCCAGGAATTATGGTTGCCCCGAAATCGAGCCTTGATTTTGCGGTTACCGATGCGTCGGTGAGCGCGTTCTCCATGATGTATGTCAATGATTATGGCGGCCATCCGGAACTGAAGTTCAGCTGTTCAGGCAGCACCTGTAAAGCGTTGCCTAGCGCGCAGCAGGAATAACCATAAGGACCCGACAATGCAAAATCGATTAGCGTTATGCGCATTTCTGGCACTGGGTGTTGTGTTTCAGGCTCAGTCTACGGTGCCGTTGTTGCCACAACATCAAGATCGGGATCATGCCGGTGAAGATGGCGGCATTGTTCGGTTCCATGGTTCTGTGTATGCCTCTCCATGCGTGATGGCGGGGGAGAGCCGGATGCAAGACATCGATATGGGCGAAATGACGGCGCGTAGTTTTCATCGTGCTGGCGATCACAGCCAGCCGGTGCTGATCAAAATCTATCTACGCGATTGCCTAAAGGGGGCATCAATGGCGCGGAGTAGCTTGGCTTCTAAGACGACGGGAAGCGATTGGCGAGCCTATACCACCGGCGAGCAAGCCGTGCAGATGACCTTTATTGGTGAGTCCGATGTAGCCGACCCCGCGCTACTACACACTACCGGTATGGTGCAAGGTGCAGGTATTCGTTTGATGGATATGTCAGGCAATAAGCTGGCGATTAATCAGACCCAGACGCCTTCTTTAGTGAAATACGGCGATAGCGTATTGACCTTTATGGCCGCATTGGAATCGACGGGAAACTCGGTCACCGCCGGTGAATTCCAAGGATTGCTGCGCGTGAAAATGGAGTATTTGTAATGAAACTGTCTGGCCTATTCTCACGCCAAACGTGCGTTACGTGTGCGCTCGCTCTATCGCTACTTCCCGCTGGCGCGCAGGCCTATATCGATGGAGAAATTATTCCGGTCGGTGGCCCGCATCAATACAACATCGATGTGGGAAATCAGGATATTACCTCTAACGTGGCGGGGTCTCTGATTAGCTCTGAGTTCGCATTAGGTGGGCTTTATGCCGGGACAGCCTACTGCAATACGCCGATGACGAATCAGCCGGTATTTTTCACCTCGCGTGCGACGTTGGCTGAATCAGGCAATAACCCAGGCTATCTGCGTTTGAACGACTATATGGATGTCAAAATTGAAATCTACATCCGTGGTAACCGTCTCGAATACCTGCCAGTTCCCTTCAACAATGAAAGCAACCGCGCATATCAGAATACCTGTGCGCCGCCATCAGTGCAGTACACCGATTTTGAATCCGGGTCGAAGGGGCGTGTCACTTTTATGATCACGAAACCCATTATCAACGGGGTCAATCTGGTCGGGACGCAAATAGCTGAGTTATATGGCCGCATTGGCTCAACGGCCTCCGGTATTGGCTCAGTGCCGATGTCAGTGATTTATATCAACTCGGGTGTTCTTACCGTGCCAGATAAATGCGTGGTGAATCAGGGAACGCCTATCGTGGTGGATTTCGGCACCATTCCAGGTACGGGCAGCAAGCTCAATGGCAATAACTACAGCCATAACGTCCCTATTCACGTGAAGTGTGAAGGCGGAAGTTTTACCACCGGCAGCCTGAATATCAAACTGGCTATTCAGCAGGCCAGCCCAGCCAGCTTTAACAGTGATTATCTGGGAACCACCGGTTCGGGCGATCGTTCAAATTTGGGCATCAAGCTGACAGATCAAAGCGGTTCGACCATCACGCCGAATAGATTTTATAACGTCCCTGGTTTTAACAATAACGAGGGGGATTGGAACCTCATCGCAGCGCCGATTGCAAACGCCGGAACCAACATTGAAGAAGGTGATTTTCAGGCTTCCGCAACCGTTGTTGCAGAGTTCCAGTAAGGAGAAATTATGCGTCTGATGGAACTTGCTGTGCTAGCGACGCTGATGTTCAGCAGCGCGGTTGAAGCGACGGGAGAGCTGGTGGGGGGCGCGATGACCTTTAAAGGCGTGGTTGTTGCTCTGCCTTGTAGCATTGCTCCGGGATCGGAAAAAGTGCCGGTGGACTTTGGTGAGATTTCAACCAAGTCGCTTTATGCGACGGGGAAAACCACACCCATTGCGTTTTCGATTGTGTTAGAGGACTGCAACCCCAGCGTATTTGACTCGGTAACGGTCACCTTTGACGGCGACCGGAATTCGAATATGACCGATCGTTTGGCTATTAAATCCGTGGCACCAAGCGGCGCGAGCGGCGTAGGAATTGGCTTAGAAGAAAGCGATGGTTCACCAATTCGGCTCAATACGCCAACCAACGCAACGGCTATCACCGATACCGTAATGCAGTTGAACTTCCAAGCCTTCGTGGAAGGCGAACCACAGGCGTTAGCGAATGGAACGCTAACGACCGGTGCTTTCACTGCAACAGCTAACTACACGTTAAATTATCAGTGATTTGCTGAGAAGGTATTTATAAATGAATTATCAGTGCTTTTTCTTTGATAAAAATATCTTTTTCTCTCAAGGCTTGAAGTCCGTTATTCAGGATGCTTGTGATGACTCAATGCGAGTCCAATTTACCAGCTCTAATAATATACATCAGCTCGTTGAGGTGCTTAAACAGCAAAGGAATGAACGAGAACAGCGCTGGGTGATTTGTGATTTTGAAAGCTTTCCTCAGGGGCGGTTTAATGTGCTCAATATGATCAAGATGTACTACCGTCATCATCGACAGAAACTCGTTATTTTATTGAGCGAAAATAACATCCCGCTTTTTTTTGCGCTGCACTCGCTATTACCTGGTGCACATTGGCTATTAAAAAGTGAATCTAAACAGAATGTGAATCTATTTTTTAATGAGCTGAAGTGTAGCGAAATAGGACAAACTGTTTTTAGTCCCTCATTGGTGAGCTATACCCGAATGAAATGGTTAACCGCCGACGCAGGGTGTTATATCTCAAGCGATGAGTGGTGGCTCATGGAAGAGATATTTAAGGGTAAATCACTTTCGCAGATAGCGAACGAAGTCAATATTAACGTTCGAAGGTTGAGTTATTACAAACGACGTTTAATGAAGCGGCTTAATGTCACCAGCAATGTCGCTTTGTTCAATGTTTTTAAATGTATTGTGGCAACACCTCGGAATGACTGAGTTATCAACGATTTTTAAAGATTACTGGTGCAATGTTCATCGGTAGGTACATGCAATTCATTGCATATTTTTAATAAACTAAGGTAAGGATTATATATGAAACACATTAATGCAGCGGAAGCCGCACAGATCGTTGGTGGCAACTGCAAAACGTGTAGCAGCTCTTATGAAACCGTAGTCATTGGCGGCGTAGCATCTTGTAAGTTAGTGACAGTTTGCACTGACAAACATGGTTCAACGACCACCATGAAAGATGCCGATATGAACCTGTGCCGCGTGCCAAATCGTTAATCTCTCTAGTTTTCTAAATAAATAGTTACCAATACATGGAGAGTTACTCTCCATGTATTTATTCGACGATCAATTTTGGGGCATTAAAGTTATGCAGTTTAAACGCACGACGGTTATTAGCTATTCATTGCTGCTTGTCATTGTCTCATCTTTGATGACCGTGTTGTTTTACCATGTATTTGTGTTTAAGTCGTTTTCCAATGATAGCGATAATCAAACGTCGCCACAGAAA
Organism: Hafnia sp.; assembly: GCF_036648275.1. Lineage (NCBI taxonomy): Bacteria > Pseudomonadati > Pseudomonadota > Gammaproteobacteria > Enterobacterales > Hafniaceae > Hafnia > Hafnia sp. The sequence goes on along the minus strand of NZ_JAVXIQ010000014.1, from coordinate 46,530 downwards.
GAGTTAACTATTGCGCAGGCAGAGAAAAGCCCAATAAAAGAAAATAATAGCATTATTGAAGTGATGTCCTATGGCTGTCATTACTGCGCCGCGAATGAGGATAATGTGAGGGAGTTCGTTAAAAAACTGCCCGCCAGTGTGGTATTTGAATCAATACATATCAATACGGAAAAAAGTGGATTATCTGCCTTTGCCCCTATTTTTGCTACGCTGCAAGAAATGGGCGTAGAACCTGCCGTACGTGATAGTGCATATAACGCTATTATTGCCCGAGGTATTAACCTAACGGATACAGCAGAATTAGATAAATGGCTGGTTAAAAATAGCATCGATATTGCTGAATATAAAAAAGCACGAACTAGTGAAGCTGTTAAGCATCGATTAGATGAAATGTCAGCCATCACAGATTTTTACGATATTACGGCAACGCCGATTTTTATTATTAATAAGCGTTTTGTTGTCGCTCAAGATAGTTCTTTCCCTGAATTCTCAAAACGTATGTTGAATTTGCTCGGAAAGGATAAGTAATGGCGATGACCCGGTTTCTGCTGGTGTGGATCGTTTTCTGCACCAAAAATATTGGCGGATATTTGCATCAAGTGACTCATCGCTTACTTTCCGCGCTGAAAACATTCTTTTGCTGGGTGCTGCGTTTTTGTAACGTGCGCCTTGTGCTGGCTATCGCTCGCGGGCTCTGTTTTTTGGGCGTGCTTGGGCGTGAGTTTCGTCATCAGAATCCGGTTGCGACCCAGAACTTTCACTGCTTAACGGGGCAAAAAGGGCGCATCGATGCGTCATGGATTGCGGTTCGGCGCAAAATTCTAGAGGCCAGCGCAACGTGGGCACAAAACCCAAAGGTGCTACAGCAGCTAGCCGCCTGTACTCAACAGCTCGATGAGGCCGTGGCGCCGCTTCGCCTGCGAAAAAACGCGGTCATATTGGCGCCGCTGCACAGTATTTCTGATGTGCTCGCTGCGATGGTAGCCGCTGGCGTAACACCGGGGCGTGCCAGCGTTATCGTGTCTTCCAGCGCTGAACAGTACAACGCCCGCGCGCGTGCCTTAGGGGGCGTGAATCTTTCCTACTGCTCTATTCATCAAGATAGCAAACAACTGGCTTCCAGCCTGACTTCGTTGCTAAGCGACGTCGCGATGGGACAGCAAAACCTCATCATTTTTCCCGATATTACGCCGGACTATACCGTGCAAACCGAAGAAGCCGCATCGGGGAAACTACGCTGTCGGCTGTTTGGACGTGTTGCGGGGCTGCATAGCGGTATTGTGCGTTTGGCGCGGGCAGTTTCTGCTCAGGTGGTTTTCTACCATCTCTATGAGCAAGACGGGCTGCGTATCCATATTCATGAGCCGGTAAAAGCGCGCGATGTGGCGGAGAAACTGCCAGAAATTATCGAGCAGGCGCTGCACGAATATCCACATGATTGGCTGCTTTGGCATAGCCACTCTCTGTATTTTATCAATCAATAACTAATGATGATGAAACCAATAATACCCGATCTGATTTTTCAGGAAGAGACCAACGAATGTGGGCTGGCGTGCATTGCCATGCTGGCGCAAACGCAGGGACGAAAAACCGATCTGGACACGCTGAGAGCGCGTTTCCCCGCGTCGGACCATGGAACTTCACTGAACGATTTATCCACCATTCTGGCGAGTCTTGGCATTGCTTCGGCTCCCGTGCTTTTTGAGCACCATGAGCTCAGTGAATTGCCTCTACCTGCTATTTTGCACTATGGCGCGAGCCACTATGTCGTGTTGGCCTATCGCAAAGGTCAGCAGGTGTGTGTGATGAATCCCGCGATTGGCCAGCAATGGTTGCCCTTTGCCTCGCTGAAAACTGAAATCAGCGGCTATGCACTCATTCTCGATCCACAAACGCGGGTTACCGCGGAACAGAGCGCCGAAACAGGCACGACGAAAAGCGCATTGCCGCATGCGATGAGTTTGAAAGAAACGGCAGCGGTGCCCGGTATGTATGGGCTGATGTTGATAACGTTTTTGGTTTCTCTCACGTTATTCCTCATGCCTTCGATGGTCAGTAACGCCATCAATCAGGCATTTGCTGAGGTGGGTAACAGCCGCTTTCCTTACGGTTGGTTTATTGCTGCGTTTATTGCCTCAACGTTGCTGGCGTTAGGTGTACGCGTGATCAGCGAGCGCTTTATCAAGCGTTTTGTCCTGCTCAACAGCAGCGTGGGTTTTTCGCGGCTGCTCGCCAATCCGCTGCGGTTTTTTGAAAAACGCGCACCGGGCGACATCTTTAGCCGATTTATCGCTTGGCAGGGCGGGCTGTTGCAGAAAATCGAGCTGGATAACGGTTTGCGAAGTGACTGGGTTATCTGCCTTATCGCGTTGGGCATTATGTTTTGGATTGCTCCCGTGTTGGCGCTGATTTCAGGCGTTGGGGTGATAGCCATGGGGATGATCAGTATCTGGGCGGTGCTGCGCGATCGTTGGTATACCCAGCAGTTGCAGCTCAAAAGCGCAGTGCTCAATGACTTTTTCATGGAAACGTTGCAAGGCGTTTTAACCATCAAAACGGCCGGACTTGAGAGCCAGCGCAAGGCCCAGTTTGCATGGTTCAGCCGCGATTTGTTTGGCTGCTTGCAGCGGCAGAAGGTCTATCAGCAGGTCAAAGAGGGGCTGTATCAACTGGTGGGCAGCCTTGAGATGGTGGTTTTCATGCTGGTGGTTCTGCCCATGGTGAATAACAAGCAGATCTCTTTGGGCGATTTTTTTGCCTATAGCTTCCTACGCCAGATTTTTAGCTCTTATGTGACGCGTATTTTCTTTTCGATTATTCAAAAATCCCAGCTGCATGTGATTGATACCCGCGCTCACAGCCTATTTTCGGCCGATGAAGATCAACATGCGATACCGCAAAGCACCGAACTGAGTACGGTAGCGCCGCATGTGCGCTTCGAGCGGGTACGGTTCTATTACGATCCGGCGAAAACGATTTTCGCGGGTATTTCTCTCGATCTGCCTGCGGGATCGCAAATCGCGATTGTCGGCGAGTCGGGGGCGGGGAAAAGTACTTTATTGCGACTGATCGCGGGCTTGTTCTCCCCTCAAGAGGGGAACGTGTTGGTTGATGGAAACGCCGTTCTCGCTCAGCAACTGGCATCGTTAGTGTGTCTGCAAAGCCAAGAAGACATTCTGTTTAATGCGTCCGTTTTGGAAAATATCACCCTGTTCGACCCTCATTATCGCGACAGCGATCGCGGGCGTATTGAGGAATTACTCACCTCGCTGGCGCTGTATCCGGTGATCCATCAGTTGCCCGGCGGTATCAATGCGCTAATCCGTGAAAGCCATGCCGCGCTTTCGCTTGGACAGCGTCAGCGCTTGCTGCTGGCACGTTCGCTGTATAGCTCGCGGCCAATTTTGCTGCTGGATGAACCCACGGCCAATTTGGATAACGAAACGGCACGCACCGTTATGGCAGCGGTTCAGCAACATTGCCGTAAAACCGGCAAAACCTTGATTGTGGTCACTCACAGCCAGCACATTCTGCCGCAGTTTTCGCAGGTTTATCACCTGTCCGACGGCGAGCTAACGCCTATAGCGCCGGTTGAGACCAAATCGATGGTTAACGTGGAGCTTTTGGCATGAAGCAATGGCGCTCTTTTGTCACCTCGCGCTGGCTGCTCGCGTTGCTTGCCGGAGCGATCATATTGCTGACGGCGATCGGCCTGTCGCAGGGTTTTTCTGCGCCAGAACCGGTGATGACCGAGCAGGTTGACCGGGGCGACATTGAAAAAGTGGTTTTGGCGACCGGTACGCTTAAGCCATCTATGCAGGTCAATGTGGGAGCTCAGGTTAATGGGCAGCTACGAAAGCTGTATGTTCGTCAGGGCGACAAAGTCGAGAAAGGGCAGTTGCTGGCGGAGATCGACCCCACGCTGCAAGAGTCCGATCTGAGTAATGCAACGGCGCAGTTAGCCAGCGCTAAAGCGCAAAAACTGGCCTCGCAGGCTATGTTGGTGCGCTATCGCCAAGAACTGAACCGCCAGCAAGCCATGATGCGCGATGGTTCCGGCGTGCGAAGCGATGTGGAGCAGGCGCAGGCGCAATATGACGCTCAGCGTCAGCAGGTTGAGATGAATGATGCACAGATTGTGCAGGCCGAAATGGTTGTTAAAACTGCCAACGCGAACCTGAGCTATACCCGCATTGTTGCGCCTATCAGCGGCGAAGTGCTGGGCATTGTGACCAATGAAGGACAAACCATCGTGTCATCACAAACGGCTCCCACCATTCTGGTATTAGCCGTCCTCGACAAAATGCTGGTTCAAACGCGAATCTCAGAGGCAGATATTCAGAAAATACAGCCCGGTCAACCGCTGTGGTTTTATGTAATTGCCAACCCTGAGAAACGATACACCAGCCAAATGGGCTTTGTTCAGCCCGCTCCTCAAGAAGCTTTGGAAGAGCAGGCAAATGGGAATAGTGCGGCAAGCCAGCAGGCCAACGCGGTGTATTACAACGGCACGTTTGCCGTTGATAACGCTCAGCGCGAGCTGAAAACCTCTATGACTGCTCAGGTGTTTGTGCGCGTTGCCGAGGCGAAGAATGTGTTGCGTGTGCCGGTTTCAACGCTGGGGCGGGCGCTGAGCACCGACAGCTACCTGATTACCGTACTTGAAAACGGTAAGCCACAGCAGCGCAAGATCCGTATTGGCATCAACGATCGTCAGTTTGCTCAGGTGCTCGAGGGATTACAGCTGGGCGACCGCGTAGTGATGCCAGCGGATGGTGCACAGGGATGAGTGCGATGGCGAAGATGAACCCCATTATTGAGCTGCGCCACGTGTACCGCGAGTTTGTTGCCGGTAACCAAACCAACGTGGTGCTCAATGATATTACGCTGACGATTTCGCAAAGCGAGATGGTTGCCATTATTGGTGCCTCTGGCTCAGGAAAATCGACGCTGATGAACATCATTGGCTGCTTGGATAAATCCACGCGGGGCGAGGTTCTGATCAACGGGATCAGCGTTAACGAAACGGATAGCGATCGGCTTGCTGAGCTACGTAGCTGCTACCTTGGGTTTATATTCCAGCGCTATCACCTGATGCCTTATCTGACCGCAGAAGAAAACATCGCTATCCCTGCGTTGTATACCGCTATGCCCGAAAATGAACGCAAAGCGCGTATTCAAATGCTGGGGCAAAAATTGGGTTTGAAAAGCCGCTTGGGTTATCGCCCAGCGCAGCTTTCTGGCGGGCAGCAGCAGCGCGTAAGCATTTGCCGCGCGTTAATCAATGGCGCACAGGTGATCCTCGCGGATGAGCCGACTGGCGCTTTGGATAGCGTTAGCGGTAGGGCTTTGATGGGCGTTCTTCACCAGCTGCATGCGGATGGGCATACGGTCATTATTGTCACGCACGATCACGGCGTCGCTAAACAGGCGCAACGCATCGTTGAAATCAGCGATGGCCGCATTATTGCTGATGAAATCAATCAGTCCTGCCCAGAAGATCGTTTGGCGCAGCATATTCCTGTAGTTCGAGATAACGGGCGAGCTTCACTGTGGCGCAGCATTCATGAATCGATGCGTATGGCTTGGCGTTCCCTATTGGGGCATCGCATGCGCACTTTTTTATCCATGCTTGGCATCATCATTGGCATTTCATCGGTGGTGTCTTCAATGGCCGTGGGGGAAGGGGCGCGCCAGACCATCATGAATGAAATTGGCAAGTTAGGTAACACCACGCTAGAAATTCGGCCGGGTACTGGCTGGGGCAGTAAGCGGCCTGATATGGAACGTGCGTTGTCGCTCAATGACGTAGCGAGTCTGCAAAAGCAGCCGTGGGCTGAGGGGGTATCCCCGCAGGTGAGCAGCATGGCTACCGCAGTGCGCAAAGGTTATGACTCGTCAATGATGTTATCCGGCGTATCACAGGATTTTTTTGCGCTACAGGGCATTCGTTTTATTCAAGGCAATGGGTTTACCGCTCGTGATGTCGCCGAAGGTGAACCGGTTCTGGTGCTGGATGAAACCAGCCGCGACACCCTGTTTCAAGATGGCGAAGATCCGCTCGGCCAAATTGTGCAGATTGCTGGCGCATCATGGCGCGTGGTGGGCGTGGCGGTGAAACCTGGGCCAAAGGTAGTGGGCGGGTTTATGGCGGGATGGCTGCCTTATACTTCGCTGCAACAGCGTATTTCCGGTGATAAACCTTTAGAAGCCATCGTTCTACGCTTTCAAGAATCCTTAACGCCTCAGGGCGCGATGCAAACCGTTGAGCATCTGCTGACGAGTGAGCACGGGAAGAAAGACTTCTTTTCTCAGACCGACGATCAGCTCACCAAGGCGATGCAGAAAACATCCGATTCGATGTCGCTGTTGATCACCGCGATTGCCGCTATTTCACTGCTGGTGGGCGGCGTTGGGGTGATGAATATCATGTTGGTTTCCGTAACGGAAAGAACCCATGAAATTGGGATCCGGCTTTCGGTGGGCGCTCGTCCCTCCGACATCATGCACCAGTTTTTAATCGAAGCCGTGATGATTTGCACTTTAGGCGGCCTTGTTGGAGTGGGTGGCTCGTGGATTGCTGCTCAGATATTTGCCCTGATAACCGATGAGTTTTCGATGGCATTTACTTGGCTTCCGGTGGCGATCGCGTGCGCATTTTCTGCGCTCATCGGTTTGACCTTCGGCTATTTTCCAGCACGCAGTGCGGCGAAACTCAATCCCACTGAGGCACTGGCTCGCGAATGAAACTTCATTACGTTATCTCCATCATTTTGCTGTTATCTGGCTGTGGCAACCTGACGTGCAGTGACTATCAGCGCCCACAGATCTCTTATCCGACGCAGTGGCAGAAAAAAATGGCGCAAGATCCCAACGTGTTGGTTTCGGGCTCTGCAAACTGGTGGCAAGGGTTTAACGATCCGCGTCTGACGCGGGTGGTTAATCAAGTTCTCGCGAGCAATAACGATTTAGCCGCCGCGGCGATTACGCTTCAGCAGGCGCAGGTTGCTGCTGGACTCACCAACACCAATTTAACCCCAGACGTTTCGCTCGGAGGATCGGCCAGTAATAGTCAATCGGTGCGTCATCACTCGGCGGCGCAGGAGAGCTACGCGGCGTCTTTGTCGATCAATTATGAGCTGGATTTGTGGGGGAAATTAGCTCGGGTGCGTGAGCAAGGCGAGTGGCAGGCCACCGCGAGCGAGCAAGATTATCGGGCGACGGTGCTATCAACCATTGGCACAACCGCGCAAATTTACTGGACCATCGCGTTGCTCAATCAGCAGATCGGCAATTTGCGCGATAGTTTGGATATTGCCGAACAAACGCTGGCGCAGATTGAGTCTTGGCATGCGGTGGGCAAAGTCGGTTTGCTCGACGTATTGCAGGCGCGCCAAACGCGCTTAAGTCGCCAGAATTCATTGCGGGCGCTGTTGCAGCAGCGCGAAGCCTCTCGCAATGCGTTGGCACTGCTTCTTAACCGTCCCGCAGAACAGCATGCCGATGAACTCGCCACGCTTGATACCGATCAGCGGGTAGCTATTGCTGCGGTAACGCCGCTGGCGGTCATTAGCCAGCGTCCTGATATTCAGGCGGCCGAGTCTCGGTTACGTGCGGCGCTGGCGGGCTACGACGCCGCGCGTCTGAGTTTTTATCCTTCGCTCTCGTTGGACGCGACTATGAACGCTGGAAGTCAGGTTTTCAGCCAATGGTTTAACAATCCTACCCGCACCGTTGGCAGCTCTGTCGCCCTGCCATTTATTCAGTGGAACACCGTGCAGCTCACGATTGAGCAGTCGAATTTACAGATCAAGCAGGCGGCAGTGGCGTTTCGCCAGACTGCCTATACCGCGCTTTCTGAAGTGGATAACGCCATGGAGCAGCGGCTGAGTGCGGATGAGCAGCGTGGCCGTTTACAGCAATCGTTAGCGTTAGGTAAACAGCGTTTAGCGTTGACTGAAAGCCGTTATCGAGCAGGTGCCGTGGATTATCAAACTTTGCTCGATGCGCAGGATGTACAGCTCACATTGGAAAACAGCCTGACGCAGGCGCAGTACGACTATCTCTATGCCACGCTACAGCTATGGCTGGCACAGGGCGGTGGAAATTCGCAACCAAGGACAATCAAAAATGCAGCGTAATAATGAGATGAGACGCGTTGTGGTGACCGGCTATGGCGCAATCACACCGCTGGGCTCAAATGCGCAGGCCAGCTGGCAGGCCATTATGGATTATCAGTTGGGCTATCGCTACGTGGATAAAACCGAACTGGGTATCAAGGCGCATTTTCTGGGGCTTATCGCGGAAGAGCCAAGTTTAAAAGGCGTTCCAGCCGCGATCCGTCGGCGCTTGCCGCGTTTTGCTCGACTGACGCTAGGCGCTGCGCGTGAGGCGATGAGCATGGCATTTGGTGAAAACTCGCCGCTTGATTTTTACTCCCCCCTGATGTGTGGCGCCATTATGGGAACCGGCTGGGGTGGACTCGACGAAAGCTATTACGCTGCCAGAGAGTTTGCTCTACAGGGCGTGTCCTCTCCGTTCAACTGCTTTTACACCATGCCGAACGTGACGTCGGCTGCATGCAGCCAATATTGGAATCTGCGTGGCTACCAAAATACCGTTGTGGCCGCGTGCGCAACGGGAACAGTTGCTATTGGCGATGCATTCGAGGTTATCCGTAGTGGCCGCGCCAATATGATGTTGGCCGGTGCCGGTGAATCTCTAACAGGCGACGGTGCGGTGTGGAACATCGACGTGCTCGGCGCTCTGTGTCACGAGCCGAGCGATCTCCTGCGTGCAAGCTGCCCATTTAGCATCCAGCGTAACGGTTTTGTGCTTTCAGAAGGCGCCAGCGTGCTGTGTTTGGAAGAAAGAGAAAGCGCGTTGGCACGAGGGGCCACCATTTTAGGCGAAGTCACCGGATACGGTAATTTCTCCGATGCCTTTGATTTTACCTCTCCGGCGGAAGACTGCGTTGCCCGTGTGGCCACGATTAAGCATGCGTTAGAGCAAGCGGGTCTGGCACCTGAAGATCTGGACTATATCAATGCCCATGGCACCTCTACACCGCTTAACGATCTCAATGAAACCCAAGCGCTGAAACTGGCGTTAGGCCAAACGGCGTATTCGATCCCAACGTCGAGCACCAAATCATATTCAGGCCATTTGATTGCTGCCGCAGGCGCTTTTGAAGCCATTATCTGTTTACAGACGATGCAGCACCAGATTATGCCCGCAACCGCGAATCTCACTGAGCCTGATCCTTTGTGCGATCTCGATTATATCGCTGAAGGGCATCGCGCTGGGCGAGTGACGCGTGCGCTGAACCTGAGTTTTGGCTTCGGCGGCGCGAATGCGGCATTGATTCTGGAGCAACACGCGTGACTTCCGTTCAATACACTTTGGCAGATGCCAACCGTTGGGCCGAATTTTCCGGTGACTATAACCCGATTCATTTCGATCTTGAGCAGGCACGGCGGCGTGGTGAAGGTCTTCGGGTTCATGGGATGCGCGCACTGCTGGATATCAAGCAGGAGATTGCGCGTGCGGCGTTAGGCTTGGATGAGTCTGCGGCTTATCTACGCTGCGTCGCGCGATTACGTCAGCCGGTGTGGTGCGATACGCCCTATCAACTGATCAGTGCAGGACGAAAGGCTTCCATCGTTCATCCTGATTCAGGAACTGTGAGCATGTCATGTCAGGTGAGCGCGGTGCAGTCTTTGGTCGATGGTGATAATGGGGAAAGTGGAACACTTGAGGCTGTGGATATCATCCGTCACGGGCAGACGTTTTCTGCCTTACAGCCGCATGCCCAGCAGTGGCAATTTTTAGATGCGCTGCTGTTTCGTTACCTGATCCATGATAGCGGGCTGCTGCGCCAGCAGGTGCTTTGTCACTATTTTCCAGAGAACGCGCAGGCATCATTTGAGGCGATTTTTACCCAGTTTCCTGTGGTTCAGACTCATCAGGAACTGGTGTTCGATCGACGCTTGCTCGCGTCATGGGCAAATCCGATTTCACCTGAAGCGTTGGTCATCAATATTGAGCCCGCGTTACTCATCAACGATGCACCGGGAAGTGCGCTGGTGCGTATTGCCGCAAATACGCATTATCAAAATGCATTCATCAGCAATGCGATTACGTTAAAAATTGGCTAATTAGCCGCTGAATAATAAGGGAAAAAACATGAGCCAGTATGATGTTATCTATGAAAAAGTGAGTGACATGATTGCCGATGCCAAAGATTTAGAGTGCGAAGATATACAGGCCGATGCGCCCCTTGCTCTTCTTTCTCTGGATAGTTTGGACTACGTAGAATTGATCATCTTAGCTAAGCGAGAATTTGGTGTGACCTTAACCGCCGAACTCTTTATTCAGCATCCCAATATTACCTTGCGCGAAGTGTGTGAGTTTATTGATAAGGAGTCAGTGGCCTAACATGACGCAGAAATGGGTATTGATCACCGGCGGAAGCCGCGGAATCGGGCAGACGCTGGTCACTGAATTACTGCCGCGGTGGAATGTGGTGTTTACAGGGCGCAGCGCTGAAAGCTTGGTGGGAACGCAGAGACGAGCCGAAAATCTTCAAACTGATACATGGGTACAAGGCTATGCCTGCGATGGGAAAAATGAACAACAGGTTGCGCAGTTGGCTCAGCGATTAATCGATAAATTTGGCGCGCCGAGCGCTGTTATCCACAATGCTGGCGTGACGCGAGACGCATTGCATATCCATCAAGATGCTGAGATTTGGCGAGATGTGCTGGAGACGAATCTGGTGGCGATTATCAATTGGAACCGCGTATTGCTTCCGGCGATGATGCTGCAAGGGCAGGGGGCAATAGTATTGATGTCCTCAGTGAGCGCTATCAAGGGAAACCGTGGACAGACGGCCTATGCAGCGAGCAAAGCGGCGATGATGGGGCTTGCGCGTTCGTTGGCGTGCGAAGTAGGGCGTTTTGGGATTCGAGTCAACTGCTTGGCGCCAGGCCTTATCGATAGCGGTATGACTCAAGCTATTCCTGAATCTAAGCTAAAAGCAATGCGTCAGGAGATCCCGCTGCGCCGCTTGGGGCACCCGCACGAAGTCGCTAAAGCGGCAGAGTTTTTAATCGGTGAAAATAGCCATTATTTAACGGGACAAACGCTTATTCTCGATGGCGGGCTGTCCGCTTAATGGCCTGAGTAGATCGATTGATTAAGCCTGTTTTATTCATGCTTTTCGCGATTTAACGCGTGGTTAAGTTTATCGATATGTTGCACCAATGCGCGTCTTTCTCGCGTCGTTACCTGATAGATTTGCACTAACATGGCGGCATGATCGCTGGTTAGACGAAACAGGGCTGGCGAAATTTCATTGTGCCGTACGGCCAGTTTTAAATCTGCGATAAGCCCATGGGTAGACAGTTTTTTTTCTAGTACCAAAGCGGTTCGATGGCTGACGTATAAAATCTCTTGCTCGGCAGGGCCGCTTGCTCTTTCCTCTTTAGAGGATGACTGCATCATGCACCATTCAGCGATGTCACTCATACCTTCAATGGGCTGAAGTATCTCCCAAATATGCAGAGGGGAGTGCGGTGAACTTCGATCGAGACTGCCAATGTTGTGTAAAAAACCAGCGATTTCTGTTTTTAGGCACTGTGTGGGGGTAATACCCGATTCTTTCGCCAGATAACCGGCGAGGCGCCCTACAACCAGTGAATGGCAATCATCATCTTCGCTGAACTGATCGATGATAAATGCCAGTAAGTTCATGATATCGCGGAAGTTATGCAGCGAGATTGTATTGTTATGAATCCGAGGGATTTCTCTAATGTAATCAAGATAGTTAGAGGATTGAATGACAGACCAAAAAACATCACGCGCAGCGATTTTTGTAAAGGCTTGAATAAATTCAGGTTTATACAATACATTGATACCTTCCTGAATTTTCTTTGTTAGCACATCACGCAGAGCAAACAGATCTTGGTGGCGATATTGTGCCAGAAGCACATCAATACGATCGGCCAAGTAGATAATATGGCTTTCTTCGGGAACCTGCTCACCGTCAATAATGCTGCCGGTGCCGTAATCCCAGCAGGTGTGATGATAGCGGACAAAATCACTAAGCGGTTTGAATAGCGGAATATGAGCTAATAACAAACCACCTATAAGCGCATGATTGTTATGATCATTATCATAATAGCTGAGCGGCGCTAGCCTGGATTGCTCATTCAGGCCGCCGATATCATGTAATAGCGCAGCCAGCAGCGTTTGACGACAGCTTGCGGGTGAGAACGAAGCTTCTTTGGCTAAATGCCATGCGATGAATGCCGTTCGAACATGATGCATGTTCAGTTTTGGGTTTATCATATCAATGGTTTTAGATATGCAGGCTAATGTTTGTATTAGGTTTATATCCATGATTATTTTTATTTGAGGTGAGTGATTTTTAAAATATTACATTAAATAATAGTAACTTATCTTACATGGCAGCCATACTGAGGAAAAATTGAGTTACCGAATAGCATGACGCCATCATAAGATTTATTAATGTATATGATGCGATTTTTGTCACTGTTACTAAAAAAAAGGTCAGAGGCGGTATTATCATCAAGGTTATCGGAGTCGTACCGAGAGGTGTTTATCGCAGTAACTTTATAGAGGTGAAAGGTTTTATTGTAGGCTTTGTAGGTAATCTGGATGCTTCGCGAAATAATGTATCGCTCATTGTTGCGGGTTAATAAACCATCAATATTGATAAAGAGATAGTTTTGTGATGTCTCTATCGAGAGCATACCCGTTGAGACGGTATGCATATCGTTAATGTTTTGCTCAATAGAGAAGTCTGCGTCGCAGATAAAACTATCGGGTGCATGATATTTTAATACGGCCCATAAAATCACCACTGTAGAGCAGAGAAATATGATAGATATATAAATTTTCTTATGCATTTTTCTTTTCTCTATAATAGTGGCTTGTACACCTTTTCTTTTCTTCATCACATTCTGTAATGAAAATCTGGATGTTGGTTCCTAGAACACTATTTCGCTGTTTTTTATAAATGTAGAGCTTTTTCTTACTTGAACAGTCAAGTTTATCTAAGGACAAATGTCCCAACTGCCCATTATTCATCACATCATTAAACGGAAGGTTTGAAGGTATAAATATAATACAGCTTTCTTTCGTGAACTTTTTAATTTCTACCTCTTTATTGTTAGCAGCGAGTTTAATAATAACCGTGAGTAACAAAAAAAGAAGGGTGATTATTGTTGCTGATATTGGTATAGGGCGCAACCAAGAATTCGATTTTTCAGTTTTTTCTTGCTTTATTGGTGTAGGTGTAAAAAAAGAATTGTATTCTTGATCGCACGTAATGATCGCATCTTCAGCAATTTTAAAACCAATTCTTGGCACGGTAATGATGATGTTTTTTTGAATGCCGAGATGGCTCATATTTTTTCTTAACGTAGAGATATACTGGTTGAGATTGCTGTTAGATGCTCTTGCGCCATATTTATCAAATACGGACTGAAATATTTCCCCGCGAGAGAGAATATCACTACGGTGATGCAGTAACTCAGTAAGTAGACGATTAGAGGTTTGTGATAGTTCGATACAATCTCCGGTAATAATATTGACCAGTGACGCATCTTCAGTATCAAAGGTGACAAATCCCTCTATATCGAACCTCATGTTAATCTCCATACTAAATCAAGTTTTTTTAGCTTGGTTAGGTTTTTTATATAAAAAACACATAAATAGTGGGTAAAAATATCGTTATTATTGATTTTTTTGACTAATCTTGCTGCCTATACGGGCGAGAAGCATACTGGGGTTCATTTGATAACAAGGAGCTCGGCAAATGAAACTTGAATCTTATTCTTCTCATCCTTCTTTATTGTTCCAAGGACAACGTGTTCCACAGGATAATCTTAGAGTGTTGGCGGCAGCAATGAATTTAAGTAACCACATGATGGTTAGCGTGCCGGAACAGGGATTGATTCTCCGCTTATTAGAACGAGATAGAACAGGGGGGCTATCTACCAGGCAATTAGCCGAACTATGTGAAGTCTCGATTTATAGAGTCAGGCATTTGCTTCTTCCTTTGGAAAAAGAGGGGAGAATTGCTAGGGATAAAATGCAAAAACACCATCGGTGGTTTTTATCTGAAGAGTCTGTAGAAATTGCAAACGATTCTAACAAGGCGGTTTTTTGTTTGCAACAATGAAGGTTAACTCGGAATCATCACCTTAATATAAAAAAATTAAATAATAAAGATCTCGCAGGTTTACAAGAATGTTCTTATTTTATGATTTTTGCCATGTGGCGCAATGTCGCTAGTGTTTTTTAATCATGTTTAATATTGTCATTATGTGTTTTTTCTGAAATGTAAATATTAAAAGATGCCTTTTTTATTTTTTCATCAGTCGAGATGAGAATGAAAACTAGAATTTTCACTCTGTATTGATGTTTTACAGATTTCATTTGATGATTTTGATAAAAAACTAATATAGCTTTAATGTTAAAATTGCCAAGTGAGAGTTTGTTTAACTTTTATAACATTAGGCTAGTGAGAGGGATGCTTTTCTGACAAAAGATGAAATGTGCCCTTTTTTTATGGCAACGTGTGCCGTGAATATGACTGCCGCGCACGTTGTTATGAATTTTCTCACGCTGAGTGGTTGGTTAATGAACTGCTATAAGTTTAGGTGCAGAATTGTATATGCATCAGCCAGAGTTTAACTCTCTAGCTGTTTTGTATTTCACTTTCAAGCAAGGCGGCGTAGTATCTCCACCTTGATTGTTTTCTAACCACCATTTCATATGATTCAAATATTGCCGCTGTCTGAAGTTCCAGAACACTGTGAGCTGATAACTGATTGGTTATTCACGTCTTTCGGCAGTGAAAATAGCCGAGATTTTTTTGCCAGTATTGTGTGCAGCAGTCTGCGCGCTGAAGGCTTGCCGATAACCTTTGTGGCTTTGCAAGACAATCGGCCAGTGGGTACCGTGGGATTGTGGCGCTGTGATTTGATTAGCCGCCAAGACCTATTTCCATGGCTGGCCGCGCTCTACATTGATGAAGGGTGGCGTGGCCAAGGATTAAGCGTTCAGCTACAGCGTTATGTGGAGGACTTTAGCCGTCGAGCCGGATTTAAAGAACTTTATCTCTACGCGGCCTTTGCAGATTATTACGAACGTTTTGGCTGGCAGTATATTGGCGACGGGCTGGACTATCCTGACCAGCCCGTGCGTTTGTATCGGAAGGAGATCTAACTAAACGATTTTCCTGATCGTCTTTCTAAGCCGCCATGCCAAGGCCGACAATATTGGCTGCTAATATGATGATTAGGCAGCCAATACACAGTACGCTGACTGGCTTTTTGCTCTGGCACTTCCACTCTTTCAGCAACAACCCCACAATGCCGCCGCACAATACGTAGAAGCTCATGTGCAGCATCCAGCTCATATAGTCGTATTGGGCCGGAATTTTGGCGTGTCCCCAAGCATAGAAGAAGAATTGCAGATACCACATGGTACCGCCCAGCGTGGAAAACAACACGTTAACCACGATAAGCCTTTTCGCCAAAGAGAAGTCTGCTTTAATTGAGATGTTTTTCATGGTGGCTAAACGAATGAAGCAGTAGCCGAGGTTGATGACGGCTCCGCCACCCATAATGATTACATAGCTCGGCAATGCAACATAAAGAGAATCAATTCCCAATGCAGCTGCGGCCTCATGCATTGGCTTCGCAGCATCCATGGCAAACGACATCCCCGCAGAGAAAATCCCGCACATGACGGCGAGTATCAGGCCTTTTTTCAGATTGAACTCTTCAGCACGGATCCCTAAGGCACGTTCTTTGAGTAAGCCAGCATAGCTGACCGTTGCCACCCCAATCAGCGCAACTAACACGCCCAGCAACGTCATTCGTCCACCGGGCGTTCCGAATAGCACGTCGATACGGCCTTGAATAATCGGGGTCATCAAGGTGCCAATAATGAGCGTAATACCGATGGCAATGCCGATCCCCATCGACATGCCGAGGTAGCGCATCGTCAGGCCATAGTTGATGTTGCCGATGCCCCACATGGCGCCAAATAAAAAGACGGGAAGCAATACCGAGAAGCTAAACGATCCGTAATAAGCCCAGAAGTTAGGTAGCAGGATGTAGCTCACTAACCAAGGCAAGACCAGCCACGAGACAAACCCGCCGATGGACCACATGGTTTCCCACGACCAATTTTTTACCTGTTTAAACGGCGCATAAAAGCATGCGGCACTGGCCGCGCCAACCAGATGCCAGATGATTCCCAAAACAATAGAGTCGTTCATTCGTCCTATCCTTTTTGTTATAGATGAGAAGTGGCAATGGGAGGCATCAGTGTGTAGGGCGCCACTTCTCTGACGATAGGAGTCTAAATAGTGTGCAGATTTCACACCTTCAGATAGCTGCCGCACAAGGCTTAGGGATGGCAGAATTTAGCAGGTTGGACTGATGGCGATCACAAAAGCATTTAAAAGCAGAGGGTTATTACAGTGCGCATGGTAGCCAATGGAAATCGCCGCATATTGAAGGAATACTATGAAATATAAGAACTTTCTTATGAATATAAATTTCCTTAATCAAAATTAGCTTTTAGCTAATAAGCTATTTATGATTGCCAGCGTATACCTGCCATATTTCAAGCTGCATTTTGTTGGCTGGGGTCACACTCCCGAATCGCTGATGTGACACCTCAATGCAATTCGAATTATGTTAGGTACAATCTATTTTTTGGTGCGTCGGAAGCCATTAGGTATACTCTATGGCTAACCTGTCGAGGGATGAGAAACGCGATGTCTGATTTGGAAGTGCAACTGCGTAATTCGCTAGCGGCTTTGGATGATCTTAAAGAAAGCTTTGAGCAACAGCGTCTCGTATGGCAACAAGAATGCGAAGGAATACGCATGCAGCTCGAACAGGCGCGTCAGCGCGAAGCTGCTCTCCTGCTTAAAAATGAACAGCTGACACGCAAGCTGGTTGAAATGGGCTCTTTGCCAGAAAATAATCCGTTGTTAAAGCAGTTCAAGATGGTTGGAGCACATATCGAGGCTTTAGCTCAGGAGGCGACTGCATTTAATAATTATATTTCTTCGGTGTCGGCGCCAGAAACCCACTAAGGGAAATCCTGACTGACGTGATACCCAAGCCGCTCATCATGAGCGGCTTTTTACGTTATATCCCGCCCAAAAATGCTGCAGCTCGTGTGCCCATCGTCTATGGTTTATTACGATCGAGAGCGACGTATATGGATTAGAACTCGTTTAACTCTGTTACATATTCACATTGCTAATAGGGGCAAATTGGATATTAATAGACACATTATTACGAGCGTTTTTTAGTCAGTCGGTACTGCCGCCTGATGTATTCATTAAGAAGGTGTTTATGGAAGGTATCAGTATTACCAAATTGTTGGTGATTGCGGTTCTGGTTATTCTGCTGTTCGGTACAAACAAACTGCGCACTCTGGGCGGTGACCTAGGTGCTGCCCTGAAAGGCTTTAAGAAAGCCATGAATGACGACACAGCTAAACCAAGTGCGGATGCCGATAGCACCGCACCTCGCGTTGACCATAAAGACTAATTCGGTTTTTCAGCCTTCGCTGAGTGACCAATAAAAAAACCGTAGAGAGTGAGCCCTCTACGGTTTTTTCTGTTCTGTTTGCCAAGTATTGAGGTTGTAGTGAGTTTCACCGAGACCTCATAATTCTGGCTGTCAGTCTGTTCTCTTGTAAAAAAATATTTCTACGGAAACAGACTTATCTTTACTTAACTTCCACGCCCTTGGCCTGCAAATCAGCATGGTAAGAAGAGCGCACGAATGGACCACAGGCCGCATGGGTAAAGCCCATCGCCATCGCTTCGGCTTTCATCTCTTCAAACTCATCAGGGCTGACATAGCGTTGCACCGGTAAGTGGTGGCGGCTAGGTTGTAAATACTGGCCCAGCGTTAACATCGTCACGCCGTGCGCACGCAGATCGCGCATCACTTCAATGATTTCTGCATTGGTTTCACCTAAGCCAACCATCAGACCCGATTTGGTTGGGATCTCTGGGTGTGCAGCCTTAAAGTTTTCCAGCAGTTTCAGCGACCAGTTGTAGTCGGCACCCGGACGTACTTGGCGATAGATACGCGGTACGTTTTCAAGGTTATGGTTGAATACGTCCGGCGGTGTTTCCGTCAGGATATCCAATGCTCGTTCCATACGACCACGGAAATCAGGCACCAGCGTTTCAATGCGGATGGTTGGATTTTTAGCGCGTATAGCACGAATACAATCAGCAAAATGCTGAGCACCGCCGTCGCGCAGATCGTCGCGGTCAACGGAGGTAATCACCACGTAACGCAGGCCCATATCGGCAATGGTTTGTGCCAGCTTTTCGGGCTCGTTAGCGTCTGGCGTTACCGGTCGTCCATGTGCCACGTCGCAGAATGGGCAGCGACGGGTACAAATAGCGCCGAGGATCATAAAGGTTGCCGTGCCGTGGTTAAAGCATTCTGCCAAGTTAGGGCAGGAGGCTTCTTCACAGACCGAGTGCAGGCCATTTTTACGCATGGCCGCTTTAATGCCTTGAATACGACTGGAATCCGCAGGGAGCTTGATTTTCATCCACTCAGGTTTGCGCAGCAGTTGTTCTCTTTCGACGGCCACGGTTTTTACCGGAATCAGGGCCATTTTGTCTGCGTCACGGTATTTGACGCCGCGTTCCATCAGAATTGGTTTACTCATAATCTTGCGGGTTCCAGTTGCTTGACTCGACTGATTGATAGCCAAGTATTTGAATAAATTGCTCGACCAGCACCGGCTGTACATCTTCAAGCGTAACGCCGGGGTTGAGTGCGCTGATCTGTGTCATTTGCATGCCAGCATAACCGCACGGGTTAATTCGGCTAAACGGGTCGAGATCCATGGTGGTGTTCAGTGCAAGCCCGTGGAAAGAACAGCCTTTACGGATGCGTAATCCCAGCGAGCAAATTTTTTGTTCTCCAACGTAAACGCCTGGGGCGTCAGCTCTCGCATGAGCATCAATATCGAATTTCCCCAAGGTGTTAACCACGGTTTGTTCAATAGCCGTCACCAGTTGGCGCACGCCGAATTTGTTTCGTTTTAAATCGACAAGAACATACATAACCTGCTGACCGGGGCCGTGATAGGTGACTTGTCCTCCGCGATCGCTTTGGATCACGGGAATATCACCAGCGGCTAATACGTGCTCAGCTTTGCCAGCTTGGCCTTGGGTAAATACCGGATGATGTTGAACCAACCATAGCTCGTCGGGCGTGCTCTCCGTTCGCTGGTCGGTAAAGGTGTGCATAGCTTGTGATACGGGAACATAGGGTTGCAACCCCAGTTGACGCAGTATGATCTTGTCTTGTTGCAAACGAGTCATCATCCGGTTACAGAATTGGTAAAGCCATTATACCGAGATGAACCCTCAGCGACCAGTGCTGATCGTCCAAAAAAGAGCGGCCCGATAGGGCATTTGTGCCATATCGGGCCGTTTCTCCTTCATACTTGAAAGGAGGTAATCGTTAAAGAACTGTAATTACAATACCATACGGACGATTTCGATTTTGCCCAGTTCTTCGTACAGCGTTTCTACCTGCTCAATATGGGTCGCATTAATGGTGATGGCGACAGAGTGGTAGTTACCTTTGCTGCTTGGTTTAACCTGCGGCTGATAGTCGCCGGGTGCATGGCGCTGCACCACTTCGACCACCTGATCGACCAGCTCAGGCTGCGCTAAACCCATGACTCTATAGGTAAAAGAGCATGGAAAATCGAGCAGTTCATTCAGTTTAGTTTTCATGTTGCGCTCCAGCGTTTTACTTCAATCTATAAATTATAACTCCCGCCGAAGCGGGAGTTATTGTTATTCATTATATGGGGATGGATTTTCCCCATTTCAAGAGGCCGGATTAGCCGAACCAGCGATGGAACATCAGTTTGATGTGATCGACCATACGGCTGAAGAAACCACCTTCTTGAACTTCATTCAGAACCACCAATGGGCGCTGCTCGATGGTTTTGCCATCCAGTTGGAAGTTAATGGTGCCTACTACCTGATTTTTAGCTAAAGGCGCATCAAGTTCGGTTGAGTTCAGCGTGTAGCTTGCTTTCAGATCTTTCATGCGACCACGAGGGATAGTCAGATAAACATCTTTATCAACGCCCAACTGCGCACGATCGGTATCGCCGAACCAGACTGGCTCAGAGGCGAACTCGCGGCCTGCTTTCAGCGGAGAAACTGTCTCAAAGAAACGGAAGCCCCAGGTCAGCAGTTTTTTGCTTTCGCTTTCACGGCCTTTGCTGGTGTGTCCACCTAATACCGCAGAGATCAGACGCATCTGACCTTCGGTGGCGGAGGCAACTAAGTTGAAGCCAGCGGATTCAGTATGGCCGGTTTTGATGCCGTCAACGTTCATGCTGGTATCCCACAGCAGGCCGTTGCGGTTCATCTGGCGAATGTTGTTAAAGGTGAATTCTTTCTCTTTGTAGATAGAGTATTCATTTGGTACATCACGGATCAGCGCCTGACCAATCAACGCCATATCGCGCGCGGAGCTGTACTGACCATCGGCATCCAAACCGTGAACGGTCTGGAAGTGGGTGTTCTGAAGACCTAACGCTTTAACGTAGTTGTTCATCAGCCCCACAAAGGCGTCTTGGCTACCAGCAACGTAATCAGCCATCGCGACGCAGGCATCGTTACCAGATTGCAGGTTGATGCCACGGATCAGCAAGGAAACCGGTACGCGGTCGCCTGGTTTCAAGAACATCAGCGATGAACCTTTGAAAACAGGGTTGCCGGTTGCCCATGCATCTTGACCCACGGTCACAACATCTTGCTCGGTAAATTTACCGGCTTTCATTGCCTGACCGATAACATAGCTGGTCATCATTTTTGTCAGGCTAGCAGGATTACGGCGTGCATCGGCGTTAGATTCAGCCAGAACTTTGCCTGAGTTGTAGTCAATCAGAATATAGGCTTCCGCATCGATCTGCGGCACGCCTGGGATCATAGTCTTAAGGTTGATGTCATCAGCATGGGCAACATTGATCATGCCAATGGCGAGAAGGCTGCTGAGCGCAATACGTTTCATCGAACGGGAAGTGAGATTGTATTTCATGATAAGGACTACAACATCCGTGAATTAAGTGAAAAAAACGAGCCACACTATAACAGAAGCCGATTTACGGTTCATGCCAGAACGGCTACCAATCGAGTCTCTTTACATAAGGAATGTGTGACTAATTATTGCATAGCCCGCCATTTCGGCGGGCATTTGAGATTACTGCGCGCTAGCAATGAATGACTGTTGCTGTGCTTCGCTGGCTAAACGTTGCTGAAGTGCCGCAGCTTCTTGACGGCTTGCGAACGGCCCCAATTGCACACGGAACATAGCGCCGTTGGGTGATACTTTACCCGGCACACCAAATTGCTGGCTTAATTTCTGTTGCCATTGCTGAGCGCGAGTACCGTCGCTTACCGCACCTACCTGCACCACAAATTTTCCATTAGCTGATGCTGCCGGCGCTGAAGACGCTACCGGTGCAGCAACGGCTGCAGGGGCTGAAACAGGTGCAGGTGCTGCAACGGGTTCACTGCCTTCTAACACGCCGGTGCGTAACGGCTGTGGAGCACCAAGGAAGCCGCTGGCGTTACTGGCTGGCGCAGAAACCGGCATATCACCGTCTGATTCCAGCGCTGCTGGCGTTGGGTTCGCTACGGGGCGTACCGCAACCGGCATATCCGAAGGCGATGGGCTCATTGATACCTGCGTGGTTTCCTGTCCGATAGTTGGACGAGAAGGCAGCGCATAGCTCTGTTTGGCAATCGTGGTACCAATCGTTCCTGGCCCAGACATCGTGCCGTCTGGTGCAACGTTGATGAAGTCGATGCGAACTTTGGTGTTATTTGAGATGTTTAAGCGATCGGCTGCGGCGCGAGAAAGGTCAATTACTTTGCCGGAAGTGTAAGGGCCACGGTCGTTCAAACGTACCACGAGGCGACGCCCGTTAGCGAGGTTGGTGACGCGTACATAGCTTGGCAGAGGCAGCGTGGCGTGGGCCGCAGTCATCGCATTAGGATCAAACTGTTCGCCGATAGCGGTCATATTACCGCCGTTTTCTTCACCGTAGGACGTTGCATAGCCCACCTGTGAGAAGTTTGACGGGTCCTGCACCACTTTGTATTTCGTACCGTTAACGCTGTAATCCTGACTGGTTGCAGGATTAAAAGGTTCGTAGCGTGGTTCTGCACCGCTAATTTCTTCTACCGGGCCGTTATACGCAGGCTGCTGAGGAGCCGGGGTCTCGGTGGTTGTGGTGTTGGTACAGCCTGCCAAAAACAGACTGAGTAAACCAGCACTAAGCCATGATTTATGCGCCATTCGCATCGCGACCTCTATAGGTTCTTAGATAACATTTTTCTGTGAGTGTGGATCGACATAACGATACCAAACCCGGCCATGAGAACGATCAGGGCGGAACCGCCATAGCTGACCAGTGGCAAAGGTACGCCAACCACGGGCAAAATTCCACTGACCATACCGATATTCACAAAAACATAAACGAATAAAATCAACATTAAACCACCAACCATCACGCGGCCAAAGGTGGTCTGCGCTTTGGCTGCAATCATCAGCCCGCGCATGATGGTGAGCAGATACAGCCCCAGAAGTACCAAGACACCGACGAGGCCTAGTTCTTCCGCGAGTACGGCAAAGATAAAGTCAGTGTGGCGCTCAGGCAGGAATTCGAGCTGTGACTGGGTGCCGTGCAGCCAGCCTTTCCCACCAAAACCGCCGGAGCCAATGGCAATTTTAGACTGAATAATATGGTATCCCGCGCCCAGCGGGTCACTCTCAGGGTCCAGCAGCATCATAACGCGAGCCTGCTGATAATCGTGCATCAGGAAGAACCACAAGATGGGGATAAAGGCGGCAACCAGCACTACGGCGACCAAAATCAACCGCCAGCTTAGACCTGCTAGGAACAATATAAATAGCCCCGAAGCGGCAACCAGAATTGAGGTACCGAGGTCAGGCTGCGCGGCGACCAGCAGCGTTGGCATGAAGATTAAGATTAAGGCAATGCCGGTATTCTTTAGCGATGGCGGGCAGACGTCGCGGTTGATAAAACGTGCCACCATCAACGGCACCGCAATTTTGGCAATCTCAGAAGGCTGAAAACGGACAAAGCCCAAATCTAACCAGCGCTGCGCCCCTTTACTGATCTGACCGAAGGCATCAACCAGAATCAACAAGATAACGCAGAATACGTAAAGGTACGGCGCCCAGCTTTCATAGACGCGCGGGGGAATCTGTGCCATGACCAGCATGACGCACAGCCCCATGAAAATCTGGCCGATTTTACGTTCCATCATGCCAACGTCTTGGCCGCTGGCGCTCCACATAACGAAGGCGCTATAGGCTAAGATTGAAAGAATGCAGAGCAAAAAGGGCAGGTCGATATGCATCTTTGCCCAGATAGAACGTTTCTGTTGGTTGTCTGTCATGATTAACCTGTATGCCTCATCAGTCGCCTTCAACGCCCGGAGGCGGCGCATTTTCACTTGGGAGCGTCGTATTGTTATCGCCTAACATGATGTGGTCGAGGATCTGACGCACGATAGTCCCGACAGCGGGTCCTGCGCCACCATTCTCAAGAATGATGGCGACTGAAACCTGTGGGTTATCGTATGGCGCAAATGCTGTCATCAGTTTATGGTCGCGCAAGTGCTCGGCTAAAGTGTGGGCGTTGTAGGTCTCATATCCAAAGACCTGCGCGGTACCTGATTTAGCGGCAATCTTGTACGGTGCATTGGCGAAATACTTATGTGCCGTTCCGTTGGCGCGATTGGCGACGCCATACATTCCATCTTTGGCTATTTCCCAATAACCGGAATGTATATCACCAATCTGTACTGCATCCTGCTGTTTGTACGGTACCAACTGTCCGTTGATACGCGTGCTGTTCAGCAGGTGAGGAACTTTCATATTCCCGTCGTTGATCAGCGTGTTTAACGCTTTAGACATTTGGATTGGCGTTGCCGTCCAATAGCCCTGACCGATTCCGACTGGAATGGTATCACCCTGATACCACGGTTTTTTATAACGTTTTTGTTTCCATTCGCGCGTCGGCATCAGGCCTGAACGCTCTTCTGACAGATCGATGCCCGTGTATTGTCCGTAGCCGAATTTGCTCAGCCACTCAGACAGACGGTCGATGCCCATATCGTAGGCGACCTGATAGAAGAAGGTATCCGCAGATTCCTCTAGTGCTTTGGTGACATTCAGACGGCCATGGCCCCATTTTTTCCAGTCACGGAAGCGTTTTTCTGAGCCAGGCAACTGCCACCAACCGGGATCGAACAGGCTGTAGTTTTTGGTAATGACGCCCGCGCTAAGTGCTGAAACGGCGATATACGGCTTAACGGTTGAGGCCGGCGGGTAGAGACCTTGCGTGGCACGGTTTATCAACGGGCGATTCGGGTCATTCAGTAAACGCTGATATTCCTTACTAGAAATTCCGTCCACGAACAGGTTTGGGTCATAGCTTGGGTTTGACACCATCGCTAAAATCCCACCGGTACGCGGATCGCTCACCACCACGGCGGCACGGCTTCCCACGAGGAGCTGCTCAAGATAACGCTGGAGATTCAGATCCAGCGTTAGATAGATATCTTTACCCGCCTGCGGTGGCTGCTCATGCAACTGGCGGATCACGCGCCCACGGTTGTTCACTTCAACTTCTTCATAGCCCGTTTTGCCGTGCAGAACGTCTTCATAATAGCGTTCTATGCCCAGCTTTCCGATGTCATGGGTCGCAGCGTAGTTGGCCAGCTTGCCGTCTTTGTCTAAGCGGTCAGCGTCTTTTTCATTAATTTTAGAGACATAGCCAATGACGTGGGTAAGTGCCGAACCATAAGGATAGAAGCGGCGTTGGTAGCCTTTAACTTCAAAACCGGGAAAGCGGAATTGGTTAACGGCAAAGCGCGCGACCTGAACTTCGTTGAGCGCAGTTTTCACCGGAATAGAGGTAAATCGACGCGAGCGTTTGCGCTCTTTCTGGAAGTTATCAAGATCCTCGTCGGTGAGATCGACGATAGAACGTAAAGCATCAAGTTCTGCCTTCAAGTCATCGACTTTTTCTGGCATCACTTCAAGCTGATAAATTGTGCGGTTAAACGCAAGAGGTGTGCCGTTTCGGTCATAGATCATGCCGCGGCTAGGTGCAATGGGCACCAGTTTGATACGGTTCTCGTTGGAGCGGGTTTTGTAATCCTCAAAGCGCAGGATCTGAAGATGGTACAGATTAAAGACCAAGACGCCAGACAGAATCAATATGCCGAGAAATGCAACGAGAGCACGGCGTATAAACAGGGCGGACTCTGCTGAATAATCACGAAAAGGGTTACGGTCTATTTTCATTCCATTCCGTCGTGTTCTGGGTGATTGCTTGGATAAATAAGAGAGCTCAACGGCGAAGCTTGTGGCTAGCGCCGTTGATACTGGCTATTCACGATGATACGGATGGTTCGTCGTGATGCTCCATGCGCGATACAGGCTTTCTGCAACCAGAACGCGCACCAGTGGATGCGGCATCGTCAACGTGGATAGTGACCAGCTTTGCTCGGCGGCAGCCTTACACGCCGGCGCTAATCCCTCAGGACCGCCGATGAGAAGGCTAACATCACGGCCATCTTGCTTCCAGCGTTCTAGCTGCGAAGCAAGCTCTGGCGTATCCCACGGTTTTCCTGGGATATCGAGCGTGACGATACGGTTTCCTTTACCCACGGCGGCTAACATCATCTCGCCTTCTTTTTCCAGAATGCGTTTGATGTCGGCATTTTTACCGCGTTTCCCTGCCGGAACTTCAATCAGTTCGAACGGCATATCCTTAGGAAAACGTTTGAGGTAATCGGTAAATCCCGTTTGTACCCAGTCTGGCATTTTGGTACCCACGGCGACCAGTTGCAGCTTCACCGATTAACTCCAGAGCTTTTCCAGTTCGTACAGGCGACGACTTTCTTCCTGTAAAACGTGAACAATTACGTCGCCCAGATCGACCACGATCCACTCAGCGCCGTTTTCGCCTTCGATACGCGGAGGCAACAGGCCAGCCATACGTGCTTCTTGTACTACGTGAGTAGCAATAGAGTGAACATGGCGGCTAGAAGTACCGGTGCATACGATCATGCAATCGGTGATGCTTGATTTGCCAGCGACATCAATAGCGACGATATCCTGAGCTTTCAAATCATCAATTTTATCAATAATAAATTCTTGGAGCGCTTTACCTTGCAAAGGTTCCCCCTCGGGTTGGAGCAGTATTGCTCGGAATAACGTTTTCAAATCAAATCGTTTATTCGGGCAATCAAATCTTTAAAGTTAGAACCACGACATATCACGTAACGAAATGGATTCGGTTGTGATATCGGTTCTGCGAAAATAGGCCGCGGAGTATAACACGCGACCAGAGCTAACGGTACAGCCCCTGTAATTCGATATAGCGTTGAACCGCACGTGGGAGTAAATCATCACAGCTGATGCCTTGATGGCGGCGCTGACGAATATCCGTTGCTGAAATAGCAAGTAGAGGCGTATCAGCAAGATAAATACAGCCGTGGGGCCGTTGGCTGAGTTGCGCCGCATCGTAAACGCGATGTTGCTCGAGCCAGTTTTGCAGTTCAGGTGTATCAAGACGATCGGAATATCCCGGACGCGCGCATACCAGCAAGTGGCAGTAATGCAGGATTTCTTCCCAACGATGCCATTTATGCAGCGTCAACAAAGAGTCTTGGCCGATGATAAAGGCTAACGGCGCAGCAGCGCCTCGCTCTTGGCGAACTTCAATCAATGTATCAATGGTGTAGGAGGGCGTCGTGCGGTGCAGCTCTCGTTCATCAACCGAAAACAGCGGATTGCCGGCGATAGCCAACTCAACCATCGTTAAGCGTTGCTGCGCATTGGCCTCTGGCTGAGGACGATGCGGAGGAACATGATTGGGCAACAAAGTGACATTTTGCAGGCCAACTTCCTGCGCCATCGCGGTGACCGGCTTAAGATGCCCATAATGAATGGGATCAAAAGTACCGCCAAAGAGCGCGGTTAAGCGATGTTTAGCGGTAGCCTGCAGATGTTCATTCGGCATTGAGCATACTCTCCGGCAACGATTTTCCGCAAAGTAGCAGCGTTAGCGACTCCAGCTCACTCCATACGGATTGGCCGTAGTCTTGTTTGAGAATGACTTCAATGTGTGACAGCAGTGCGATGGCCTGATGAAGTTGCTGAAGACTAAGAAGCTGTAACGCCTGAGTTATCGCCGGCCTACGATTCTGCCAAACCTTGTGCTGATCAAACAGATTGCGCAGCGGCGTATGGCTCATCTGGCTTTTTAGCGTCATCAGCAGCAAAACTTCCCGTTGCACGGTGCGCAGTAAGATCATGGGCTCCATGTCTTCTTGGCGTAGCTGCTGCAAAATATGCCATGCACGTTTGCTTTTACCGGCAAGAATAGCGTCCACCCAGTGGAATGGCGAAAAATGAGCCGCATCACTAACGGCTTCCTCAACGCGAGGCAGCGTTAATTTTCCGTCAGGGTAGAGCAATGAAAGACGCTCTAAAGCCTGAGATAGCGCTAATAAATTGCCTTCATAGCAGTAACAAATTAGCTGGTTGGCCGCTTCGTCTAACTGCAAGTTCATCTGTTTGGCGCGGGTGGCAACCCAGCGCGGTAGCTGTGCTTGCTCTGGCGTTTGGCAACTGACCATAACTGCATTTTGGCTAAGGGTTTTAAACCATCCGGCATTTTCTTGTGCTTTGGTTGGTTTATTGCCACGGATAATCAGCAGCAGGTCGGAATGCAGCAAGGTAGACAGCTTGGTCAGCTGTTCGCCCATTGCGGCATTAGCGCCGTTTTCTGGCAACGTCAGGGAGATAATTTGGCGGCTGGCAAATAGGCTCATGGCCTGAGAAAGGCTAAAGATGCTTTCCCAATCGGTATGAGCATCAAGCGCGAAGGTGAAATATTCAGTAAAGCCATGTTCTTGCGCCTGCTGGCGAATGAGATCAAGGCTTTCCTGTAAGAGCAACGGTTCGTTGCCCATAACTAAATAACAAGCGCGCAGCCCCTCACGGAGCTGCGCGGCAAGTTGTTCAGGATAAACGCGAGTCATTGTGCGCTAATACTGCCTGTAGATTTAATCGCGGTGGTTGGCACAGTGGCACCGGTGTTGACTGAGTTAAAGTCATTGGCGCTTTGCACTTTTGGCGCAGCCACTTCTGCATTCATGCGATTGTCGTTGTTTTGCAACTCAGCAGCATGAACAGAGAGCAGTTTACGAACCAGCTGTTGTGCCGCCTGATCGCGCATTTCCTGACGGATCATCTCCTGCTCGGCATCTTTCGCCAGCGCAGTTAACGGGTTGTCGAAGAACGAGCGATAAACGCGCACGGTCAATGGATAGAGATCGTGTCCACGCACTAACACCTGTGCGTTTACATTCAGCACCATCTGGTATTCAGCCGTTTTACCATCTTTAAAGATCGACACGGTTTCTTTGGACTCGCTGTTACCAACAATACGCAGTGATGGCAGTTTATCTGAACCATCAGCCGGTTTTGCTGCGGTCGCAGAGTTATCCACGATGCTAGCGCTGTTAGTTGTTGTAGAGCCTGTCGTTTTCGAGTCG
Organism: Hafnia sp.; assembly: GCF_036648275.1. Taxonomy (NCBI): domain Bacteria; kingdom Pseudomonadati; phylum Pseudomonadota; class Gammaproteobacteria; order Enterobacterales; family Hafniaceae; genus Hafnia; species Hafnia sp. Next base: position 17,804 of record NZ_JAVXIQ010000014.1, on the reverse strand, counting down.
TCAGCTTTAGGATCGACGATAGTAATACCGCTTAGGCGGAGCTGTTCACGAATAGAACGTGACAGTGGGCCATACGGGTCGCTAGTGTCAAACGTGATTTTCTGGAATTCGGTTGGCACCGACGTGTTACCACGCAGATGGAAACCACAACCGGCGGTAAGTACCGCCAGCCCCAGAACAGCAACTTTTAACAACGACGTCATAGTACGATGTCGCACAATTCCTCCTCGGCTCAACCTACAACTAGGTTCAGCAGTTTACCCGGAACGTAAATCACTTTACGAATGGTCACGCCGTCGAGATATTTGGCGACCTGAGCTTCTTGACCTGCAAGTTCGCGAACCTGTTGTTCAGTGGCATCAGCCGCAACGGTTACCTTGCCACGGACTTTACCATTAACCTGAACCACGATCAGCTTAGAATCTTCTACCATCGCTTTTTCGTCGGCTTGTGGCCATGGAGCAACGTCGATATCGCCTTCGCCGCCCAACGCTGTCCACATTTCGAAGCTGGCGTGCGGGGTGAACGGATACAGCATACGAACCACGGCCAGCAGAGCTTCCTGCATCAGCGCACGATCTTGCTCGCTCTCTTGTGGAGCACGAGCCAGCTTGTTCATCAGTTCCATAATAGCCGCGATAGCGGTGTTAAAGGTCTGACGACGGCCAATATCATCGCTGACTTTAGCAATGGTTTTGTGCAGATCGCGACGCAGCGCTTTCTGATCTTCGTTCAGGTTTGCAGCGTTCAGCTCAGCGCATGCGCCTTTCTGTGAATGTTCGTAAACCAGTTTCCAAACACGTTTCAGGAAGCGGTTAGCACCTTCAACGCCTGATTCCTGCCATTCCAGCGTCATTTCAGCCGGAGAAGCAAACATCATGAACAGACGAACGGTATCTGCGCCGTAACGCTCAACCATGACCTGAGGGTCGATGCCGTTGTTTTTAGACTTGGACATCTTGCTCATGCCAGCATAAATAACTTCGCGGCCTTCGTTATCAACGGCTTTGGTGATGCGACCTTTTTCATCGCGCTCAACGGTAACGTCAACAGGGGAAACCCAGTTACGCTCGCCGTTTACGCCGGTGTAATAGAAGGCATCAGCCAGAACCATACCCTGACACAGCAGACGTTTAGCGGGCTCATCAGAGTTGACCAAACCAGCATCGCGCATCAGTTTATGGAAGAAGCGGAAGTACATCAGATGCATGATGGCATGTTCGATACCACCGACATACTGATCAACCGGCAGCCAGTAGTTAGCGGCTTCTGGATTCAGCATGCCTTCATTGTACTGAGGGCAGGTGTAGCGTGCGTAATACCACGATGATTCCATGAAGGTATCAAAGGTATCCGTTTCGCGCAGCGCTGGCTGGCCGTTAACGGTGGTTTTTGCCCAGTTTGGATCGGCTTTGATTGGGCTTGTGATCCCATCCATCACCACATCTTCAGGCAAAATAACCGGCAGTTGATCTTCAGGCGTTGGAATGACGGTACCGTCTTCTAGAGTGACCATTGGGATTGGCGCACCCCAGTAACGCTGACGAGAAACACCCCAGTCGCGCAGACGATAGTTCACTTTACGCTCACCAACGCCTTTTTCGACCAGCTTGTCTGCGATGGCGTTAAAGCCAGCTTCGTGGCTCAAACCGTCAAATTCACCAGAATTGAACAGCGCGCCTTTATCGGTCATGGCTTCTGCATGAACGTCAGGCTGGCTACCGTCCAGATTCAGGATCACTGGCTTAATCTGCAAACCGTATTTGGTAGCGAACTCCCAGTCACGCTGATCGTGAGCAGGAACGGCCATCACGGCGCCGGTGCCGTATTCCATCAGAACGAAGTTTGCTACCCAAACTGGCAGTTTTTCGCCCGTCAGTGGGTGAATCGCAAACAGGCCGGTGGCCATGCCTTTTTTCTCCATGGTTGCCATTTCTGCTTCGGCAACTTTGGTATTACGGCATTCGTCGATGAATTGAACCAGTTCAGGGTTGTTAATCGCGCCAAGCTGAGCCAGAGGATGACCCGCAGCGACGGCAACGTAAGTTGCACCCATGAAGGTATCTGGACGCGTAGTATAAACGGTCACTTTCTCATCGTTGTCTGCGACGTCGAAAGTAATCTCGACGCCTTCAGAACGGCCGATCCAGTTACGCTGCATGGTTTTGACCTGCTCAGGCCAGTTTTCCAGCGTATCAAGATCGTTTAGCAGTTGGTCTGCATAAGCGGTGATTTTGATGAACCACTGTGGGATCTCTTTACGCTCGACTTTGGTGTCGCAACGCCAGCAGCACCCGTCAATAACCTGTTCGTTGGCCAGTACGGTCTGGTCATTTGGGCACCAGTTAACGGCTGAGGTTTTCTTATAAACCATGCCTTTTTCGTACAGCTTAGTGAAGAACCACTGTTCCCAACGGTAGTAATCAGGATCGCAGGTCGCGATTTCACGGCTCCAATCGTAGCCGAAGCCCAGCAGTTTAAGCTGGTTCTTCATGTATTCGATGTTGTCGTAAGTCCACGGAGCAGGTGCTGTTTTATTCTTAACCGCAGCGCCTTCTGCTGGCAGACCGAATGCATCCCAACCGATTGGTTGGAGAACGTTTTTACCCAGCATGCGTTGGTAACGGGAAATCACATCACCGATAGTGTAGTTACGCACGTGACCCATGTGGAGTCGGCCGGATGGATACGGGAGCATAGAGAGGCAGTAATATTTCTCTTTACTTGCATCTTCGGTAACCTGGAAGGTTTTCTTTTCATCCCAATGGCGCTGGACGTGTGATTCTATGTCCTCTGGACGATATTGCTCTTGCATGGCAGCTGGGGGTCCTGTTGGTTAAAAACAGCAATACCTCTTCTCTTTCGGGGTCAGCGCTGTTGGCTGTTACCGAAAGACGTTGGGTATACGACTGTGATCTTTAAAAAAACGTTTTTTTATGAAGTTTGGCTTTAGTACCGATCGCCATAGAATAGCCGATAAGCGCGGCGTGCAACAACCAAGAAGCGTCAACAAGAGGGCAATTCTTTGTGATTAAGGACAAAAGCGTTGTGTTGCGATGCCGATCACAGCCTAAACATCGTAGAGACTCAGGTATTTACGTCTAAAATGATTGTAGGTTAGGTTAAGGGTACGAATCAGATCACATTCACGTCACGCGGAGGTTTGGTATGAACAAGGTTGCTCAGTATTACCGTCAATGGGTCGCGGCATTAACCGAACGATTGAAAAACGGCGAGCGTGACATTGATGCGCTGATTGAGAGCGCGGAAAAGCACTTAAATAAGGCTGAAGATCTCACGCATGATGAAGTGGAGCAGATAAAACTCGCTGTGCGACGCGATCTGGAAGAGTTCGCCCGCAGCTACCAAGAAAGCAAAGATGAGCTGACCGATAGCGTATTTATGCGCGTCATCAAAGAGAGTTTATGGCAGGAACTCGCCGATATCACCGACAAAACTCAGCTCGAATGGCGTGAGGTTTTCAAAGATGTCAGCCATCACGGCGTTTATCACAGTGGGGAAGTGGTTGGGCTTGGGCATCTCGTCTGCGAAAAATGCCACTACACGCTTGATTTCTATACCCCTGAAGTTTTACCGCTGTGCCCAAAATGCGGCCATGACCAGTTCCACCGCAAGCCTTTCCAGCCATAGGTTTTGGGAAACGTCATCCCCATTTTTCTGGGGATGACGAATAGTCAAACATCAATATAGCGAAACCCGTTCCATCAAGAGTTTCACAAATCCTTTTCGATCTACGCTGAGCAATACTTCGGTATTTGGCGCATTTCCCGTTAGGTTATAGACGTCTGCCACGGTCATACCCGTGGTGTATTTCCCCTGTGTTTCTACGCCAACCCAGTAGTGTGCCGAGGTGAATAAGTCAGGTTTAAGCAACCATGCTACGACGCAGGGATCGTGCATCGCTGCGCCTGGCAATTTACGTGGTCCGCTAAGATAGAGTGGCAGATAGAAATCAAGCATCTCGGCCACGGCCTTCGCCACTGGATTATTTATTGCGCGAATTTGTTCGACTTCATCCGCCATCACCAACGCTTGATGGGTCATATTTAATCCAGCCATCACTAATGGCACGCCCGATTGCAACACAATTTCAGCGGCTTCGGGGTCAACAATGATATTGAATTCTGCTGCCGGAGTGGCGTTACCGCCGTCGATGCCGCCGCCCATGAAGACGATGCGTGAAATTTTGGATTTCAACTCCGAGTACTGTGAAAGCAATAATGCGGCGTTGGTCATTGGCCCTGTGACCACTAGCGTTATCGGCGTATCAGACTCACGAAGAATTTTTGCCATCAGTTCAACGGCATTGGGATGGTGTGGCTGAATGGTGGCGGTTGGGAGCTTGGTGGTTCCCATTCCGGTTTCGCCATGCACGTGGTCAGCAATCATTAATTTGCGCATTAGCGGCTGGTGCGCGCCGCCTGCTACCGGAATATCGGTACGCTGCATGAGCGTGAGTAACCCCAACGCGTTGTGCAGCGTTTTCTCTGGGGTCTGGTTACCCGCTGAGGTAGTGACTGCCTTGATATCCAACTCTGGGGAATGTAAGGCCATCGCCAGTGCAATTGCATCGTCAAGGCCCGGATCGCAGTCAAAAATGATAGGGGTTGGCATCGGTTTTTCCTCCGTTAGCGCAGATTGGCGTAGGCGGTGCCGACGCGTTCAACCAGTAAATCGACGAATGCCTGACGATCGATATCCATCATCACCGTGGTATTCGGAGCGTTGTTGGTCAGGCCGTAGTAATCCACCACGGTCATTCCTTGTGTGTATTTACCTTGCGTTTCAACACCGACCCAGCGTTCAACACAGGTAAACATCGATGGCTTAATCAGCCATGCGATGGTGCAAGGATCGTGTAGCGGAGCGCCTTGGAATCCCCATTTTTCCTGTTTGTGATATTCCATGAAGAAATCCAGCAGGTCAGCGACTACCGCGGCAACGGGATTACCCAACAGACGGAAACGTTCAATATCTTCGCTCATGATTTGGGCCCGATGGGTGACATCAAGTCCGGCCATAACAATCGGTAGCCCTGATTGGAATACGATTTCAGCGGCTTCAGGATCGACATAAATATTGAACTCAGCGGCTGGCGTCCAGTTGCCGAGGTCAGCGGCACCGCCCATGATCACGATGCGCGCAATTTTGGGCTTTAATTCGGCATGTGAGGTGAGGAGTAATGCAATATTGGTAAGTGGCCCGGTCGCAACAATGGTCACCGGTTCTGCGCTCTCACGTAGGGTTTTGGCGATAAGCTCAACGGCATTGCATTGCTGTGGTGCGAAGCTGGGTTCTGGAAGCTCAGGGCCGTCTAAACCGCTTTCACCATGCACGTTGTCGGCGATGATCAGCTCGCGCATCAGAGGTTTTACTGCGCCGCCGGCCACCGGAATATCGCTTCTTTGCAGCAGCGTTAAAATGCGCAGAGCATTACGCAGCGTTTTCTCTGGCGTTTGGTTGCCTGCGGAGGTGGTAACGGCTTTGAGTTCGAGCTCTGGTGAGGCAAGGGCAAGGATGAGCGCAATAGCGTCATCGTGGCCGGGATCGCAATCAAGGATAATAGGTAAAGACATTCAAGAAGACTCCTGTCATTAGCGGGTTTTATTGTTTGAGCTTTTTTGTATGAAAATGATTATTGAAGCTGATTGTTTGAAAATGGTTGTTTGAAAACTATTGTGTGACCAGCTTAACGCGCAGAAGAAATTTGGAATAGAAAAGGGAGTGGAAAGCGTGAGGTAATGCGCAATCCCACGCGATTGTGGGAATTGCGCACGAAAACATTAATGAATGATTTTTGCGAGGAAATCTTTGGCGCGATCGGATTCTGGATTATTGAAGAAGTCGTCTTTATTGCGATCTTCCACAATTTTGCCTTCATCCATAAAGATCACGCGGTTGGCCACTTTACGCGCAAAGCCCATTTCATGTGTCACCACCATCATGGTCATGCCTTCTTTTGCCAGCTCAACCATAACATCCAGCACTTCGTTGATCATTTCAGGATCGAGCGCCGAGGTTGGCTCATCAAATAGCATGGCGACAGGGTCCATACACAACGCACGTGCAATAGCCACGCGCTGTTGCTGCCCACCAGAAAGCTGGCTAGGGAATTTGTCAGCATGAGAGCTAAGCCCTACGCGCTCCAGCAATTTTAGCCCTTTGCTTTTTGCCGCCGCTTTTTCGCGGCCTAGCACTTTCACCTGGGCTAGCGTGAGGTTTTCGATAATCGATAAATGTGGAAACAGTTCAAAGTGCTGAAAAACCATGCCCACTTTCGAGCGTAGCTTGGCTAAATCCGTGCGCTTATCGTTAACCTGAATTCCGTTCACCGTGATCTCGCCTTTTTGAATCGGCTCCAAACCATTAACGGTTTTAATCAGCGTTGATTTACCTGAACCAGAAGGGCCGCATACCACCACCACTTCGCCTTTTTTCACTTCCGTGGAGCAGTCTGCCAGCACCTGAAAGTGACCATACCACTTAGAAACATTTTTCAGGGAAATCATCAAACAGTCCTTTTTTTCAAGTAATTAACCAGCGCCGAAGCGGCTAGGCTGATAATAAAATAGACAAAACCGGCAAACAGAATCATTTCTACCTGCGTTCCATCACGTTCCCCAATGGTTGACGCGGTGCGGAAGAAATCGGCCAAGCTGAGCACGTACACCAGCGAAGTATCTTGGAAGAGTACAATTCCCTGAGTGAGCAGCAGCGGCACCATGGCGCGGAATGCCTGAGGCAGGATCACCAAACGCATCGATTGCCAGTGGGTCATTCCTAACGCCAGTGAAGCGCCGGACTGCCCCTTGGATACGCTTTGGATGCCCGCACGAATGATTTCTGAGTAATAGGCAGCTTCGAATAGAGAAAACGCTACCATGGCTGAGATAAGCCGAATATCGTTTTTTGGTGATAGGCCTAGAACTTGTTGTAATAAGCTTGGAACAACAAGATAGAACCAAAGTAAAACCATCACCAATGGTACGGAGCGGAACAGGTTGACGTAGAGCGTGGCAAACCAGCTAATCGGTTTGAACGACGATAAACGCATGACGGCTAAAACCGTGCCCCAGATAATGCCAAAGACCACGGCGATGACCGTAATTTTTAGCGTAATCACCATCCCATTCATCAGATAGGGCAGGCTGGGAACAATAGAACTCCAATCAAATTCGTACATTATTTGCTCCCCATATTCCCTGGTAGCTGAATCTTGCGCTCGACGAAGTGCATGATCAGCATGATCACCGCGTTGATGGCAATATAGGCCAGCGTGATGGCGGTAAAGGATTCGTAGGCATGAGCAGAATAATCGAGCAGCTTGCCTGCTTGAGCGGCCATGTCGACCAGTCCAATGGTTGATGCGATAGCCGAGTTCTTAACTAAGTTAAGCATTTCGGAAGTCATTGGTGGAACGATCACGCGATAGGCATTAGGCAGCAAGACATAACGATAGGTTTGCGGCAGCGTGAGCCCCATGGCTAAACCGGCACTTTTTTGCCCACGTGGCAGCGATTGGATCCCTGAACGAACCTGTTCACACACGCGTGCAGCGGTGAATAATCCCAGACATAGCATCGAGGAAACGAAGAACTGGATGTTGGGATCGAGCTCGCTCTTAAACCACATGCCGATATCGGCGGGCAATAATTCGGGGATCACCAGATACCACGTAAAGAATTGCACAATCAGCGGAACGTTGCGGAAAAGCTCGACGTAACACATGCCGAGGCTTGAGAGAAAACGGTTAGGAACGGTACGTAGGATGCCGAAAATAGAACCGACGAAAAACGCGATGATCCAAGCGCAGATAGACAGGGCTACCGTGACCTGAAAACCAGACCAGATCCACCCCAGATACGTTGTGTTGCCGAAAGGTGCCTGTTGCAAAAAGATGCCCCAGTTCCAGTCAATAGACATAGATAGCTCCCTAAAGTGGGATGCGGTAATAACCTATTCAGATGTCAGGCTGGGTTGATAACCGCACACACGAAAATTGATGACAGTCACTTTTGAATTGGAGACAAGACAACTGCGACGAGAAAAAGGGGGAGGGAACGATCTCCCCCAATCCCGTCTGCCTAAAGTTTTGTCAGCAATCTAGCGCCTTTGCGTAACTCTAATGACAATGGCGATTGTCTCCGTCTCCTTAATTTTTACATCGTGCGGAGACTAGGATTTATTTAGCGATTTGGTCGTTAGGGGCTTTGAACAGCGCTTTCATGTCATCAGAAAGAGCAAAGTTCATATTCATATTTTTTGGTGGAATTGGTTGATTGAACCAACGTTCAAACCATTTAGCGGATTCGCCGGAGGTTTGCGCTTTAGCAATGGTTTCATCCATCAGCTTTTTAAAGGCTGGATCATCCTTACGCAGCATACAGCCGTAGGCTTCATGCGACTGAGGTGTGCCAACGATTTCCCACTGATCGGGTTTCTTCGCTTTAGCACGCTCACCGGCCAATAAGGCGTCATCCATCATAAAGGCCACTGCGCGACCGCTTTCCAGAGTACGGAATGAGTCACCGTGATCTTTGGCGCTGATGATGCGCATTTTCATATTGTCTTTTTCGTTCAGCTTATTGAGCAGGATCTCAGAGGTGGTACCTGATGTGACCACGACTGGTTTGCCCGCCAGATCTTTGAAATCTTTAATATCGCCGCCTTTTTTCACTAGCAGACGAGTACCAACGACGAAGATAGAGTTAGAGAAAGCTGCTTGCTGCTGGCGTTCTGCGTTATTGGTGGTGGAACCACATTCAAAATCAAAGGTTCCGTTTTGCAACAGTGGGATTCGGTTCTGCGAGGTGATAGGCAACATTTTTACCTGCAGATTGGGCATGTTCAGCTGCTTTTTAACCGCATCAACGATTTGATTAGAATAGTCTTGGGAATAACCCACCACTTTCTGCGAGTTATCATAATAAGAGAAAGGTACAGAAGATTCGCGATGACCAACGACGATAACGCCGCTGCTTTTAATCTTTTGTAATGTGTCTGCAGAGGCTTCAGCTTTCTGGGCGTCTGCTGCTTTTGCTTCATCTGCGGCGTGAGCCACGGTGCCAGACATACCGATTAGCAGCATTGATAACGCCAGTTTGCGCATTTGCATTCGCGTACTCCTTTGATTGTTGTATTACAAGTTTCACATTTAATTGTTATATAAAGCTTTTGTTACTGCTTTTTATCCGTTCGCACGTGGGTGCCGGAACGATGGCACCGCTGCACGTTTACCCATTGTCGAAATTGGTTGTCTCTTATTTGGCGTGCAAAAAACGTCTGCACTTGATAGCAAAATAGCCTAATGTAACCAAATTGATATCTTTATGTTTATATTTTGAGACATAAACCGCACCATTTAGTGGCATAAAATTCTCGATGCACAAAAACAATGCAGCTAATGCCTCAAGTTTGTGCAGCGTTTTTATGGATTAATGCCAACGCATGGTTTTCGGTCGTTATGAAGAAAATATTGCAAGAGGTGTGCCAGAAATTGAGCTCCGCGAGGGAGCTCATGGCGATATTAGGCTTGAGAGGCTGCTTGAGATAGTGCGATATGGGCGCGGACAATTTCCATGATAGATGGCAGTGACTTAGGATCAAGCTGGCGTTCAGCGTCCCATAAGCCCCCAAAGGTCACGGCTCTGCCACAGTGGATAAAGGCTTCTTCAACGTTAATCACCAGCACGCTACGAGCGGCATTTTCTTGCACATTGAAGCGCTGGCATAATTCAGGATCGACGCTGATTTGTGCGCTGCCGTTCACACGAAAGGCTTCACTCCAACCTGGGATTAAAAACAGCAGCCCGATGGTGGGATTATTCAGCAGATTACGAATGCCGTCTAAGCGGTTGTTACCCGGTAAGTCGGGCAGCAACAGCGTCTTTTCATCTTCAACCACAACAAAGCCCGCATCTCCGCCTTTGGGAGAGCAGTCCATTCCGTTTTCACCAACCGTTGAAATCACGACAAATGAAGAAGACGCGATCAGCTGGCGGGCGTAGCTATCAATGTGATCAATTTGCTTCTGCAGCACCATCTTATTGGGCTGAGCATAGTGTTCACGCAATTTTTGCTCATCGGCAATGATAAATTCAGGATTTAGCTGCATCACTTTCTCATTAATGACTAGGGAAATTGCGGGCACATTAACAGCAGTGAGTATGATTCGCAATCGCGAAAATAACCCTGTTTCATATGGGGGAAGGGGTTTTGGGATATTGATAAGCACCTCCCCCTTCTCGGGGGAGGTGGTGCCGGATTAACGACGTTTACGTCCGGCAATCAGCGCAAGACCGGCCATGACAAAGGTAATAATCCATAGTGGAATAGAACCAAAGCGGGCGTAAGGCGTGATGCCAGTTGTCGGTGCAACGTTAACTTCGAGCACCTTGCGTTCGAACTGGGGAATTTCTGCAATCACATTGCCTGAAGCATCAACCGCGGCGGTAACGCCGTTGTTGGTGCTGCGTAGCAGTGGACGACCTAGTTCTAACGCACGCATCCGTGCCATTTGGAAATGCTGCCACGGGCCAATGGAGTGGCCGAACCACGCATCGTTAGACACGGTGAGCAAGAAGTTAGTGTCTGGGCGGAAGTTAGCACGTACCTGTTCGCCAAGCACGATTTCATAGCAAATAGCCGCGGTTAGGTTATATCCCTGCACGCTGAGCTGTGGCTGGATATAGTCTCCACGGCTAAAGGCTGACATCGGCAGATTAAAGAACGGCGCTAGAGGGCGCAGCAAATCTTCCATCGGCACAAATTCGCCAAAGGGAACCAGATGATGCTTGTTGTAGCGATTTTTGCTTGGATAAACGTACGGTTCTTTCTCACCCAAGACGATCACGGTGTTGTAGTAGCGTGGGCCATATTCGCCCATGCGGTCATCAACAATACCGGTAATCAGGCTGCTGTGGTGTGAGCGGAACAGGCTGTCGAGCATGGTTAAGAACTGATTCTGATTCTTCTCGGTATCTGGGATTGCGGATTCCGGCCAAATAATAATTGGCGCTTTCCCCAGATAAGGACGTGATTCATCCAGATAGGTTTGTAGCGTGGTGATCAGCGCGTTTGGATCCCACTTCATGGATTGCTCAATGTTGCCCTGAACCATTGCCACGTTAACCGCTTTGTCTGTTTGGTTCTGATACCACTGAATGCCGCGTAGCGGCCAAGGTAATAACAGCAGCGCGAGAGCAACAATCGCGGGGACAATTTTGCGCAGGCAGACGGAAAGCACAACCAATCCACTGATAATCATCAGCAAATAGGTGATGGTGTCCATACCAGCAATGGGTGCAATGCCTTTCAGCGGGCCGTTGATCTGGCTATAGCCAAACTGAAGCCACGGGAAGCCAGTTAATACCCAGCCGCGCAGGAATTCAGTCAATTGCCAAAGCGCTGGAGCCGCAATAACCAAACGCCAAACGTTCGCCTTAGGCCAAAAACGATTGAGCACACCGGCAAAAAGCATCGGGTACAGCGCAAGATAGGCCGCCAGCAGCACCACCAGTGACATGCTCACCGGCGTTGGCATGCCGCCAAACTGTTCAATACTGACGTAAACCCAGTTGATTCCTGTTCCGAATAACCCCATCCCCCACAGAAAACCCAAACCGATGGCTTGTTTCGTGGTGCGGTTAAGCGTAACGGCAAGCAGGCCAATCAGTGAAACGAGAGCGGCGGGCCAGAAATCATAGGGAGAGAAAGAGAGGGTGCCAGCGGCACCCAAGATAAGCGCCAGCAGGGCGCGAACCCACTGGCGTTGAAGTAATGAACACATGTTGTTATTAATCTTCCAGATCCAATTTCGGTTGAGGGGACTCATCCGGGATTTTGACATGAACCTGTATAATGCGTCGACTATCGGCCATGGCTACTTTGAATTGGTAACCATCAATGTCAATGGTTTCGCCGCGTGCCGGGAGATGGCCAAAGGCTTGCATTACCAAGCCACCCACAGTATCCACTTCTTCGTCGCTGAAATGAGTACCGAAGGCTTCGTTAAAGTCTTCAATTTGAGTCAGCGCACGCACGGTATACATGTGGCGGCTGATTTGGCGCACATCGCGATCTTCAACTTCGTCATATTCATCGTCGATCTCACCCACGATAAGCTCGAGGATATCTTCGATGGTGACTAGACCAGAAACGCCACCGAATTCATCGATAACGATCGCCATGTGATAGCGCTGTGAACGGAACTCTTTGAGCATACGGTCAACACGTTTGCTCTCTGGAACAACCACGGCCGCGCGCAGCACTCTGTCGATGCTGAACGGCTCAGAATCGCTGCGCATGAACGGCAGCAAATCTTTCGCCATCAGGATCCCTTCGATGTGATCTTTATCTTCGCTAATCACCGGGAAACGAGAGTGGGCAGAATCAACAATCACGTCCAGACACTCTTCCAGCGTCTGATTACGTTTCAAGGTGACCATTTGGCTACGTGGGATCATGATATCGCGAACGCGCTGCTCTGCGATATCCATCACGCCTTCCAGCATGTCACGGGTATCGGGATCGATCAGATCGTTTTGTTCGGAATCACGGATCAGTTCAACTAAATCTCCACGGTTTTTAGGTTCTCCGTGGAACAGCTGATTGAGAATCAGAGAGAAAAAACCCTTTTTGGGACTGGGGCTATCGTTGTTTTGTGAATGGTCGTCGCTCATGGCGTTAGTGTGTGGTTACTCATATAAGTGGTCAATAATTCACGTCATACGGCGCGATTAGGGGCCGCATGACGCAATATTTAATCGGATTCTTTTTCCGCCGCGTAGGGATCGGGATACCCGAGCTCCTGCATGATTTCGGCTTCTAAAGCTTCCATTTCTTCTGCTTCTTCATCGATGATGTGGTCATACCCTAGCAGATGTAGACTGCCGTGAACAACCATATGCGCCCAATGTGAGAGCAGGGAAATCTCTTGCTCTTTTGCTTCTGCTTCAACTACCTGCCGACAGATAATCATATCACCCAGCAGAGGAAGCTCAATGCCCGGAGGCGCTTCGAACGGGAAGGATAACACGTTGGTCGGTTTATCCTTACCACGATAGGTCATATTGAGCTCGTGACTCTCTGCTTCATCAACCAAACGAATGGTGACTTCCGCTTCTTCTTGAAACTTAGGTAGCACCGCTTCAAGCCATTGACGGAAATCGGCCTCAGTTGGCAACCCCTCCGTGTTTTCGCAGGCGACTTGCAGATCTAATATTACATTGCTCATAATGTGTTGCTCATAATACTTCCAGCTTAGTGTGATTCTTGCCCTGAGGCTGACGTTTGGGCTTCGCGCTTACGCTGTTCCGCCAACTCATCTTTACGCTTTTGCTCTGCCAGTTCCCACGCTTCATAGGCCATAACGACCTGCGCAACGACTGGATGACGTACCACGTCTTCGCTGGTCAGGAAGTTGAAGCTTATCTCTTCAACGGAAGACAACACTTCAATGGCATGGCGTAATCCCGACTTCTGCGCGCGAGGTAAGTCGATCTGGGTGACGTCACCGGTAATCACCGCTTTCGAGTTAAAACCGATACGCGTCAGGAACATCTTCATCTGTTCGATGGTGGTGTTTTGGCTTTCATCCAGAATGATAAACGCGTCATTCAGCGTGCGTCCGCGCATGTAAGCAAGCGGGGCAACTTCGATGACGTTGCGTTCCATTAGCTTTTCTACGCGCTCAAAGCCGAGCATTTCGAACAACGCATCATACAAGGGACGCAGGTAAGGATCGACTTTTTGGCTCAGGTCACCGGGTAAAAAGCCCAGCTTTTCGCCGGCTTCAACCGCAGGGCGGGTGAGCAAAATACGTCGGATCTCTTGGCGCTCTAAGGCATCAATCGCGGCAGCAACGGCAAGATAAGTTTTACCGGTACCGGCAGGACCAACGCCAAAGGTAATATCGTGATCTAATACGTTAGCGATGTACTGCGCCTGATTTGGCGTGCGCGGTTTGATTACCCCGCGCTTAGTTTTGATATTAACGGCTTTGCCATATTCAGGCACATGGTCAGACACCTGTTCCAAAATGCCACTTTCTTTGATGGCCAGATGGATTTGTTCAGGAATAATATCCGGGATATGACCGCGCATTGGCGCCGTATCAACATACAGATGGCGCAGGATATCTTTGGCGGCATTGACGCAGGCCGCTTTACCCACCAGTTTGAACTGGTTATCGCGATGGCTGATTTCGATACCTAAACGGCGCTGTAGTTGCTTAATATTGTCATCAAACGGGCCACACAGGCTGTTTAGTCGCTGATTATCCGCCGGTTCTAATGCAAGTTCTTCAGTGATAATGTTCAAACTATTCCTCTGAGCTTATACCCATAACTAATAGCGTAAATGATACATGGCATTACGCCATTATTCTTCATCTGCGGGCTATTGTGACCAGAATTGCCAATACGCTTCGCAATTTCTCATTATTCAATGGGGGAGGAAGTGCATAATTTCAACCCATTTTGTTTTTCATGTTAACTGAAATGCATTATAGAGCCGCCAGCAGGGATGCTGGTGGCAGGTTGAAGGCACACAGGATGTGTGCTCTGAAACCGGTCGGCCAAACGGCTCGGTAAACGCGCGCGGGTATTGGGCGCGCGCGCTGGCGCACCCAATTCGGTCGCCGATAGCCGTGTCTGCATAGGAATGCACATACTTAATAGGCGAACGAAATGTTACACCGCTCGCCCATTAATCTGCGAAATGTAAGAGCATCAAGCACTAGGGCTGATAACTCCCCACCCCCAACGCATCCTCTTTACGGGTGCGTGCAATAACTGACTCCGGTGACTCATGAACGCGCAAATCCATCTGATCTTCGGTACGCACTAACACACCACGCAGCGAGTTGGTTCTGACTTCGGTAATTTCTACATCAACGAAGGTGCCTACCAGATCCGGAGAACCTTCGAAGTTCACCACGCGGTTATTTTCAGTGCGGCCTGAGATTTCCATGACGTTTTTGCGTGATACTCCTTCCACCAAAATGCGCTGCACGGAGCCAACCATTTTACGGCTGTAGCTCTGCGCCTGCTGATTGATGCGATCTTGCAAAATATACAGGCGCTGTTTTTTCTCTTCTTCAGAAACATCGTCAACCATGTCGGCGGCTGGCGTGCCTGGGCGCGGTGAGAAAACAAAGCTGTAGCTCACGTCGAAGTTGATTTCAGCTATCAGCTTCATAGTTTGCTCAAAATCTTCCTGCGTTTCACCGGGGAAGCCGACGATAAAGTCTGAACTGATAAGAATATCGGGTCGCGCCTTGCGCAGTTTGCGAATGATGGATTTGTATTCAAGTACCGTATGGGTACGTTTCATCATATTCAGAACTCGGTCTGAACCACTTTGTACCGGCAGATGCAGGAAGCTAACGAGCTCAGGCGTGTCTTCATACACGGCGATGATATCGTCGGTAAATTCAATAGGATGGCTGGTGGTAAAACGAATTCGGTCGATTCCATCGATGGCGGCAACCAAGCGCAGCAGCTCGGCGAAAGTACAAATATCGCCGTCGAACGAAGGTCCGCGATAGGCATTCACATTTTGTCCAAGCAGGTTGACTTCGCGCACGCCTTGGGCTGCAAGCTGAGCAATTTCGAATAGCACGTCGTCGCATGGGCGACTGACTTCCTCGCCGCGGGTATAAGGCACTACGCAGTACGTGCAGTATTTATTACAGCCTTCCATGATGGAGACAAAGGCGCTTGGGCCATCGGCACGCGGCTCGGGAAGCCGGTCAAATTTTTCGATTTCAGGAAAGCTCACGTCCACGATAGGGCTTTTGCTACCGCGAACCTTATTAATCATTTCTGGCAAACGATGTAACGTTTGTGGGCCAAAAACGATATCAACATAGTGGGCGCGTTGGCGCAGCAGTTTGCCTTCCTGCGAGGCCACGCAGCCCCCAACGCCGATAATAACGTTTGGATTCGCTTCTTTGAGTAACTTCCAGCGACCAAGCTGGTGGAAAACCTTCTCTTGTGCTTTTTCTCGAATCGAGCAGGTATTTAGCAGCAAGACATCTGCCTCTTCGGCATTTTCAGTCAGTTCGAAACCGTGCGTGCTGCCCAGTAAATCTGCCATTTTAGATGAGTCATACTCATTCATCTGGCAGCCCCAGGTTTTAATATGCAGTTTTTGTGTCATCGATTTGCCATTGCTTTATGCAGGTGGATTTCGGACAGACCGGCACTGTTATCTAAAGCGGATAAAGCATCGGGTGAAAATCGCCATAGATATTAAAAGGTAGAGGTGTCGGAACAAGCCCATACGCAGGTCGGCTATTGTAATCTTTGCCTCAAGTCATGACTACCCTATAACCTCACGCTTTGTGGACGGAATCAAAGGTAAAATCCGGTACAATGGCGAAATATATAAGCGGGAGGATTTATGGCCGAGCATAAAAGTGATGTTGTCGTTATCGGTGGCGGCATGGTAGGCGCTGCCGCCGCGTTGGGATTGGCTCAGGCCGGTTTTACTGTCACGGTTGTGGAAAACCGTAAGCCTCGCCCATTCGATGCGTCGCAGCCACCTGATTTGCGGATATCGGCTATCAGTGCTTCATCGGTGGCGTTGCTAGAGAGCTTAGGCGTATGGAAAACCGTACGTCATATGCGTAGTGCGGCCTATCGTGGTTTAGAAACCTGGGAGTGGGAAGCATCCCGCGTCAGTTTCAGCGCCCAAGAACTGGGTATTCCAGAGCTCGGCTATATGCTAGAAAACGAAGTGCTGCAGCTTGCGCTATGGCAGCATTTAGAGCAGATGCCTAATATTTCGCTGATGGTTCCTGCCGAATTAAAAACCATCGCACAAGTCCAAAACGTGTGGAACGTGGAATTGAGCGACGGGCGTGAAATTGAAACCAAGCTGGTTTTAGGTGCTGATGGCGCGAACTCTCTGGTGCGCGCTCAGGCGGGCATAGGCGTGCGTGGCTGGCAATATCGTCAATCTTGCATGTTGATAACCGTTCAAACGCAGGAAGACCCCTTAGACGTCACGTGGCAGCAGTTTACGCCGCAGGGCCCGCGCGCTTTTCTACCTCTGTGGGATAACTGGGCTTCGCTGGTCTGGTATGACAGTCCGGCTCGGATCCGTCAGCTTATGGCATTACCTATGTCGCAGCTTACGCAAGAAATCAAACACACGTTCCCCGCACGTTTGGGTGATGTGACGGCAATAGCCGCTGGATCTTTCCCTCTGGTGCGTCGCCATGCGAATAGTTACGTGCAAAGTGGTTTAGCTTTGCTTGGCGATGCGGCGCACACCATTAATCCATTGGCAGGGCAGGGTGTTAATCTGGGATATCGCGACGTAGATGCGCTGTTGGATGTGGTGATCAATGCGCGTCAGCAGGGGGAAATTTGGTACAGCGAAGAAATCCTGAAACGTTATCAGCACCGCCGTCGTCCAGATAATTTATTAATGCAGGCCGGTATGGATCTGTTTTATAGCGCTTTCAGCAATGAGCTTAAGCCGTTACAGCTGGTGCGAAATTTAGGATTGATGGCAGCGGAGCGCTCAGGGGAGTTAAAAAAACGTGCTTTGAAGTATGCGTTGGGGTTGTAGATCGTAGAATTACCCCCTCCCAGCCTCCCCCTTAGTCAGGGGGAGGAGCGCACCGAGATCTCAGTAACGTACTGTACGATGATTTTCTTGGTTGCGTGGGTGGGTAAATTCAAGACGAAAAAAAGCTCGCTAAAAGCGAGCTCTTTTTATTGGCTGGGGTACGAGGATTCGAACCTCGGAATGCTGGTATCAGAAACCAGAGC
>NZ_JAVXIQ010000013.1:0-106679 GCF_036648275.1 Hafnia sp. | reverse complement strand
AATTTTAGTGGATTTAAGAAAACCCAGCTTCGGCTGGGTTTTTTTTATTCTAAAATGCCCCCACATGGTGATTGTAGCCATCAGCAGATGGCAAATGCCTTTGAGTTGGGGAGTAAAATGCCAGAACTACCAGAAGTAGAAACTAGCCGCCGAGGGATCGAACCTTTTTTAGTCGGCCATTCAATCGAACATCTTGTGGTTCGCCAGCCTAAACTCCGATGGCCAGTCTCTGATGAGCTGCTTCGATTAAGCGATAAACAGGTGCTCAGCGTGCAGCGCCGTGCCAAGTATTTGCTGATTGAGTTAGCTGATGGATGGATTATTGTTCATCTTGGTATGTCTGGTAGCGTTCGTATCTTGCCCGCTGATGAACCCCCTCAAAAACATGACCATGTCGATATGATCTTGTCGAGTGGCATGATGCTGCGTTACACCGATCCACGGCGTTTCGGTGCTTGGCTATGGTGTAAAGATTTAGACTCATCCAACGTGTTGGCTCATCTTGGACCTGAGCCGCTCAGTGACGAGTTTGGCGGTGATTACCTGTACCAGAAGTCACGTAATAAGAAGACCGCCGTAAAGGCGTGGCTGATGGATAATAAGGTGGTAGTGGGCGTCGGAAATATTTATGCCAGTGAATCATTGTTTACCGCTCGTATTAGCCCCGACCGGCCAGCCGGCTCATTAACGAAAAAAGATGCCGATGTGCTTGTAGCTACCGTAAAAGCAGTGCTTTTACGTTCGATAGAACAAGGTGGTACGACTCTGAAAGATTTTTTGCAGTCCGATGGTAAGCCAGGATATTTTGCGCAGGAACTGCAGGTCTATGGTCGAGCAGGGGAAGCATGCAGAGTGTGTGGTGCGAAAATACTGAGCGGAAAGCACGGGCAGCGCACGACGTTTTTTTGTCCACGCTGCCAGAAGTAGGCGCTAGATGAGTTTTTCACTCAGTGCCTGAGCAATGATCTCAGGCACGAAAGGAGCGATATCTCCGCCGTGGCGAGCGACTTCTTTCACCAGAGAGGATGAGATAAACGACCATTCCTTGGAAGGCATAAGAAAAACGCTTTCCAACGTCGGCATCAAATGGCGGTTCATATTTGCGAGCTGCATTTCATATTCAAAATCAGAAACAGCTCTGAGACCACGAACCAAAATATTGGCATTTTGATGCTGAGCAAAATGCGCCATGAGTTCGCTAAACCCCAAAACTTCCACATTAGGCAGATGAGCTGTCACCTGAGTTGCTAAGGCGACACGTTCTTCGAGACTGAACATCGGTTTTTTACTTGGGCTAGCTGCAATCGCAAGAATAACGTGATCAAACATGTTAGCGGCACGAGTCACTAAATCTAAATGACCGTTAGTCATCGGATCAAAAGTACCGGGATAGATGGCGCGCTTTTCCATGGTTACCGCTCTCAATGGTTCTTTACGGGAAGATAAGGTTCAAGCAGATGTAATAATTTCTGTAATGCACCCTGATTCTGATATAGCACTTCGACGGCGTGGCGACCATAGTAGCTACGGTAGTCTTCATCAGTTAACAGCGTCGTGATCTCTTTTACCAAAGACGCTGCATCTGTCACGGTAATTAAACCATCGGCCTGTTCTAGTCTGGCACAGATATCTTTAAAGTTGATGGTATGTGGGCCCATAAGAACAGGGATTGCGTGCGCCGCGGGCTCCAGCGGATTGTGCCCGCCTCGTTCGACTAAGCTTCCGCCGACAAAGGCAAGATCGGCGATACCGTATAGCAACATTAATTCGCCCATCGTATCGCCAATAACGACTTGAGTTTTGGCTGTGGGAATTTCTCCAGATGAACGAGTGATGTAGCTTAGGTCTGCTTGCTGCGTCAACTTAATGGCGTCGTTGAAACGTTCAGGATGACGTGGGACGAGAATAAGTAGCAGCTCAGGGAAATGCTCTAGCAGCTGTTTGTGAGCATCAATCAAAATGGCTTCTTCGCCTTCGTGGGTGCTGGTTGCAATCCAGACTTGACGATGAGGTGCCCACTGGCGTCGAAGTGTCACCGCTTTAGCGGCGAGCTGTGGCGTGACAGAAATATCGAACTTTAGACTGCCAGTGACGGCTAATTGGGATGGTTTTAAACCCAAGGAGATAAAACGCTCACCGTCTTCTTGGTTTTGCGCGGCTATCAGTGTGATACGACGCAAGATATCACGAATAAAACCACCGAGTTTTGCGTAACCTTTTGCTGAGCGGGCAGACAAACGTGCGTTGGCGATAACAAGTGGTATCTGGCGTTTATTGAGCGCAGTAATCAGGTTTGGCCACAGTTCAGTTTCCATGATGAGAACTAACTTCGGGTTAACGCGGTCTAGAAAGCGATTAATTGAACCTGGTAGATCATACGGCAAATAGACATGCTGAACGTCCTTGCCAAACGCTGACTGCACACGCTCTGAGCCCGTTGGCGTCATGGTGGTTACTGTGATCGGTAGCGTTGGATAGCGATGGCGCAAGGCTCTAACTAACGGGATCGCCGCCAGCGTTTCCCCTACGGAAACAGAGTGCAACATGATCCCACCGGAAAGCATTTTGTTTGAGCAAAAGCCATATCGCTCCGCCCAACGCTTTCTATAGGCAGGAGCTTTACGACCACGCATCCACAATCTGATCCAAATGAGCGGCTGGATTAGGTAAAGCAGTATGGTGTAAAGCGTTTGAAGCATAAGAGGTTTGTATGGTAGGTAAACTTGGTTGGGATTCTAAGTATTTAACTAAGGCAAAGCCATCACTTTTGGTCTTCAACTACCTGAAAAACCGAGAATTCACTTACAACTCATTGTTAATAATGTGGTTTTCGTAAGATTGTATTATTAATTGATAAAATCAATTAGATAGATAATGTTTTGTAGGGTCGCGTTTTCTTTTGTCATAGATAATTCTCTTATTAGTTTGATTTTAAATGATTTATTAATTTTTGTTGGAAATAAGGAATTCGGCACCTGCAATAACTAGTGATACAATAGCAAAATATAAACAGAGAAGATTTTATCAGTGAATTGGTTGCTGTAGAGCCAAGGGCGGTAGCGTGCCTATTCGCGGATCGCCTTTATGCATGAGTTTTCGCATACAGCGTCTTATAACCCGATAGATAAGAGCGGCAAGTGGATAAACAATATAAAAGAATACTCGTCATCAAGCTTAGGTTTCATGGAGACATGCTGCTGACAACTCCAGTCATCAGTACGCTAAAGCTCAACTATCCAGATGCTAAAATCGATGTCTTATTATATGAAGACACTATGCCAATTCTCTCGGAAAACCCTGAGGTTAATGCACTCTACGGGATCAAAAATAGAAAAACATCAGCATTCGAAAAACTACAAAATGTAGCGAAGACGATTAGTTTGCTGAGGAAGAATAATTACGATTTAGTGATTAATCTGACAGATCAGTGGCCGGTCGCTTTTTTAGTTAAATGCTTACAGGCTAAAGATAAAATTTCGCTGCAGTTTCACCACCGTAAATCGATATTTTGGACAAGCTGCTTTAGTGAATCGGTCGAACCGAAAGGTATGCATATCGTTGAGCGCAATTTATCGACTCTTGCGCCTCTGGGTTTGCAAAAAATCATCACTGCAACAAAGATGAGCTATCAGCCCGATCATTGGTTTGCCATTCAGCAGCAGCTCTCTGAGAACGGTGTAGATAGCCAGCATTATGTTGTCATTCAGCCAACGGCTCGCCAGATGTTTAAATGCTGGGATGAAGAAAAATTCTCAGAGGTTATTGATTCATTAGAATCTCGTGGGTATAGCGTGGTGCTAACCTCAGGGCCAAGCGCTGCTGATATTGCCTGCGTAACTAAAATTAAAGAGCACTGCAAAATAAAGCCTGTTACAGCGTTGGCCGGTAAAACATCGTTCCCCGAGCTTGCGGCTCTGATTGATCATGCGTCTCTGTTTATTGGCGTTGATTCTGCCCCGATGCACATTGCTGCGGCACTGAAAACGCCAATTGTTTGCTTATTTGGCGCCACCGATCACCGATTCTGGCGTCCGTGGAGTGATAGTTTCATTATGTTTTGGGCGGGTGACTATCAGCCAATGCCTACGCGAGACAATCTGGATCGTCATCGTAAATATCTATCCTGTATCCCAGCAAGTGACGTTATTAAGGCTACAGAAAAGCTTCTGAAGGATAGCTCAGATGAACTCATGCCTAGGGATAGCGAATAATGAATATTGCGTTCTGTTTATATAAATATTTTCCGTTTGGTGGATTGCAGCGCGACTTTCTACGTATTGCACTGGCATGTCAGGCTCGTGGGCATCATATCCGTGTTTATGCGATGTCTTGGGAGGGCGAACGTCCAGCAGATTTCGAATATATCCAAGTGCCCACTCGCTCACATTCAAACCATGGCCGAAATAAAGAATATAGTGATTGGGTAACACATGATCTGCAGACTAATCCAGCCGACATCGTGGTAGGTTTCAACAAGATGCCGGGGCTCGATTATTACTATGCTGCAGACGTGTGTTATGCCGAAAAAGTGGCACAGGAAAAAGGATTTTTCTACCGATTAACTTCACGTTATAAGCATTATGCGGAGTTTGAACGAGCCGTATTTTCAAATGAGAGCCACGCTGAGTTGCTAATGCTGACCGGCAAGCAAATTGCAGATTTCAAAAGACACTATCAAACTGCGCCTGAGCGTTTTCATATTGTTCCGCCAGGAATATCTTTAGATAGAAAGTACGATCATCGTCCAGCTAATATTCGTGAAGAATTTCGTCAACGCAACGCTGTTGCTGAAGATGAATTGCTGGTGCTACAGGTGGGGTCTGATTTTAAACGTAAAGGCGTTGATCGGACGTTGCGTGCAATCTCTGCATTGCCAACGGCAGTTAAATTAAAGACAAAGTTAATTGTAGTTGGGCAAGATAAGCCGAAGCGTTATCAAGCACTCGCCGCGAAGTTGGATATTTTATCTCAGGTTCAATTTTACTCTGGCCGAGATGATATCCCTGAATTAATGGCTGCTGCGGACGTGTTAATGCATCCTGCATACCAAGAGTCAGCGGGTATCGTTTTAATTGAGGCGATTGCGGCTGGGCTGCCGGTTATTACGACAGAAACTTGTGGCTATGCTCATCACGTTGCTAGCGCGGATTGTGGAGTGGTGATTTCTGAGCCATTCGAACAACAGCAGTTAAATGAAGTTTTAGCGCGCGGGCTAGATGACAAAAAACTAAGAGATACATGGTCCGAACACGCTAAAGCGTATGCGGATAAAGAAGATCTGTATAGCTTGCCAGAAAGGGCGGCGGATCTCATTTTAGGTGGTAAAAATGATTGAGTTAAAAGAGCCCTTAACCACATTGTGGAAGGGAAAAGATCCTTTTGTTGAAGTAGAGAAACTTCAAGGGGAGGTTTTTCGTGCTTTGGAGACTCGTAAAACGCTTCGTTTTTCTTTAGCAGAGAAATCATATTTTATTAAAATTCACTATGGCACTACGCTAAAGGAAGTTTTGAAAAATCTGATTTCTTTCCGTATACCTGTATTGGGAGCCGATCGTGAGTGGAAAGCGATTCACCGTTTGTACCAATTAGACGTTGATACCATGAAAGGCATTGGCTTCGGTCAAACGGGAACTAATCCACTGACGCGGAAATCTTTTATTATTACTGAAGATTTGGCGCCCACAATTAGCCTAGAAGATTACTGTGCTGATTGGGAGCAAACCCCCCCTGATTTTCGTATCAAGCGTATGCTAATTAAGCGATTGGCAACGATGGTGAGGAAGATGCATCGTGGTGGAGTAAATCATCGCGATTGTTATATTTGCCATTTTTTACTTCATTTGCCGTTCGATGGCGATGAAAGTCAGCTCAAATTATCGGTTATCGACTTACACCGATCGCAGATCCGTGACAAAGTACCGAAACGTTGGAGAGATAAAGATCTGATTGGTTTATATTTCTCATCTTCCAATATTGGGCTGAGTAAAAAAGACATTCTTTATTTTCTTAAAATTTATTTTGATGCCCCGTTGCGTCAAACATTGACGCAAGAGCGGGAATTGCTAGAAAAAGCGATTACTAAGTCTGAAAAAATTAAAGAACGTACTATACGCAAATCGCTATGACCGATCTTTCAGTGTATTGAGAGGATAAGTGAGAAACTATGTTTTTCCATGAAGAGCAGTACATCAAGGACGTCATAACATATATTGGTAATAAACCTGACGATAGCAGCCAATACCAGAATATTGCTTACGGTACAGATAAAAATTTTTTGTTTGGCTGTGCAGTATCAATCACGTCATTTCTTATCAATAATTCAGAGCTAAAATTTAATTTCCATGTGTTTACCGACTCTTTTTCTGAGAGCGATAGAGAAAAATTTAAAGCATTAGCCGAGCAATATAAAACGAATATCTCTATTTATCTCGTTAATGCAGATAGTTTAAAATCTCTGCCAGAAAATAAGCTTTGGACATATGCTATTTACTTTAGATTCATTATTGCTGATTATTTTAGCGGAAAGTTAGAACGCATTACATATATTGATTCTGATGTTGTATGCAATGGTTCAATACAAGAACTTGTTCATCTCCCTCTGAATGGCGCTGTGGTTGCTGCAGTTACTGAGCGTGATGAGAAGTGGTGGCTTCAACGTGCTGAGGTGTTAGGGAATGATCTTATCGCCAAAGGGTATTTTAATACGGGTGTTTTGGTAATTGACTTAGCTGAATGGCAAGCACTTGATGTTAGCATGCAGGCTATGAAGTCATTAAACGATAGTGATATAAGAAGCAAACTGACTTATTACGATCAAGATGTGCTCAATATAATCCTAGCTGGACGGGTAATGTTCTTAGATAAGAAATACAATACACAATTTAGTTTAAATTATGAACTAAAAAAGAATTGTAAAAGCCCTGTTGACGAAAATACGGTACTCATTCACTACATCGGTCCAACGAAACCTTGGCACGAATGGGCTCAATACCCCAGTGCGACACCGTTTTATCAAGCGAAAAAGCACTCCCCTTGGGGGACGGCATCGCTAATAAAGCCTCAGAGTAGTAGCCAGCTTCGCTACTGTGCTAAACATAAATTTAATCAGCATAAATCCTTTGAAGGCATCTACTTTTACTTTATGTATTTTGTAAAGAAGATGTTTGGATGAAGTTCAATATCAATATTCGGATATTTTCATGATTGTTAGTAAAAGTATAAAAAATTTCAAAGTCTACATTAAAGACAATAATGAAATTTATGAAAACATATTCAGGGATTTTCTCAATAATGATCTTGATGTCATAAAAGTATTTCGCAGTATCGAAGACACCAAGGTTTCATTGATCAATACTCCTCATGGAAAATTTGTATTTAAGGTTTTTGCGCCAAAAGAAAAAAAAGTTGAACGTTTTTTTAAGTCTTTTGTTAAAGGCGACTACTACCTGAATTTGTTGCTTCAAACTGATAGGGTAAGAAATGAAGGAATTACATTCCCGAATGATTTCTATCTGTTAGCGGAGAAAAAAATATTTAACTACGCTAGCGTATTTATCATGATAATTGAATTTGTTGATGGTATTGAACTATCGGATGTTGAAGATTTCAATGAAAACATTCGTGCTGAAATTAATAATAAAATGAATGAATTACATCAGCATAATATGGTTTCTGGTGATCCGCATAAAGGCAATTTTATTTTATCACAAGATGGAATAAGAATTATCGACTTATCGGGCAAAGCGTGTAATGCAAAACGGAAAGCCAAAGATAGAATAGATATGGAAAGACATCTTAATATTGATAATTCTGTTAATGATTTTGCTTATTATTCTGTTGTGTATAAAAATATTTTGCGTCAAAAAATAAAATCCTTTAAAGCAAAAATAAAAATGTTTTTAGGGTTTAAAAAACGTAAGGCCTAAGTTAATTTTATGAATCATCCTCAATACATTTCAAAAAATGATGTAGATATGCTGATGAAAGAGAAAATGCATGAAAATGCAGTTGTTTTTCTTTCAGGCCCAACATCGGTAAATACACCAATTTCATTACTCAATAAATCAGATGTCATAGCGGTAAATGGCTCTGCTCGTTATCTCATTGAAAATGAAATTAAACCATTTATTTATGTATTAACGGATGACCGGTTTTTATTACAAAGAAACGACGACTTTAAGTTTTTTGTTAAAAATAGCCAACATACTATAATTAATTGTGATGTATTTGAGAAAGCAAGTTTAGAGGACAAGCAATTTCTGCAAGAGAATTGTCACATCATGAAAATGCTTTATAAAAGAGAAAAGGGTGGTTTTTTTAAAAAGATAAAATTCAAAATTTTGTCACTGAGAAATAAAAATATTTTAATTGACGTGCCAATGTCAAAAAGAAGACGATTAGTTGGCTTTAGTTTAGATATTAGTGATGGATATTGTTCTTGTCATACCGTGGCATATGCCGCAATCCAAATCGCCTATAGTTTACGTTATACAAAAATCATATGCTCTGGGCTAGATTTAGTGGATTCGTGCTCTCGCTTTTATGATAAGAATGGAGAGCTTTCTATGCCATCTGAACTGAGTCGTGATTTAGTAAAAATACTTCCTTTCTTCCAATTTATGAGAGATAACGTTACAGATATTAATATCTATAATTTATCGAATAACACTGCGATTGATTATAACGTCATACCGTATATTGAAGCTGATGAATAGAATAATTAATTGTAAAAAAAGAGCCCAATGGGCTCTTTTTTTGCTTAATTATTTTATAAGTATTTCTTTGCATGTAGAGCAAAAAGAATAGAGATGATGATCGTTAGGTTTTCTATTCGTACAGTTTCGAACGCTGCTCGAACACAAAAATCACCCACAAATATCAACGTAAGTATTAAGAATGCT
Organism: Hafnia sp.; assembly: GCF_036648275.1. Classification (NCBI taxonomy): domain Bacteria; kingdom Pseudomonadati; phylum Pseudomonadota; class Gammaproteobacteria; order Enterobacterales; family Hafniaceae; genus Hafnia; species Hafnia sp. Next base: position 97,779 of record NZ_JAVXIQ010000013.1, on the reverse strand, counting down.
TCTTGCGATAAACCTGTGCTACAGCGATATCCTTTTATACTAGAAACTAGTGTAGATACGAGTAGATAGTAAAGCGCAAACAACCCTAATATTCCTCCAGCGAACCAAATTGAAAGCGTTAAGTTATGCGGTCCGATAGATTGTTTAAAACGCCAGTCAGGGTAGCTTGGAGAGCGTTCATTATAAACATGATGATAAAGATCGTTACCAAAGCCATAGCCTTTGATAGGGTTTTCTAGGATAAGATCGAGTGCTGCACCCTGCGTACCATTTTCATAACGACCACTACTGTCAGTTTGTTGCAGTTTGTGGAATAACGTTTTGACCTGCTGTGGATCTTTTTGATGAGCGGCAAATAGGCCGAAACCGATCACGACTAGTGCTATCAAAGGTAACTTCCATTCGCGTTTAATCAGTGCCCAAATCAATGCGGGAACTGCTAATGATAGCCAAGTCCCTCGTTGCAGTGTGCCAAGCATAAGAATAGCGAAAATTGCTGCAAGTATAAAGAATAGTATTTTGTACTTTTTTCCAGGTATAACCCATAAAGTGAGTATGGCTGGGAATATAAATATTAGAGTGTCAGAAATTCTGCGGTGTTCGAAGCTGGTAAATGGAATAATACCTATTTTGTATTCTTCAATATATTGATTAATCTCTGTTCCGGTTAGGATAACCAGCGTTGTGATTAGAGCCGCTATTAGCATAGTGGCTATTTTGCTGTTGTCTTCTTTATGAAGAACAGCTGCAATCATCACGGATACCAGAAGCATTTTTTCAAAAACTGTGTTCAGAGCACGCTTTAGGCTTAGCGATGGTTCTACTGAAATTGCTATTGCATATATTATTGCGATGCAAAAGATAGTTAAAGATAAGAAAAGGTTATTCTTGAAAATGCTGAATATTTTTTTCCTCTGCTTAACGATATAAACTAATCCAGTTATGTATATAGCGTAGCTAATTGCATGTTTGTATCGACTTACCCCATCAAAAAAATAGGTTACTATAAATAAAAATACAATAGATCTATTCCATATAGACTGCCAATCGATGTTCCATCTCTGATTTGGTAGTACTGAACTCATATATACTCCGAAGAGAAAACAACTCTTATTAAATTTTAGCCAAAGCGTTAAATACAGTATTAGCTGACAAATTAGTTAATGATTTATCCTGAGAACAACACGCCACCTGATTTTTTCCATATCCTCCAATCAACCCCGGATCGGTTGGGCCATAGAGCGTAATATTTGGTCGATCGAGTGCGGCTGCGAGATGGCTTAGCCCAGTATCGACAGATACGACAGCCTTCGCGCCCGCGAGTACTTCTGCCACCTGTTCTAACGATAAACGTGGCAACACCTCTACATGACTGAAACCTTCAGCCAAGCGCTGAGCGCGTTGGTGCTCATGTTCCGCCCCCCAAGGTAATTTAATCTTCATACCTGTCGGCTCAACCAGAGCAATAAGGTCACGCCAATGTTCTTCAGGCCAGTGCTTATCGTCGCGCGTTGTTGCATGTAAGAACACGAAATACTGGCCGTGATCCGCTGGGAGATGGCTGAGAAAACGCTGAGAGATAGCGTAGTCCCCTCTGCTTTCTGGTTTTGTGTAGCCTAAGCTCAGTGCAAATAACTCACGTGTTCTTTCGACCGCATGCATTTTTTTATTAATGCTGTAGCGATGATTGAAGAACCAGCTGGCGAAGGGTTCACGAGCGCTTTGACAGTCTTGTCCGTGGCGCGGGCCTTTTGCTATACGGGTGATTAACGCTGCGCTTTTTATCAGCCCCTGAGCATCAATGACGGCGTCATAGGTGCGGCGTTGAACTTCTCGTTTGAAATCACAGCGTTCTTGACGTGTATTAGCACCAAACCAGTTCTTCCTCCAGCGGCGGATGGCCACTGGGATCACGCGATCGACCGCAGGATGCCAGCTTGGTATCTGCGCGAACCCTTCTTCTACCACCCAATCAAATTTAATATCTGGAATGGCATGCATAGCATCTGTCAGTGCTGGTAACGTGTGCAGCACATCGCCCATCGATGAGGTTTTGACAATCAAGACATGCATTACTGCTGGGTATCCTTTGGTAATAACTCGTTCAATGCTTGCATAACAACATCAGGTTGAATATCGATCAGGCTCTGGTGATAGCCTTGATTTGCATCACCTTTGCGTATTTTCAGATAGCCCGTGATCAAGCGGATGACTTTGGCTTTGTTTGACAGCGGTGGTGTGAAATCTGGGCTGCTAGGACCATAAAGCGCGACCAGTGGTTTATTAAGCGCGGCGGCTACGTGCATTAAGCCGGAGTCGTTCGTCACAATTGCCTGGCATGCCGCAATTAAAATCACGGCTTGATCTAAGTTTGTTTGCCCGGCGACATTCAAACAATATTCGCGGGCGTCTTCCGTAAGCGCTTGGCAAATCTCTTCACCGGCTTCGTGGTCTTTGGCTGAGCCAAAAAGAGCAACCTGATAGCCTTGCTCAATCAGCTTCTGTGCTAGCGAAGCGTAGTGGTAGTGCGGCCATCTCTTGGCTGGACCAAATTCTGCTCCAGGGCAGAAACCAATAATTGGGCGGTGGTCTGTCAGATTAAACGCCGCCGCTGTTTCAGCAATCTCTTCATCTGAAACACTGAGCGCTGGCCAAAGCAGTGGCTGCGGCAAATCTTTAGCCGATTTTATCCGCTGTGATGGGTAAGCCAACGCGACATACCGTTCAACCATTAACGGGAATGCGACTTTGTCGAGCTGGCGGACATCCGTCAGCAAGCCATAGCGCATTTCACCTTTCCAACCAGTCCTAGCTGGAATGCGAGCAAAGAAAGGGATTAACGCAGATTTAAACGAGTTTGGCAGCACGTAGGCACGATCATAGCCTTTATCACGCAGGCTTTTGCCTAAGTGGTAGCGCTCGCCCAGCGCAAAAGAACCATGCCCTAAGGGCATGGCGATCGCTTCGTTAACTTCAGGCATTCGCGCTAACAAAGGACGGCACCAGTTCGGTGCCATCACGTCAATTTTAGCGTCAGGATGTTCGGCCTTCAGGGTTCGATACAAGCTTTGCGACATCATCATGTCGCCTACCCATGAAGGGCCGATAACCAGTATTTTCATACCGTGTTTCATTCCTTACGGTTGTGGAGCCGTGTTTAGGCTTTGTTATTCAGCCACGCAAGATATTCGCTCACGCCTTCAGCAACGGTTTTAAACGGTTTGTCATAGCCAGCCGCACGTAGTTTGGTGGTATCAGCTTTGGTGAAACCCTGATAGCGGCCTTTTAGTTTGTCTGGGAAAGGAATGTAGCTGATGCTGCCTTTCTGATGATAGGCAACAACCGCGTCAGCGACGGCTTGGAATGATTCAGCACGGCCAGTACCGCAGTTAAAGATGCCTGAGATGCCTTTCTGCCAGAACCACAGGTTCACATCAGCAACGTCACCTACATAGATGAAGTCACGTTTGAAGCCATCGCTGCCTTCAAACAGCTTTGGATCTTCGCCGTTGTTGATTTGGTTATTCAGATGGAATGCAACGCTTGCCATGCTGCCTTTATGACCTTCACGAGGACCATAAACGTTGAAGTAGCGGAAGCCACAAATCTGAGATTCTGCCTCTGGCAGGATCTGGCGAACATACTGATCGAACAGGAATTTTGAGTAGCCATAAACGTTTAATGGGCCTTCGAATTCGCGTTCTTCGGTAAATTGCTCCGTTAAGCCATAAGTGGCGGCGGAAGATGCGTACAAGAATGGGATCTGGCGTTCCAAACAGAAATGCAGCAGTTCTTTAGAGTATTGATAGTTGTTATCCATCATATACTTGCCATCCCATTCGGTCGTGGATGAGCATGCACCTTCATGGAAAACGGCTTCGATATCGCCGAAATCATCGCCAGCCACAACGCTGGCAATAAAGTCTTCTTTATCCATGTAGTCGGTAATGTCTAAATCGACCAAATTAACAAATTTAGTGCCATCTTTAAGGTTATCGACCACGAGAATGTCGCTGTAGCCTTTATTATTCAGTGCCTTAACGATGTTGCTGCCGATCATGCCAGCGCCGCCGGTTACAATAATCATGAGATTTACCTTTAAATAAACGAAACAGTGGCGCACAACGCCCCACGTTATATGACCTCATAATAGCATTTCATGCTTAAGCATTCAGCGTATAGGGCATGAATCTGAATCAAAAGCCCCTAAATTAGGCCTCATACTGTCATGAGTGGTGCATGGCGACTAATTCATAACTGAAAGTAATTATTTCCCTTAATCCTGCAACAGCGTGATATCTGCTGCATTTTTCACATTCTGTGAGTTACAAACTCGTTTCATTTGCAACAAGGCAGTAATATGTTTCACAAACTTGCCCATCCAGGAGATAACACCATGTCTGCGGATTTTTACCAGCAGCTGACCCAGCAATTAGAAACGACCCGTTCCGAAGGTCTGTATAAAAATGAACGTATTATTACTTCTGCACAGCAGGCTGATATCGCGGTTGCAGATGGCCGCCATGTTATTAATTTCTGTGCAAACAACTATTTAGGTTTGGCTAACCACCCTGCACTGATCCAAGCAGCGAAGGAAGGCATGGATTCTCATGGTTTTGGTATGGCATCTGTGCGTTTTATCTGTGGCACTCAAGATAGCCATAAGCAGCTAGAACAGCGATTGGCTGATTTTTTAGGTATGGAAGACTCCATTTTATATTCTTCCTGCTTCGATGCTAACGGCGGATTGTTCGAAACGCTGTTAGGCCCTGAAGATGCCATTATTTCCGATGCGTTGAACCATGCTTCGATTATCGATGGCGTGCGTTTGTGTAAAGCCAAGCGCTATCGCTACGCCAATAACGATATGGCTGAACTGCGTGCCCAGTTAGAAATGGCGAAGGCCGATGGTGCTCGCCATATCATGATTGCGACCGACGGCGTGTTCTCAATGGATGGCGTTATTGCCGATCTGAAATCGGTGTGCGATTTAGCCGATGAATATGGTGCGTTGGTGATGGTTGATGATTCCCATGCGGTTGGCTTCGTTGGTGAAAATGGCCGTGGCACCCATGAATATTGTGAAGTGATGGGGCGTGTTGACATCATCACAGGTACTTTGGGGAAAGCATTAGGTGGTGCATCCGGTGGTTACACTGCAGGGCGCAAAGAAGTGATCGAATGGCTGCGCCAGCGTTCGCGTCCTTATCTGTTCTCCAACTCTTTGGCGCCTGCCATCGTTGCTGCATCAATCAAAGTGCTTGAGTTACTGGCTGATGGTGATGAACTGCGCAACCGTCTGTGGAGCAACGCCCGTTTATTCCGTGAAAAAATGAGCGCGGCGGGCTTCACTTTAGCGGGTGCCGATCATGCCATTATCCCTGTGATGTTGGGTGATGCAAAATTGGCGCAAGAATTTGCTAATGAATTACTGAAAGAAGGCATCTATGTAACAGGATTCTTCTTCCCTGTTGTTCCTAAAGGTCAGGCGCGTATTCGTACCCAAATGTCTGCTGACCATACACCAGAACAAATTGAACGCGCAGTCGCGGCCTTTATTCGTATCGGCAAGCAGCTGGGTGTGATTGCCTAAGGAACTCATCGTTATGAAAGCATTGTCAAAACTGAAGGCGGAAGAAGGGATTTGGATGACCGATGTGCCTAAGCCAGAGCTTGGGCATAACGATATCATGATTAAAATCCGTAAAACGGCGATTTGTGGCACTGACGTCCATATTTACAACTGGGATGAATGGTCGCAAAAAACGATTCCTGTACCGATGGTCGTTGGGCATGAATACGTGGGCGAGATTGTTGCGATCGGGCAAGAGGTCACCGGCTACAAGATTGGCGAACGTGTTTCTGGTGAGGGACACATCACCTGCGGACACTGCCGTAATTGTCGTGGCGGACGTACGCATCTATGCCGAAATACCACGGGGGTGGGTGTTAATCGCACTGGCGCATTTGCTGAGTATTTAGTTATTCCTGCATTTAACGCGTTTAAAATTCCAGACAATATTCCTGATGAATTAGCGGCCATTTTTGACCCGTTTGGCAATGCTGTTCATACCGCGCTTTCATTCGATTTAGTGGGTGAAGACGTTTTGGTTTCCGGTGCTGGGCCGATTGGCATTATGGCTGCCGCAGTGTGTAAACACGTTGGTGCGCGTAATGTCGTGATTACCGACGTTAATGAATATCGTCTGGATCTAGCCCGTAAAATGGGTGTGACCCGTGCTGTGAATGTGAGTAAAGAAAACCTCACTGATGTGATGAATGAGCTTGGTATGACCGAAGGCTTTGACGTTGGTTTGGAGATGTCTGGAGCACCGCCAGCGTTCCGTGCAATGTTGAGCACCATGAATCACGGTGGCAAAATTGCGATGCTGGGGATTCCACCATCAGATATGGCCATTGATTGGAATCAGGTGATTTTCAAAGGGCTGTTCATCAAAGGCATTTATGGCCGTGAGATGTTTGAAACGTGGTACAAGATGGCCGCGTTGCTGCAATCAGGCTTGGATTTGAGCCCTATCATCACTCACCAGTTTGGTATCGATGATTTCCAAAAAGGTTTTGATGCCATGCGTTCAGGCCAATCTGGCAAGGTTGTTCTGAGCTGGGATTAAGATCTTTATATGAGTAAAAGCCCCAAATAGGGCAATGCCGTTCGTTTAAGAGCTCGAGATACTCGGGGCTAGCACACCGCGGGGCGCTCCGGCAGCTAAAGCTGCTACGACCCCATCGGTGTACTTCCCCTAAAATCACGCTTAAGTGAACGGTATTACCCAAACAGGGGCTTTTATTATTAGTGAGATAACGGCTCTTCAGCGGTTTTTCTCAGTTGGTGGTAATCCAATTTCTCGTAGCGATTGTCGAGAACGGAGGAATCACCTGCGAATTTCTCAATGACAGCGTTAATATTGGCGAATGTCCCTCGCTGCGCATCGGTAACCCCTAGCCATGTTGCGATGAGGATATCATTGTAGCTGGTTGAGAAAACGGCGTTGACTTGCCCAGTTTCATCTTTATCTTGTGGTGCTAATGCTGGGCTATACCATATAAACATAGGTACATGATAAGCCTCTTGGCTAGGTGTAATACCACCGTGAAAATAAGGCGCACTTTGTCTTGGATCTCGTTCTAACGCATGGTCAGAGAAATAAAACACCGAAGCTTTATTTTGCTTTAACAAACCAAATACTTCGCCTAATAAACTGTCCGTGTATCGAACTGAATTATCGTAGCAAGCATCTATATCATTAGATTTATCAAATACGGTTTCGTTTGCTGGGTATCTTTTACATGCAGGCTCATGACTGCCATATAAATGCAGGACAATAAGTTTTTTATCATGCGTTGGTTTCTGTAGTGCCTTTTTTAGATGGGGCAGCAGTTCTTTGTCATAACCTTTAATATACAGTTTATCTTCAGCATTCATGGCAATGCCTGCAACAGAAGAGCCATAGTTGCCAAAGGCTGTTTGCGCACTTAGCCACATAGTGTGGAAGCCAGCTTGGTTAGCTAAGTTAATGATATTGTCTGAATAGTTTGTAATATTATGATTATGAATATTGTCTGCACTCAGCGCCATAGGTACAGCAACGGATGTAAATGGCACGCCGCTAATCGCTTGGTTAAACAGTTTTAAATACGGTTCTTGTGCTTCTAACTGAGGCGTAGTTGGCTTTTGGTAGCCGTAAATACTCATATTTTTAGCGCGTTCTGATTCGCCAATAATCAATACATAGGTATCAATACCTGTATCTTTAACGCTAAGACTATAGCGCGGTGCTGCCCCACTAATATTCTTCAAGATTTGGCTTTCCTGTATGGCTGTCAGGAAATAGCTCATGTTAAAGAAAGGCATGTAGGTTGTGAATCGGGCAGCAACTTTGAGCTCTGAGCTTGCGCCTTCACTGGCTGGACGTTTTTTAACGAACTTCACAGAAGAGGCCAGTGCAATAGCACAGATAACAATCAGCAGAGTTCCGGTTATTTTTTTGGAGATCATTCTTCCCTGTGCAGGGCGGATAGCCAAAATAAACAAAACAAGCAATGCTAGGCAGATAATGACAAAGCGAATATAGACGCCAAGCATTGCAAGCATCTCGATGGGATTACTTTCAAGTGTGCTGGCAGCAAAGCCATCGTTAAATGGCGTTTTGAAAGTAAACCAAGAGTAGAGGCTAAGGCTAATATCCGCGGAGCAAAGAAACAGAAGCGGTAAGGCTAGAATGATTCGTAGAGGCGTTGACCGAATCGCTTTAAGAAATAATAACGATAAAGTGAAAGTCACAATGCGGTAAGACATGTGAATGTTGGGAGCCATCAGTATATTGATAATACTGAAAATAACTACGCTAATAATTAGCAGTAAATACTCTTTCCCAAAGAGTAAGTAAGGTGTTTTTTTATACATTTTAGTTTGGTAATTAATTCATAATCCGCAATGCAACATTATGCCGGATTATGAATTAATTTAATACTGACGCCATTACAGCCAGTAATGCCAGCGGGCCTGAATAAATTTCACCGGAGCTGAATTTGCTACGCTGGTGCCAATAGCATCAAACATGGCGGTGGCATACACCTTCTCTGGCGCTTTTTTGCTGATGCATTGTTTAACACCACGGAATGGGTTACGTGGTTTTTGCTGTGTTGGCAGCGGATTCTTATCTGGCACTGAAGCGCCATTAAGCAGTGAACTAGGGCGAACCAATACAATATCTGTCGGTAATGACGGCAGCATTTGTTGTAATACGCGTACCGTTGATGGATGCGGGTGACCGATAGCTATTGCAGACCCACTTTTCCGTGCGATTTGAATAGCGCGGTTAAACTGTTGGCGGATAGCGGCTTCGTTTTGAGAATCATCAAGAAAGACTTTGCGCTTAATGACCTTAATCCCAGTGCCGGCAGAGGCGTTTGTCACTTGGCTATTGCCGATCGTCATGCTGTCGAGAAAATAAAGAAAATGATACTGCTCCAGTGTGCGCATGACTTTCTGCATGCCCTGCAGGTTTGACGTCATCAGGCTGCCCATATGGTTGTTCATCCCAACGGCATAAGGCACAGCGTTTACGGATTGGCGGATGATGCGCTGGATTTCAGCCTCGCTCATTGAGGGCTGTAATGTGTCTTTTTCTAGCGGTTGTTTGCTAATGGGCGCCATTGGCAGGTGGATCAGAATTTCGCGCCCCTGAGCATGCGCTTTGTTTGCCATTTCACGTGCATGAGGTGCGGTGGGTAAAACGGCAACCGAGATGGCCAAGGGCATTTGCAGGATTTTATTTTCTTCTTGTGGGCGATAGCCAAAATCGTCGATGACGATGGCTAATTTTCCGGCATAGGCAGATACCGTGCTACAGGTGAAAATCAGAAGTGCGGAGGTGACAGCATTGAAAAATCGCAATGTGTTTTCCCTTGTTGTTGCAGGAGCGGTAACTGCGGGTGAATGAGGGCTCTTGGGGCTAACGTCCAAGCCACGGTAGTGGGTTGACGGCTTGGCCTTGGCGGCGAATTTCAAAGTAAAGAGCAGGCTGGCCTTGGCCACCGCTATTACCGACCAGTGCGATAGGCTGTCCGGCGCGAACCTGTGCGCCGACGTTAACCAAAGCGCTTTGGTTATAGCCGTACAGACTCATATCGCCTTTACCGTGTTCAACCACAACGACCAGACCATAACCTTGCAGCCAATCGGCTAGCAGTACGCGACCATCTGCGATGGCTTTCACTTCACTGCCTTCAGATGCGGCAATAACCATCCCTTTCCAGCGCAGTTCGCCTTGAAGCGTTTCGCCGAAACTGTGAATGGTTCGGCCACGAACGGGCCACATCGCCTGACCATTACCACGTCCTAAACCACCGGTACGCGCTATCAGTGAACGCTCGCTTTCCGTTGGTTTGTATTTATACGTCGTGCCTTTTTTCTTCGCCTGCGCTTCTTTAGCCTTCATTTGGGCTTGAAGCTTGGCGGCTTCGCGTGCTTCACGTTCGGCGCGAGCTTTTGCTTCACGCTCGGCTTTGGCGATCTGATCGCGCAAGCGCGATTCGTTCGCTTTCATTTCGGAGAGCTGTTGCTGATCTTTAGCCAGTGAGCTTTCCAATGATGACAGGGTTTTTTGGCGCTGAACTCGGGCTGATTCCAGTTGCTGTTGCGCTTGCTGCTGCGTAACCAGAATCGCTTTTTGCTGATTCTGTGCGGCTTCCAGCTCTTTCTTTTCGCTGGCTAAGTCGGTGCGGGTTTGGTTTAACTTATCGATATTTTTTTGGCGTGCTTCATTGAGATAACCAAAGTAAGCCAAAATACGCTCACTGCGCTGGCTTTCCTCACCGCTCAGTAAAACCTGAATACCGGTATGTTTGCCTAAACGAAAAGCCATATCGAGCTGATGCTCGAGCAGCTTCAGGTGTTTGTTTTCTTGCGACTGCAGTTTTTTAATCGATGCGGTCAGCTTGGTAACGTTGGCACTTAGCGTTGCCAGTTCAGACTGCGTTTCTCGAAGAGAGCGGCTTGCCTGAGCAATGATTTTTTCCTGCGCTTTAAGCTGATCTTGCAGCGAACTGCGCTGTTGTTGCTGCTGTTTGACGGCTTTTTCTTTTTCAGCAATGTTTTGCTGAATAGATTTTAGCTGCTGTTTGTTGTCATCAGCGGCCTGAGTGGGGAATGAGGAAAACCATGCGCCAGCATAGAGTACGCTGGCACACAGTATCGGTAACATGCGAAACGCTGCGGGAGTAGGCGACAAACGAGTTGGTTTATCGCCGATGTTTTTATCCGCTTTGAGCGCTAAGGCTACCTTTGATTCGTGAAATTGATCTTTTCCCCTCATGGGGATCGATTATTCCACGATGAACAGCGGCTTACCAGTCATCTCTTTAGGCACTTCCATGTCCATCATGGTCAGCATGGTGGCCGCGATGTCAGACAATTTCCCGCCTTCAACAGCTTTAGCCGGTTTGCCAACGTAGATTAATGGCACTGGCAGGTTGGTGTGAGCGGTATACGCAGCACCAGTAACCTGATCGCGCATCAGCTCGGCGTTACCGTGGTCCGCAGTGATCAGCAATTGGCCACCTACGTTTTGTACGGCTTCGACGACCTGACCAACACATTGATCCAGCGTTTCAATGGCTTTTACTGCGGCATCGTAAATACCGGTGTGGCCAACCATGTCGCCGTTAGGGTAGTTACAGATAATCGCATCGTATTTACCGCTGTTGATAGCGCCAACTAGTTTTTCGGTCAGTTCAGCAGAGCTCATTTCTGGCTGCAGATCGTAAGTCGCCACTTTTGGCGAGTTGATCAGGATGCGGTCTTCGCCTTTGAACGGCTCTTCCACGCCACCGTTGTAGAAGAAGGTCACGTGAGCATATTTTTCAGTTTCAGAAATACGCAGCTGAGTTTTGTCATGCTTCATCAGCCATTCACCGAAGGTGTTTGCCAGTGAAGATGGTGGGTAAGCGCAAGCCGCTTTGATGTCAGCCGCATATTCAGTCAACATCACGAAGTTGCTGAAGTTAACCACTTTGTTGCGTTTGAAACCGTCAAAGTCAGCGTTAACGAAGGTGCGAGTGATCTGGCGAGCACGGTCAGCACGGAAGTTCATGAAGATCAGCGCATCGCCGTCGTTCATGGAGGCATCCGCTTCACCTGCCGCTTTGATTACGGTTGGTTTAACAAACTCGTCGTTTTCGTCGCGAGCGTAAGCCGCTTCAAGACCGGCAACCGCATTTTCTGCGGTGTATTCGCCTTTCGCTTCGGTCAGCAGGTCGTAAGCTAACTGAACGCGATCCCAACGGTTATCACGGTCCATTGCATAGTAACGACCAATGATGGACGCGATGCGGCCTTTGCCCAATTCGGCAAATTTCTCGGTGAATCGTTTCAGTGTATTCTCAGCACTACGCGGCGGGGTGTCGCGTCCATCCAAGAATGCGTGCAGGTAGATCGCTTCTGCGCCACGCTTGGCAGCCAACTCGACCATAGCAAGAATATGTTCTTCGTGGCTATGAACGCCACCCGGAGACATCAGACCCATGATGTGAACGGCTTTGCCCAGAGATACGGCTTTATCAACCGCACCGACCAGAACTTCATTAGCAAAGAAGTCGCCGTCTTTGATTTCTTTGTCCAGACGGGTCAGATCTTGATAAACGATGCGGCCTGCGCCAAGGTTTACATGACCAACTTCAGAGTTACCCATCTGGCCGTCAGGCAGACCCACGTCCAAACCGGAAGCAGAAATCAGGGTGTGCGGATACTCTTTCCACAGACGATCCATAACTGGACGTTTAGCGTTAAGAATCGCGTTATCTTGGGTTTCTTCGCGGTAACCATAACCGTCTAGAATTACCAGTACCATTGGTTTTTTGGCGCTCGACATTGCAACAACCTCGTTTCTTTATAAGTTCAAAGTTTGAGTTCAAAATACGTTCAAGTGTGAATAGCCGTTTAGGTTAAAACGGAATCACTCACACGCCCGCAGAGCGGTGCCTAAGCAAAGGCCGAATAACATACACGGCTATTTGCACTCAAAGTAGTGTAATTTTACTACAGTCTGTGGTGAATTGAGCGCAGAAAGATCAAATGATCGTTTCTGTACCTTGTTTCAAGCCGGTAAATCCTGTCTGAAACATAAAAAATTTCGGGTTATGCCGCAGATTCGTTTTTAGTAACAGGTCTTCTGGCTGTAATTGACGCACTGCGCAGGTATACTCTGACACTTTGATTTTATCCCTTAACTGACGGGAGTCGTTACACCCCATGCAAATGCAAGAGATTATGCAATTTGTGAGTGCCCATCCCATACTTAGCGTAGCGTGGATTGTTCTGTTTGTAGCAGTGCTGGTCACCACCTTTAAAAGCCGTTTCTCCAAAGTAAAAGAAATTACTCGTGGTGAAGCCACTCTTCTGATTAACAAAGAAGATGCCGTTGTTGTTGATACCCGTACTCGCGAAGATTTCCGCAAGGGTCATCTGACAAACTCTCTGAATCTGACGCCTAGCGACCTGAAAAATGGCAGCTTTGGTGAGTTAGAGAAACATAAAACTCAGCCAGTTATCGTGGTTTGCGCCAATGGCATGAGCTCTCGTGAATCGGGTGAGCATTTAGTGAAAGCGGGCTTTGAGCGCGTTTATACGCTGAAAGACGGTATCGCAGGCTGGAGCGGTGAGAATCTGCCTTTAGCTCGCGGCAAATAATTTGCAAGGAATTCATCATGGCAAACATTGAGATCTATACCAAAGCGACCTGTCCTTTCTGTCATCGTGCGAAAGCGCTGTTGCAGTCAAAAGGCGCTCAGTTTAATGAAATTGCTATTGATAACGATCCGAAAAAGCGCGAAGAAATGATTGAGCGCAGCGGTCGTACAACCGTGCCACAAATTTTTATTGATGGGCAGCACATTGGTGGCTGTGACGATTTACACGCGCTGGATGCAAAAGGCGGCCTCGACCCGTTGCTGTAATCCGTGCGGTATTCGCCCCATAATTCCCATTTATGGATATTAACTTAAAAGGTATTAACGCTATGTCAGAACAAAACAACTCAGAGATGTCTTTCCAGATCCAACGTGTTTACACCAAAGATATCTCTTTCGAAGCTCCAAATGCGCCAGCTGTATTCCAGAAAGATTGGCAGCCAGAAGTTAAACTGGATCTGGACACTGCATCCACTCAACTGGCTGACGGCGTGTTTGAAGTGGTGCTGCGCGTAACGGTAACGGCAACTCTGGGCGAAGAAACTGCATTCCTGTGTGAAGTTCAGCAGGCAGGTATCTTCACTATTTCTGGCATCGAAGGAACTCAGATGGCGCATTGTCTGGGTGCTTATTGCCCGAACATCCTGTTCCCGTATGCACGCGAATGCATCACTAGCCTGGTTTCTCGTGGTACTTTCCCACAGTTGAACCTGGCTCCAGTGAACTTCGACGCACTGTTCATGAATTATTTGCAGCAGGCTGAAGGCGCAGAAGGTGCTGAACCGCAGCCTCAGGATGCCTAATGAATAACCCTACGGCTTCAATGACCGTCATCGGTGCCGGTTCTTACGGCACCGCTTTGGCAATTACGCTAGCGCGTAATGGGCACCAAGTGGTGTTATGGGGTCACGACCCTAAACATATCAAAGCACTGGATGCCGCGCGTTGTAATCAGGCATTTCTGCCTGATGTTCCTTTCCCCGATACGCTGACGCTGGAAACCGATCTTGCGAAGGCAATGGCTGCAAGCCGTGATGTGCTGGTCGTTGTACCGAGCCATGTGTTTGGTGAAGTGCTGCGTCAACTGAAGCCATACCTTCGTACTGATTCACGAATCGTTTGGGCAACCAAGGGATTAGAAGCAGAAACAGGTCGTTTGCTACAAGATGTTGCTCGTGAAGCGCTTGGCCCTGACATTCCTTTAGCTACGCTGTCAGGCCCAACGTTTGCCAAAGAACTGGCTGCGGGTTTACCTACTGCAATCGCACTGTCATCTACTGACGCACAGTTCACCGACGATTTACAGCAGCTACTACACTGCGGCAAAAGCTTCCGTGTTTATAGCAATCCTGATTTCATCGGTGTACAGCTAGGTGGTGCGGTAAAAAACGTGATTGCCATTGGCGCAGGCATGTCTGACGGCATCGGCTTTGGTGCAAACGCCAGAACTGCGTTGATCACACGTGGGTTGACCGAAATGAGTCGTCTTGGCGTTGCGCTGGGTGCCGATCCAACCACCTTTATGGGGATGTCTGGATTGGGTGACTTAGTGCTGACCTGTACTGACAACCAGTCTCGTAACCGCCGTTTTGGGATTATGCTGGGGCAGGGCGTTGGCGTGCAGGAAGCGCAGGATAAGATCGGCCAAGTGGTTGAAGGCTATCGAAATACCAAAGAAGTGATGGCCTTGGCCCAACGCTTTGGTGTGGAGATGCCTATCACTGAGCAAATCTATCAGGTGCTTTATTGCCATAAAGATGCTCGTGAAGCGGCGTTGACGCTGCTAGGCCGAGCGCGCAAAGACGAAAAAACCAGCCGTTAGAGATCAAGTTTTTAACATCAAGGCTTGACCATGCTACGGCTGGTCTGATTAATTGTTGTCTGAATTATAACTATAGCTGATATAGTAACGGCAGCAATTAAATTGATTGAAGGGAGTGTTGTATGTCGATAGAAGAACTAGAACAAATCTGGCAATGCATCAAAACCGAGGCGCGTGGTTTAGCCGAGTGTGAGCCGATGCTGGCTAGCTTCTATCACGCAACACTCCTTAAGCATGAAAATTTGGGCAGTGCGCTGAGCTATATTCTGGCGAATAAACTGGCCAATGCCATTATGCCAGCGATTGCTATTCGCGAAGTGGTGGAAGAGGCGTATCGCGCCGACACCAATATGACCGACTACGCGGCACGCGATATTCTCGCGGTTCGCCAGCGAGATCCTGCGGTAGATAAATACTCCACGCCATTGCTTTACCTGAAAGGTTTTCATGCCTTGCAGGCCTACCGTATTGGTCATTGGTTATGGTCGCAAGATCGCAAAGCACTAGCCATTTACCTACAAAATCAAATCTCGGTTGTCTTTGGCGTTGATATTCATCCTGCGGCGCGTATTGGCTGCGGGATCATGCTCGATCATGCGACGGGTATTGTGATCGGCGAAACGGCCGTGGTTGAAAACGACGTGTCTATTCTGCAATCCGTAACACTGGGTGGTACGGGTAAAGAAGGGGGCGATCGTCATCCGAAGATCCGTGAAGGCGTTATGATCGGCGCGGGCGCTAAAATTCTGGGTAATATTGAAGTGGGTCGCGGAGCCAAGATTGGTGCGGGTTCGGTGGTTCTACATCCTATTCCTGCTCATACCACGGCGGCGGGTGTGCCTGCGCGCATCGTGGGGCGTCCTGAAAGTGAAAAGCCGTCTATGGATATGGATCAGTTGTTTAACGGTTCACACGATGGTTTTGAGTTCGGCGACGGAATTTAACAGCAGGTTCATTTCATTCTACGGGGCAGACACTCGCCTGCCTCGCATATCACAGTAAAACTTACTCTTTGAGCAAAGCACCTTCGTAGCCTAATTGGCGCCATGCTTCGTAAACCACCACTGAAACTGCGTTAGACAGGTTCATGCTGCGGCTGCTAGCAAGCATTGGGATGCGGATCTTCTGCTGTGCAGGAAGTGCATCCAAAATGTAGGCGGGTAGGCCACGTGTTTCTGGGCCAAACACCAGATAATCTCCGGCCTGATAGCTCACGGCGCTGTGCGCTGGAGTACCTTTAGTGGTCAATGCAAACAGGCGTTCTGGTTTTTCGCTATCGAGAAACGCTTGATAGTCATGGTGCTTCTTCAGCGTAGCAAATTCGTGATAGTCCAAACCTGCGCGGCGTAGGCGTTTGTCATCCCATGTGAAGCCTAAAGGTTCAATGAGGTGCAAGCTAAAGCCAGTATTGGCGCAAAGACGGATGATGTTGCCGGTATTCGGTGGGATTTCAGGTTCAAATAAAACGATATTAAGCATGTGATGCGCCCCCAAGGTCAGGGGGCGCATTATACTCCAAACTTATCGCGTATAAAGCGGAAGCCAAAGCGTCAGGCGTAACCCGCCCAGCGGGCTGTCTTCGGCTTTCACCCAGCCGTTATGCTGCTCAACCACGGTTTCAACGATGGCGAGGCCCAAGCCTGTTCCTCCTGATTCGCGATCGCGCGCTTCATCGGTGCGGTAGAACGGCCGGAAAATTTGCTCACGATCTTCTGGTGCAACGCCTGGACCATCATCATCAACGTGGATAGTGATGCCCTGATTGTCGCAGCTAAACGTCACCGCAATCTGATGATGAGAGTAACGCAGCGCGTTACGCACGATATTTTCAACCGCACTATCCAGAGCTGCATGGCTGCCAAATAGCGGCCAAGGCCCTGGAGGGCTGATGATCTCTAACGTTTTCCCAACCTGCTCAGCCTCAAACTTCGCGTTGTCTAGCACGTCATCCCAAAGCTCATCGGCTTTCAAATGCTCGCGTTCTAGCTCGGTTTTATGCTGATTGCGTGATAGCGCCAACAGGTCGTTAATCATGCTGTCGAGGCGATGTGCCTCCATCTCAATGCGTGAAAGCTCGTTGTATTCACCGTGGCGACGGCGCATCAGCGCAGTGGCAAGCTGCAAGCGTGTGAGCGGCGTTCTTAGCTCATGCGAAATATCAGAGATTAAACGCTGCTGTGCATTAACCATACGCTCTAGCGCGCTAACCATTTGGTTAAAGCTGGCGCCTGTGGCTAAGAATTCCTGTGGGCCAGCCTCCAGTTCTGGATGCTGTTTAAGGTTACCGCTGGCAACATCATCGGCGGCGTTTTTAAGCTTACGAGCGGGGCTTGCAAGGCTCCATGCGAGCCAAAGCAGCAATGGTGAGCTGATAAGCATGGTGACAAGCAGCAGCAGCAGCGGTCGGTCAAACATCAGGTTGATAAAATCAGACTGAGGACTGCTTGCGGGGCGAACCAGATAGAGCTGGTAGTTATCTTCGCCATCACGAATAGGGAATGGACCGAGCATTTCGAGTCGGCCATATTTTTTCTTTTTCGGCTGGTCTGCGTTATCAGACTGGCCGATAAAGTTACGTACAATCTGCATTTCATTGCGTTGAGCGCCAATAACGCGCCCTTCGCTTGTCACCAGAAGAAGGCGTTGACCCGGAGGTGACCATTTATCAATGGCGCGGAACAAACGACGCCACCACATCAAGTCATTCGCCGGATCAACAGCTAGCTCTGCTTCTACGTGCTGCTCCAGCATAATGCCTTGACGGCGTTCACTGTCCAGTAATGAGGTTAGCTGGCGCGAGTCGAGTTTTGGCAGCATGAGCACCACCATTAGAACTAACGCCAGCGTTAACCAGAAAATGGCAAAGATACGTGCCGTAAGGCTATTAATCATGAAACAGACACCATCAGATAACCGCGACCACGCAGTGTTTTGAACCAAGGCTGACCATCTTTACGCTCTGGCAGCTTACGGCGCAGGTTGGAAATATGCATATCAATTGCGCGGTCAAAAGGTGTCAGGCGTTTGCCGAGCACTTCTTGGCTTAAATGTTCACGTGACACTACCTGACCCAAATGCTGTGCCAGCAAGTAGAGCAAGGTAAATTCAGTGCCGGTGAGCTCTAAGGTTTCCCCATCAAAGCTGGCTTCCTGACGCCCTGGATTAAGCAGCAGGTGATCCACTTCTAGCGTTGGCGCATTGCTTTCGTTGCTTTGCTGCTGTTCGTTCCAGTTGGAGCGACGCAGAATGGCACGAATACGCGCAACCAGTTCACGATCGTTAAATGGTTTTGGCAGATAGTCATCTGCACCAAGCTCAAGACCCAATACGCGGTCCAGTTCGCTGCCGCGAGCCGTGAGCATAATTACCGGCGTTTGATGATGCTGGCGCACTTCTTTTAAAGTATCGATGCCATTTTTCTTTGGCATCATTACGTCGAGCAATAATAAATCAATGCTGGAATCTAAAAGTTCCAGAGCCTGTTCGCCATCGTGCGCTATCACGACGCTAAAACCTTCTAAATCAAGCAGTTCTTGCAACAGTGACGTCAGTTCGCGATCGTCATCAACCAGTAAAATTTTATTCATAGGTGTTTACCTCCTGACGCAAAATACGACAACAAGTGCCGCTATTCCATGACTTTACTTAGTTTTACATGCACTGACGCTAGTTTTCAGGCCCCGAGTTACACTGATTCTCGTTGATTCACATAAGCGAGCCAAAGCAAAGGAGTAGATGATGCGTAAAGTAACCTCGTTAGCCATGACTTTGATGCTTGCGATGGCCTCTACCGCAGCATTTGCCGATGGCACTCAACAAAACGGTATGTTGTATCAAAGTATGGATCATAACCGTATGTTTGACGGTGTGAATCTTACCGAACATCAGCGTCAACAAATGCGCGATTTGATGCAACTAGCGCGACATGATTTACCCCGCGTTGATATAGCGGAGGCTGAAGCCATGCATAATCTGGTAACGGCAGAAAAGTTCGATGAAGCCGCAGTGCGGCAGTTAGCCGAAAAAATGGCTCAGGAGAGTATAAACCGTCAGGTTGAAATGGCGAAAATTCGCAACCAGATGTACAACCTGCTTACTCCAGAGCAAAAGGCCCAGTTAAATGAGCGTTACCAGCAGCGGATTGCCAATTGGCAGCAGCAGATAGCGACCATGCAGAATACTTCAGCCCTGAAGTTAGGTACGAAAGAGTAGCACCCTGTTTTTCCTTGCCATAGACACCATCCCTGTCTTCCCCCACCGTAAGGTGGGGTTTTTTTTATCAGGTACTTAGAATAAAACCCTTGTAAATCAAACGACCGTGTAACCGCCAGAAGCGGCTACAACGGGTTATAGTGTTTAATGGCGTAGTCAACGTGTAGTCAAATCGTCACCCCTCCACCAAGTGGGTTCAACGTTACTGCGTGCTTGAGATAATCAGGTGCAAGGTGAGCATAAACCATCGTCTGTTGTATGCTTGCGTGCCCCAGAATCTGCTGTAACGCAATGATGTTCCCCCCGTTCATCATGAACCAGCTTGCGAACGTATGCCGTAGTACATGCGTGGCCTGCCCCCGTGGCAGATCGGGCTTAACCTTTTTGAGCCGTTCGCAGAAGTTTTCATAATCAACTTTGAACAGTAACCCTGTGTCGCTGGTCTTGATCTCTTCTTCCAGTTCTTCCGATATCGGAACCGTTCGACTTTTCCCGTTTTTGGTTTTGAGGAACGTCACACGCCCGTGATTAACCTGCTCGCCGCGTAACGTGCTGCCCTCACCCCAACGTGCGCCAGTGCTGAGGCATATCAGCGCTACGCGTCGATCGTCACCGCTCAACGTTTCCAGCAGCCTGCCGATCTCCGACTTCGTTAGATACGTCATGGCTGGCGGCGTTTCTTTCAGTGGTTCCAAGCCCTTGCAAGGATTTTCCTTCCTAAACTCTTCCAGCTTTATCAGTGTGCTGAACATGCCAGAAAAGCGGTAAATATCCCGATTAATCGTTGCCGCGCTTATCCCATCTTCCAGCCGTTGGCCTCGGTGCTGCGCTATAGTGCGTTTGTTCAATCTATTAACGGCTGGGTCTCCTAACGCCCTGATCGTTTTTTTCAGGTGTCGCTTTTCAATCTCGCCATTTTCCTGTGTCTGTCCGTACAGCAACCACCAGGTATCTAGCAACTCGCTTAAGGTGCGGCGATCTACGCTTGCGCCCAGCCATTCTTTTTTGTCGGCGTTGACTAATACATACCGCTCGAAAAGCACAGCCTCTTGTTTCTTATCAAATCGCCTGCGGATGCGTTTTCCATTACGCCCACGCGGGTATACGTCTACTTCGTATTGACCACCTTCGAGCTTCTTAATCGACATAGTGAAGCCCTCCAGTAGAAGAGAGTGATATTGAATCTATCCAGTCAATGAAATCATGGTGCAGCGTTAGCCAATCTTGCGGGCGGATCGGCGTGACGTTGCCGCAGTTTCTGGCCCATCAAGAGAGAGAGCCGGGGCAATTTGTCCGGCGTCTGGTGCAGTGTTTCCTGTCATTAACCAGAGCGTGTATTTCTCAAATCGTGGGTTTTCGAGAATTATTGCCAGATAGTCGCCGGGGATCTGCCTACCTATAGATTCATAGTTTTTCAGGTTGTTGGCTGAAATCCCTGTGATCTCAGACATTTCTCTACGAGATAACCCTTCGGCTTTCCTCATAAGTAAGATTTTTTCGCCGATGCTTGTTTTTTGGATCATAAGTGATCTAAACTCCTCAATGTTGGGATTACATGTAATCCATAATATTCACCGCTAGAGGCGGCTACAGCCAGCTAGAAGCGGCTGTACATCAAAGAGGATTATTACACATGAAAGATAAATACTCAGAGGGCTTCATTGAATTGCGTCATCCAGTGGATGCGGTACCTGCCCCAAAATTTGCCGAAATGATTGGTAAATCAGCTAATGCAGTGGGTGACATGGTTCGTGATGGCAAGTTGCCAGTGGTTCAGATGAAGAACCCAGTAGCTCTAACTGGTCGTTCTGAGAATTGGATCTTCATTCCTGAGTTTAACCGTGCGATGCGTGATGCTTATTTCAATCGTCCGAAAGAGCAGCGCGACGCTTGGTTACTGTGGATTGGGCTTTGATTATGAAAAAGCGCTATTCACAACATGGGGCATATGCTGGAAGCATTCCGGGATTAACTATGGTAAGCAAAAATGTTTACGTATATTCCGGATTCACTATCCGCAAATCTTCACGCAATGCTTTTAATCGAAGCAATTCATATTTGATAAATAAGCGCGATGATAACGGAAGTATTGATAATTATTATGGCCGTGACTTTGCTTTAGCTGAAGCAATACGGACAATAGATAAATTAAAGAGTGGTGAAGATTATGAAAGTTGAAATGTTCATTGGTCTTTTTATTTTTGCAGTGCTGTGTTTGAATTTCGCTCAATTCTTGATTAGGCGGCGTAGTGAAAAAATCAGAGAGCAGAAATTAAAGGCGCTTTCTGAGCTTAAAAGGCGTCGAGAAGAAGTTGAGCGTAAGGCTCGCAGACAACTGTAGCAGGTATTCAATATGAACAATAATTCCCCATCACTTGCCAGCCTGCTAAAACACGGTTGCCAGGTCACGCACTACCGTAATACTCGCGGCTGGATTGAATGCCCTGATGGACGTTTTTTTAAGCCAGAGCCAAATAAGGTCCGTTTCATTAAAGGAATGAGTAAGCCTTTTGTTTATACGAAGAAGATAAACAAAGGCTTATTTAGTTCTTTAGCAAGGTTATTTAGAAAACTGCTTTAGTAATTAAGTAACAGATAAAACTTTTTCTACCTGTCATCACTTTATTAAGTGATGTGTATTCACTCATCCAAATAACGGGGTTAATTATGCTTAAGTTCGAATTAGGGCAGCAAGTATTAATTAAAGCCAGCGGCGAAAAAGGTACCGTTGAGGCTTGTGCTAAATATATTTCAAGTGGCAATTCCTATTACATCCATTACCGCGCTGCTGATGGTCGTGCGGTAACTCAATGGTTTGAAGAGCGCCATATTGAAGACTGCACCGCGAGCAAGGTATGTGATTGCCCACTGTGCGATCTCCTTCGCCCGCTCCCTCAGGTAATTAATTTCACCATTGATGTGGCGAAGTAAAACCAAAAGCACCGGGAGGCCGGTGCTTATCTGGGGCGTTACTTCCGAGTGGCGCGCCTGATAAGCGGCAGTGATGGGAGATAGGGTTATGAGTATCGGGCAAGAAAAACCAGTAACCGGGCGTCAAATGTTCCTTGAGCAATGTGCGCGTTTGCAGTCGAGCGTTTCAGCTTCTCGCACCAGTGATATGGCGAACCGTTTCAACCGTCTGGGGGAAACTCAGAAAAAGGTGATCATTCTGCTGGCAAACGAAGCCGCGCAGCGCTTCAAAGACCTGCCGCCTCTGACTCATTCACATCTCGCGCTGCCTTTTGAACAATTTGATTCACAGGACAAAGCCAGCCTGATGCTGGGGATTAAGCGTCTTGCCGAACTAGCTGCGGCGTTGCCGTGGGAGTTCTCAGACTATGCAGCGCCACGCCTTGAGGTTCAGGCGTTACGCGAATCACCACCACCCGCGCCGAATGGCGTAGTCAATTAACCACTGAATGATTAACCAGTAGCCAGGTGCATCACTGCGCCAGGCTTCCTGCACCCAGGAGAAAGCAAGATGCACCTAATTTTACCCAGCGAGCGGCGCTTATGTGATTTTTGCCTAGACCATCGTAAATCTAGCCTCTTGATTGTCTCGCCTAACGGGGCAATTTGTTCGGACTGTGTGTCTGCTTGTGTGGCTGAACTGGCAAGTAAAACTCGGGAATTACTGGAGGTTAATGCCTCTGCTGAGGAGAGAACATAATGATTCGATCGCTACTCAAATGGCCCGGTGGTAAAAGCCGGGTTATGCCTGAACTGCTGCCGCATTTACCAAAGGCTGGTTGCCTCGTTGAGCCTTTTGTTGGCGGCGCTTCCGTGTTCCTCAACACCGATTATCGCCGCTATATTCTTGCGGATATCAACCCAGACCTGATCCGCCTTTATCGTGAGGTCAAAAGCAATCCTGAGTTGGTGATTGATCTTGCGCGCCCGCTCTTTGCGACCGGCAATTCCAAAGAGGAATATTTACAGAACCGCCGCATTTTCAACGGTACAAAAGGCTTGCTTGATGTGGCCCGCGCGGCCCTATTTCTCTATCTCAACCGCCACGGCTACAACGGCGTGGTGCGTTACAACCAGAGCGGTGGTTATAACGTGCCGTTTGGTCAGCACAAAAGCGCGCCTTACTTCCCGGAGGCGGAGATCCGCCAGTTTGCGGAGAAGGCCAACGACACCAACACTATTTTCTTGTGCAGCTCGTTTCAAAATACCCTAAAAGTAATGGTCGGAGCGGATGAAGCCATCTACTGCGATCCGCCGTACCTGCCTGCCAGCGAAACCGCCAATTTCACCCAATACCACACCGAGCCATTCACCGAGAAGCACCATCGCCAGTTAGCGGCGGAGTTGCTGGAAGTGAACCGCAAATATGGCGCGCCGGTTGTCATTTCCAACAGTGACACCGAAACGACCCGCGAGATTTACCACCGCTTCCGCCTGCATGAAATCGACGTACAGCGCTCCGTTAGCACTGATGCCAGCAACCGCCAGAAGGCCAAAGAGGTGATCGGCATCCTCAAAGTTTGCGAAGGGTGCGGAAGGGCTGGCGGTGGGAGTTGTCCTGATTGTGGGCCGTGTTGTGGTGATGCGACTTACAGCGCGATGGTGGGGGATTGCAATGAAAACTAAGCACATGGGGGCAAGCCCTTTAACCGGAAATATCTACTACGGAACTTTGAATACGGAAAAGGGTATGTGGGTAGGTCAAAAGGCGGATGTTACAGATATGGCCTGTAAGGCTGTGGCTGAGAGCCTTTATATAAAAAAAATAGATCGGGTCTATAGCCTCAAAGATGGGCGTGAATTAGTGCTCAGCGTTGAAGTTCGGGAGGCTCAGTGATGGCAAAGATCTACATCGCTGGCCCAATGAGCGGATTGCCTGGCTTTAATCGCCCAGCGTTTCACCGTGCTGCTGCGCACATTGTACGGCGCGGAAACGTTGCTCTTAATCCGGCGATCCTGCCGGATGGCTTAGAGCAAGCCGAGTATATGGATATCTGCCTTGCCATGCTTCGCTGCGCTGATGGCGTCTTCATGTTGGACGGTTGGCAACGGTCTGCTGGGGCAAAGGCAGAGTACGCGCTTGCTGAAAAGTTGGGGCTGGATATTCAGCACCAGATGATTGATCGGTGCATGGGCGCACGATGACCACCGCCGCAAGTGGGCGCAGCGCCCCAACGCCGGCCCCTCCGTATCCGGGTAGTGCACCAGACGCCACCCGGTACGCTTACGAATGGCAGAAGCCGAAAGCTGCCATTTGTGTTGATAAGACTCCCGTTGTTGATCTAGTCGAACTGGGTCAAGAACAGGAGTTTTTGGCGTGGGTGAAAGTTACCCTTGCGGCGCTACCTCGCTTTATTCGCCTGCGTCTGGCTTCCCGCATTGACAGTATTCACACCATGAAGGGCAGGCACATCGCCCGTCTGGCGCTACGCGATATCATTCGCAGGGATCTCCCGACCATCAACATGGTGAATGAGCAATACGCTATTGCGATGACCGATGAGGCTAAATCTCAGGCTGATACAGCATTCAAAGGGGTAAACCCGCTTTACCACACGTTTAACACTCTTCACGGATTGGTTGAGCGTTTTAACCACCTGCCGGACTTCACGCCGGAAGATGTTGAGCTGCTGGCTCAGGATATAGCTATCTATATGCGGTCTGTGCTGAGCGAAGTTCACGAAACGGTAGAGACGCAGAGTGATCGCAAATATGCAGAATACCTTTACACCGAAGCGGCTATCCTCGCGCGGCTTTTCTTCCTGACGCCTCCAAGCTGGGAAAAGTATTGCCGGGGCGCGCTGTTTATTGATGAAGCAACTACCGGCATCAGCAAGATGCTGGATGATCGCTATTGGCACCGTAACCTGAAAAAGTACGCTGCGCGCTGGCGTGAGCACCTGCACATTGCCTTTGGTGACGTGAAGCGGGGCGCTGCACCGTATTGCAGTAAGCACCATGTTGATGAGTGGGATGCCAGACGCAAACGCAGCCGCGCGATCATGGCTCGTCTTGAACTGGAAGACCAGGACACCAAAGAGCGTATTTCACTTATTGAGCAGATCGATAAGAGCATTTCTAACCCGGCATTGCGCCGCGTTGAACTCATGACCCGCATTGGTGGCTTTGAGAAAGTCGCCACCGAAAGCGGTTATTCAGGCCAGTTTTTTACTCTGACAGCGCCATCCAAATACCATGCCTATACCGTATTCGGTCATCGTAATGCCAAATGGAACGGTGCCAGCCCAAGAACAACGCAGCGCTACCTTAACCGGGTATGGCAAAAGATTCGTGCTGAGCTTGCCCGCCGTGAAATTCCGCTCTTTGGCCTGCGAGTGGCTGAGTCACACCACGATGGTACGCCGCACTGGCACGGCTTGCTGTTCTCCCTGCCGGAACATTCCGCCGAGCTGCTGGAAGTGATGGAAGACTATGCCACCCGCGAGGATGCGGAAGAGTTGCAGGGTAAGCACGGCAATCAGCCGCGTTTTGATATGAAGCCGATCGATCAGGAAATCGGCAGCGCCACCGGCTACGTGGTGAAGTACATCAGTAAGAATATTGACGGCTACGCGCTCGACGGTGAAACCGACGACGAGAGCGGCAGGCCGCTGAAAGAAACGTCAAAACATGCTACCGCCTGGGCGTCTTGTTGGGGCATCCGTCAGTTTCAGTTTTTGGGCGGCGCGCCGGTATCTGTCTGGCGTGAGCTGCGCCGGTTCCGCAATCAGGAACAGGCCGACAAGATAAACCCGCTGTTTGCTGAGCTGCACCGCGCTGCGGATGCTGGCGACTGGCAGCAATACACCCAATTGCAGGGCGGGGCACTGGTTGCCCGCCGTGATCTGCCGTTGCGTATCTGGTACCAGCAGAAAGAAGAGCCTAATGATTACGGCGAGTATCGGGATCTTATCAAAGGCCTGATGATGCCAGCCGTACATATCCCACCCATTGAAACTCGCCTGCATACCTACCGCATTGTGCGTAAGAAACCGGAGGTTTTAGACGACTCCGGGCAGGCCGTTGACTTTGATTTTGACCTTCGGGGCGCGTCCGCGCCCTCTAGGACTCGTGTCAATAACTGTACTGAGGTCAAAAAACGAACAAATTCACCGCCCGGATCACCGTCATTAATGACAGTGCCAGATGAGCGGGAAGGGCCGGAACAGTTTGAGATCGGTCAGTTGACCCAGGAACAGCGAAAACAGGTACGGGAAAGCCTTAATAACCACAAACCTAAGCGGCAGAAATCGCCTGCTGATGAGTTTGAGGAGCTGGCGCGCAGCATTACCAGCGGCGACTGTTCCGAATATGACACCCAGCGGGCAGAAAGTTACCTCAAAGCCGCCCACGCAATCAGGCAGCAAGAGCAGGTTTTATCACCGGCAATTGCTGGTCTGGCGGGGCTGGTTCAGTCATGGGCGCAGATTAAGAAAGTGCAGATCAGTAAGCCGCAGGCCATGCAACTGGCGCGCGGTAATGAAGTGACGATACTCGATACCGTGTATCGCGCGCATCCGGTTACAGGTGAGTTGATTATCGCCGGTACTGATCAGCCGTGGCGTAAATCCATATCCAAACACAAGGTTGGCGAGCTGGTTGACCGCTGGAAAGCGGCGGTTAAGACAGCAGATAGCGGGGAGTAAGAGAGGAAAAATGAAAACGATTCTGGATGTTATCGGTTTTTTGCTGGCGGTTTCGGCCTATGACTGGATGCGGACGAACGTACCAGCAAAGCGCCGGGCGGCATGGATTGCGGCAGCGGTAGTTTTATTCGCTTGGATCTGTATTCGGGCTGTTGGTGAGACGCTATATGAGGTGCTGAGCCAATGGGTTTGGTGACAATCGTTATGACCTGCGCAGCTTGTTGCGCGGGGAGTGGCGATTCTGCGGGCGCGGGCGGCAAAGAGTCCGCTAGCGCCACAAAGTGGCGCTCATTGGGTAGCGCACTGTTAGATTTGGCAATGTTGGCCATACGCATCGAGCACCGTCATTTTTGGCAGTGCTGCAGCTGTAACGCGAGGTTTTACTGATGAGTTATTTAGGGAGTAAAGGCGGTAGCGGTGTTTATCAAAAAATCATTGCCGAGATGCCGCCGCATGATACCTACATTGAAACGCATCTGGGCAGCGGTGCGGTGATGTTTTTCAAGCCGCTTGCAGCCAGGACGATTGGAATTGATGTGGATGAAAATGCTTTTAAATTAACGCGGGATCGCTGGTCAAAGATGGGGAAAACGCCGCCTCGGTGGAATCTATATCACGGTGATGCGGTAGGTTTTCTGGAAAGAGAAGACTTTACTCAACATGGCCGCGTGCTGGTTTATTCCGATCCTCCCTATCTGCTTGAAACGCGCACCAGTCGCGCCCGCTACCGTCATGAATATACCGTTGCCGATCATGAGCGCCTGTTAGTCTGCCTCATGAGTTTACCGGAAAACGTCAGCGTGATCCTGTCTGGCTATCCGTCGCGGCTCTATGACGAAACTTTAACGGGCTGGCGCAGTAAAGAATTTCAGGCCATGACGCGCGGCGGGGTGCGAACAGAAAAAATCTGGATGAACTACCCGGAGGGGCGCGCGTATTCCCACGCATTTGCCGGGAAAGACTACAACGATCGGCACCGTATTAAGCGAAAGGTTGAGCGGTGGCGCGCGAAATATGCAGCCCTTCCGCCTGCTGAGCGGCTGGCGATCATGGTGGCATTAAATGAAGTCGACGGGGGTAATCATGGGTGAATATCAGGTGTTTAGTGATTCAGCTTGTTTGCTGACGGTTGAAGAACAGAAGGTAGCCCAGCTTTTAGGTGATGCGTGGAATCTCTACCTTGGATTGCCTGTTGAGCATCCAATGGGACGGGATGAGTTTTGCCGTGCCATTCACCACTGTCAAAACATGGTGTTAGCACGTCCGGCGATCAGGGCGCTGGCAGAGAAAGGGCAAGGTTATAAGGGCAATAACAACGTTAAGGAGACTTTGGTATGAAATCCGGTTATATCAGCTACTTTGAAGGATACGATGCAAAGGGATATGCAATCTATAACGGTAATGGTGCCGTTACCGTTGAACATGATGAAACCAGTTGCGCCGACCCCGTGTCGCTTAAGGATGAGCACACGGCTTATCTACTGGCTAAGGAGAAAGAAACTAACGGTGATGTAGTCAGAATTGTGATTAAAAATCTTATGAAAGTTTGATATTTGTACCGCAACTAAATGAAAATGCCGCCAATTGCTGGCGGCTTATCAGGTGGACGGTGACTTAAAATCCGTCAAATTCATCAAGTTTTGCCATACATATTCCACTGTTAAAGATAGTCTTCTTCATAGTCATTGATTAGCTCATTTCCATAATCTGAAAGCAGCTTAAGGGCGAAGGTGGTTTCTTCCAGACTGGCCGCGCCCATCGCTGCAAATACAGTTAATTTAACCAGCAAAAGTGAAGCTGAAAGCTCAGAGCCATTCATCATCAAAAAGATAGATGCAGCCTGAAAGGCAGTACGCTTATTGCCATCATGGAAGGCATGGGCCTTTGCTATGCCGATCAGATACATGGCGGCTAGGGCATAAATATCATCAATACCTTCATAGTGGTGCAGGGTCTGGACGCGATTTAGCGCACCTTCAAGCAGACCGGCGTTAGCGTTCCCACTCTGCGGGAGTGTTTCTGCATGGATACGCTCCACTTCCTCCTTTGACAGAAAAACCAGATCCATTAGTTGTCCTCAAGTCGTTTGATGATTTCAGCGTGCTTTTCCCTTGTGCGCTTCATGGCGTCTTCAAAGGAAAGCGCTTTTTTCCCCTGAGAAAATAGTGCCGGGTGGCGCTTTTCGAGATCGCGCACAGCCTGAACAAGCGGTTGTTGGCTCATTTTTTTTGCCCTTTCGCGGAACTCCTGAAGCCCCTCATTGGCAGCAAGATATTCCGGGTTAAGATCTGCGCCTGACAGAATTACACTTTTCTGATCTTCCCCCGTGATGGCAATACTCCCACCAGAGCGAAGATACTCCAGCATGTCGCCGAGATTTGCCCGAAATTCAGCGTCAGTTACCGTTTTCATATTCATTTCCATTGCCCGCATTTATAGCGTAAGTATAACGACCATTTGCGCAATAATAACACGCTCCACGACTGTTTTATTCACTGCACAATAGTGCACAAATTTGCACAATTTTTTTGAAGCTATTTATGTCCTTTCCGCCCTGTTGCGGCACGGTCTGGCTCCGGATTGGCAAATGCACAAAAAACGAAGCAAAAGTCGCGCGCAGGTGACGGGGGAACAGCCCACGCGACGGAGGGCAGGGAGGTGATACCTTTAATTGTCATTACTCAGCCTTTTCCGCCTTCTCCACGCGTTTTCTCGCTTCTGGATGTGTTCGGGGTCGATTGCAAATTGCGCCTGCCAGAATGGCGCTCATGCGCTCTGAGTGAGGGGCGCTAAAGGTCATGCTGAATGGTACTCAGATGGTGGTAGACCATGCGGGGATTGAAAATTACTGAAGGAGAATCGCCGCAGGATGCGCGGCGGGGAATCTGGTTACTCGTCTTTGAGTAGAGCGTAGGGATTAAAGCGGATCACTTCCTGTCCGAGCCAGTCATTGACGCCCTTCATGGCTTCCATCACGGGCAACATTTCGTTGATGGCGAAGACGCGCGCGGCCTTCTCAACATCACCGAGCGAGCCGTTGCCTTCCGGCATTGCGCCCATCAACTGCGGCGGGATGCGGTGAGCGTCGCGCAAATCGTTTCGCGTTGCTGATTTGATATTGAGAAACTCATCCTTTGCCGATATCTGGCTGAACGGCAACAGTTGCACGCCGTCTTTGCCGCCACCCGGTGCATGTATCAGTACGTTTTTGAAGGAGCCTTTCCCTCTGGCCTGTGACAGCGTCTTTTGCACCACCTTGATGCTTTCCTGATCCACCTTCTCCGAACCAACATAGAGAATACATCCGGCGTGAGAACCGTTGTCATAGTAGAGTTTGCGGAACTTATCGGCAGAGTGTGACAGGCTGGCGGACAGTAACGCACCCATATATTCAGGCATACCGTAGATTTCCTGATGAATGTCCGGGTTCATGATGTGGCAGACTTCGCCCGCCTTGAACTCGTATTCGTCCTTCCACTGCCGGATAAACCAGTAGGTATCAAGGTCGCTTCCACGTCGCGTGTTCAGTGCCGGTACATGCTTAAGTTTGAGCGGATCTCCCAGACGATTAGACCGACGCTCAAGATAGGCATTGCCGAAGACAAACCAGTCCAGTGCAAACGCAGAGAAGGCTTGTCGTGAGAGTAAAGGGTGTGGGATATAGCACCCAGTCAGCACATTGCGCTTGAAGTAAAGCGCCGACTGATGCAGCGGGGATTGTGTGAATGCACGGGTTAACCCTTTCCAGTCTATTGGCGTCTCGTAGTAACGGCCGTTATCGACGCAACACATGCTGTCCAGCAAATCATAGCCGTCTGTTACCGAATATGGCCCGTCAAACGTGAAGGCGCTGAGCGCCGGATCGCTTCTGAGCGCGTCGGAAATATCAGGCTGTCCGGCACTGTCACTGCTGACAGTGTGTTTGTTTTTGTAGGTGCGCTTCTTCATCAGAACTCCATAGCAAACCCGCCGCTGCCACTCTCTTGGCCCAGCGGTTCGTTAATAATGGCGAGCATATTCGCCCAAGCTAAATCACCGTGGCTGACACCGCGCGCGCGGTCAGTGTCATAGGTGATGAATCCGCCTGGCGTCTTGACCTTGCGAACAGAGTTAAATGCATTGATCAGGGCGCGTTCGCTGCGGTCATATTCCCAGCGTCCAGCGCGGATCAGCTGTAGCATTTTCAGCACTAGGGCGCGTTTTGACGTCATTGACATGGTGTAGGGCATCGCCATCGGGAAAAACTTTTTCACTATCTGGTAAACGGCCTCACCGTTACCCCCCGTCACATCGATGCCAACGTGCTGTACGTTGTATTTGAAGGTGAAATTTTCGATAACTTTTGCCTGCTCTTCAAACTCAAGGCCGCGCACCTGTTCCGTTTCCACCGTGCGGAATTTACCGCCCGGCACCAGTGGTGGCACCACAACGCAAATCGCGCCGCTATCACCGTTACCGCTGCTGCCGTTGGCGTCATAACCGATCCATACCGGACGATTACCCATAGGTCTGGACGCGAAAGGTTTCCAGTCCGGCCATTCATCGTAACCATCTGCCCCGCAGCCAATCAGTGCGTTCAGGTTGAAGGCGGACTCACCATCGCGAACGAACTCGCACATGTACAGGTTGCGGAATTCATCCTCGCTGTTTTCATCCTGAATTTCTTCAAGATCGGTATACTCCCAGCCGTGCTCTATCACATCCTTCAGGGTGACAATCTGACGCCAGGTTTTATCCGGGCATAGCAGCCCGCTGTTCAGCGTTTTCCAGCCCACATCAAACGCTTTGCGCTGTGCCTTCGGGCGTTTCTCATTCCAGCGATCGCCCGTCCAGAACGGGTAAGCCTCATGGGTCTCGCCTGACGGCGTGGAAAAGTAGGTACGCGTCAGCCCCTTCAGCGTTGCCATCGCACCTGCAACCTTTCGCAGGTTGGTGAAATTGCTGACCCAGAAAAATTCGTCGAACTTCAGGTTGCCTGTATATGACTGCGCCGTCGCAGCGGACGTGCCGAGGAAATGCAGTTCAGCGCCGTTACTGAGTACGATTTTGTCACCGCCCTTAAGCTCAACGTCTACTTCTTCCGCTACCTTCTGGATGAACCCCCTGAACTGGTGCGCCTGACGGCGAGATGCAGACAGAAATATCTGGTTGCGCTGGTACGGGTATTTCACATCGTCGCGCAGTGCATCAAGCAACGCCTCGCGTGCAAAGTACCAAGTTGCACCAATCTGGCGGGACTTCAGTATCATGCGGTTTCGGTGGTGGCGTTGCTCATACCAGCAGCGTTGATGCCACGAAAGGGAATCCAGTATTTTCTCTCGCAGCGCGACGATCTGTTCTTCGGTGAAATGGTTTTTCAGCTTGCGCTTGCGTGGTTTTTTACCCAAATCAGTCCCTGCCGGTTGTCCGTCAGACAGCTTTTTCAGTTGTCGGGTCAGCAGATCAATTTCCTTGAAGTCTCCTCCGGTCTTGTTGTCCTTTTTGCCAAGCTGGATAAGGCGTGCATCAAAGGTCTGGGTTACACGCTGAATAGGCGGGGTCTCATCCCATTCATCGCGTTTCTTCCAAGCGTAAATTGTGTTCTGATTAATTCCCATCAGGCGCGCGATCTCCGCTGGCGGGTAGCCCTGCCAGTAAAGTTGTTTTGCCCTCTGACGTACAAAAGCGTCTTGTATCATCTGCCCTCCACCGTTTATGGAGTGAAGATTACCCCGCGCGCGATCCCGCTATCGCCCTCTTTATGGTCTGGCCTTCCTCAGACAACAAAACCTCGTTGAGACAGCAAGTTACGCTCTGCCATCATGGCCGCACAGAAACCACTCAACAGGATTATCAACATGGCTAGCGCAGCTAAACCAGCCCGTAAGAAATTCCGCGTTGCTGTCTCTGGTGCCACCGTTGACGGGCGTGAGATTCGCCCTGAGCACCTTCGTGATGCAGCAGCAAACTACAGCCCGGACGTGTACGGCGCACGCGTCAACGTGGAGCACTATCTTTCGCCTTTCCCCGGCAGTGATTTCGGCGCGATGGGGGATGTGACGGCGCTGAGTGCTGAAGATATCAGCGAAGGCCCGCTCGCCGGACGCACCGCGCTTTACGCCGAGATTGAACCTTCTGAGCGCATGAAGAAGTTGACGGAAGAAGGTAAGAAAATTTACTCCAGCATTGAACTGCACCCGCAGTTTGCGCTTAACGGCAAGGCGTATGTCATGGGGCTGGCTATGACCGATACCCCGGCAAGCCTCGGTACCGAGCGCCTGAAATTTGCCGCGCAGCAGCGTCAGCAGGTTATGTCCTTCAACAATCAGCAGGGTGAAGCCCCGCTGTTCACCGATGCCATTGAGGCTGAAATTATCGAACTGGCTGAGCAGCGCAGCGATGAAGGTAAGCAGTGGTTCGGGCGCGTCATGGGGATTATCGGCAAAGGCCGTAAATCTGACGGTGAGCAGTTCAGCCAGGTGCGCGACGCCGTAGAGAACGTCGCCCAATCCCATGCCGATCTGCTGGACAGTTTTAACGACCTGAGCCGCGCCCGCGAGCGGGATAGCCAGGCCATCCAGAAGCTGACCTCCGATCTTGCCGCGCTGACCAGCAAGCTGGGAAGCACAGACGCCAATTTCAGCCAGCGGGAACCCGCCAGCGGTGGCGCTAACGCGCAATTGGCTGATTACTGATATTCACAAAGAGAGCAGAGAACATGGATAACAATACCCGCCAGCTGTTTGATCAGTACATCGCCCGGCAGGCACAGCTCAACGGCGTTTCCACCGCCGCTATTGCTGCAAAATTCGCTGTAGATCCGACACGTCAGCAGCGCCTTGAGCAGGCCGCACAGCAGGATGATTCTTTTCTGAGCAAGATTAACGTGTTTGGCGTTAACCAGCAGATCGGACAGAAAGTCCTGATCGGCAGCAAAGGCCCGATGGCTGGCGTAAACAACAGCGTCACCAGTCGCCGCAACCCCGGCTCAAGTCATTCCATGGAGCCGTTCGACTACATGTGCCGCAAGGTCAACTATGACTACGGCATCAGCTATGAACAGCTTGATGCGTGGTCGCATATGCCGGAGTTCCAGCCGCTGATCAGTAAGGCTATGGCTCGTCAGATGTCGCTTGACCGTATCATGATTGGCTTTAACGGTGTTAAGTACAGCGATCCGTCTGACCGCGCCACTAATCCGCTGTTGCAGGACTGTGGCATTGGCTGGCTGGAAAAAATCCGTAAAGAAGCGCCACACCGCGTCATTTCAGGCGTAACGATCACTTCGCGCGATGAGGATAACAAAGTCGTCGCGAAAGGCACTTACGGCAACATTGGCGCTGCGGTGTACGACGCTAAAAACAGCCTCATGGATGAGTGGCACAAGCGTAACCCGGATAACGTGGTGATTCTGGCGGGCGACCTGCTGACAAGCAGCAATTTCTCGGCCATCAACGCGTTAAGCCAGACCAACCCAAATACCGAAATGCTGGCCGGTCAGCTGATTGTTGCGCAGGAGCGTGTAGGAAATATGCCGACCTTTATCGCGCCTTACTTCCCAGTGAATGGCGTGTTGATCACACCGTTCAAAAACCTGTCGATTTACTACCAGCGTGGCGGTCTGCGCCGGACGATCAAAGAAGAGCCGGAATACAACCGTATCGCAACCTACCAGTCTTCAAACGATGATTTTGTCATTGAGGATTACGGCAATGTTGCGTTCATTGACGGCATTCAGTTCGCCCAAGCCGAATCGGCAGGCGAGTGACAGAAGCGGCGGGGCATTGCCCCGCCATGACGGGGAGAAGTGACGATGTTAACACCGGCACAACGACATTTTCAGAAGGTCATGGCAGAACGCCGGGGCCAGGCGGATGAAGAATCCGATATCCAGCGCACCGCGCATGAGCAAATTCTGCATCGCCTGCGTATGGACTTGTCCCGCCTCAGCGGCGTGCAGTCCGAAGAAACCAAAGCCGAAATGAAAAAATCCATGCTGCCTGAATACGAGGGATGGATTGAAGGCACGCTCGACGGCGACAGCGGACGACAGGATGAAGTTATTACCAGACTGATGGTCTGGGCGATTGACTGTCGTGATTATGCGCTTGTGATGAGATTGGGGCGCTATGTGGTGCGACACGGGCTGACGTTGCCGGATAACTTCAACCGCACAGCAGCCACCTTCCTGACCGAAGAAATAAGCAAACCACTGTTGACGCTCGCGGCCGCTGATGCTGACGCTGATTTATCGTCCGGTATCACCGTGCTTGACGAAGTGGCAGAAATTGTCGCTGACAGCGATATGCCGGATGTGGTGCGCGCCAAGTTGTGCAAGGCCCGTGCGCTTGCCCGCCGTGGCGCGACTGATATCACGACCAAAGCGGAGGCACTGGCGCTGTTCCGGGAGGCGCTGACGCGTAACCCTAATGCCGGGGTGAAAAAAGAGATAGCCACGCTTGCCCGCGAAGTTAAGAAGCTTTCTGCGGATGGCGGCGCAGGTGAAAACGAAGCGTCCAGCACCGACAAAATTGACAGTACTGCAGAGCCTGTTCCTGAAAAGACCACCACCGCCAGCGCAGCAGGTAAAGCGACGGCGCGTAAAACCACGACCAAGGCGGCAACAGGCAAAGCGACAAAACGCAAACCTGCCAGCCAGAAAAAGAATTAACGACTTCGGCCCCGTCCGACAGGCGGCGCGGGTGGATATCTGCCCGTTTACGGTCTTTTAACCACCCGCCCACCGCCTGATTTATGGGAGATAAGTGCATGAGCAGTCTTGTGGCAAATAAGCGCGTGTTGCCTGCCGACAGCGATACCCCCGATGTTGATGATGGCGATACCACCGTCAGCGCAGGGGACTTCTGGCCGGTGATTAAACTGGCAGATCTCCGTCTGGCCGCGCGTATCACTGGTGGTATCACCACGTCCAGACTGATGCACGTCACCACGGAAGCGGTAGCCCATGTTACCGCGCAGTTGCTGGACTGGCGCGCCGGTCAGCTCAAAGCAGGTTTTCACGCGCTGGAAGATGTGCCTTCAGCCCTGCCATCAGGTGAGATGGAAAAGCTGATGATCAACGGTGAAAACGTGAAGGTCTACCGCTTCCGGCGTGCGGTTTATTCGATTGCCAGGGCGCTGGTACTTGAAGGTTATCGCGACGTTGATACGACAGCGAAAGGCGACAAAGATGCCGCCGCACTTGACCTGCAACGGGATGACCTTTGGCGGGATGCTCGCTGGAGTATCGCCGACATTCGCGACACACCGCGACTCTATGCGGAGCTTTGCTGATGAAAGTGAGGGCGTTGCAGGGGGATACGGTGGATTTGCTTTGCTGGCGGCACTACGGCACCACGCAGGGCGTGACCGAAAAAGTATTATCTGCCAATCCCGGACTGAGCCAGCAGGTTTTTCTTGATGCTGGTCAAGAGATTGAACTGCCGGAAATCACGCGCAAAGCGACACAGGAGATGGTGCAGCTATGGGGTTAAGTTTTTTTCAGCGCCTGAATGACTGGCTGACATTCACTATGTCAGCAATGGTCACGAGTATCGGCGTAATGACACTGAGCGAAAAGATTGCGCTGGCTGGTCTTTTCGTCGGGATGGTTTTTGGTGCCCGTGGATGGCTCTATCGTGCCCGCATCGAACGGGGGCAGAAGCGTCGCAACGAACTGATTAACCAGATCCTTGAGCAGGCGGCGCACAGGCAAATGAGTGAGTCAGAGCGTCGGGCGCTTGACCTTCTGCAACAGAATGAGCCGGAAGATGAAACAACTTATTAAAAAGTGCTCCATCGCGGCCATTGTTGCGCTGGGTATCACATTGAGTCCAAGCGCACTGCGCACAACGCCTGAAGGTCAGCAAAAGATTGCTGGCTGGGAAGATTGCCGGAACACACCGTATTACTGCACGGCTGGCGTGCTAACGGTCGGAATAGGTTCGACAGGGCGCGTTGAGAAGCGGGAGTACAGCGACAGCGAGATTGCTGGCCGATGGATTAACGATATGCGGCACGCTGAAAACTGTATTAACCAGAATTTTGAAGGCGGTTATATGCCGCAGTCTGCCTTTGAGGCCATGACGGATGCAGGTCTAAATGTGGGGTGCACTGGCCTGATGTGGTTCACGGACAGCCAGAAGCGAAAACAACGCACGACCATCTGGAAAAAGGCGCAGGCGCATGAATGGCAGGCGATGTGTAACCGGCTGACGGACTTTGTAAACAGCGGCGGTAAACGCAGTCAGGGGCTGGTTAACCGGAGAACGGATTTTAAGGCGTGGTGCCTGCGTGACGTGGAAACTGAGAAATGAAGATTATAGCTATTTTATGCGTATTGCTGGCGCTGGCTTCTGGTGGCCTGCTTTGGCAGACACATCAGCGAGGTAAAGACGCCGTTCGCAATGAAGCGCTTTCCCGCGAGGTGAAGAGCAATGGTGAGGTGTTGGGTGAACTGCGTGCGCTGACAGCTGATGCCCGTGAAGTCCTTGCACAGTTGCGGGCAACCGAACAGCAAAGAAACACTCAGGGAGAAATGCGACGTGAAAATATGCGCGATGCCATCAAAGACGATACGTGTGCCAGTACTGTTGTGCCTGCTTCTGTCAGTAACAGCCTGCAACACCGTACCGCCGCAGCCACAAGTGAAAATCGTACACGAACCGGTACCGGAAAGCCTGACGGCAGCAACGCCAGCGCCGGAACTGTTCGCCCCCGTCACGTGGGGCGCAATAGCCATCTGGAGTGATCACCTGCGTGATGCGCTGGATACCTGCAATGCCGATAAGGCGGCGATAGCCGATCTCGATCTGCGCCGCCTAAAAAGACTGACTGACCACGCGAGGGCCACACAATGACTTTATTCGAATACCTGAGCGCTCATCCTTACTGGACGCTTATTTATTTATGGATCATTGCGGGCGTGATTGAACGTTTCGGGCGTTAAGAGGGTATCACCATGCTGAAAGTTGATTCACTACGCGAAACCCTGACCCGTGCAAACAAATGGTGCAGGGCTAACCCTGAAGCCTTCACCGTTTTTGTGGAAGAAGGGAGCATTGAGACGACCGGCGAAACACCGTCGTTTATGTACCGTTATACCCTAGTGCTGTTTGTGATGAGCTTTGCCGGTGATATTGATGATTTCACATTACCGTTAATGGCATGGCTCTGGCACAACCAGCCCGATCTGCTGCTGAACCCCGAGAAGAACCGAGACATTAAATTTACGACCCTTATCAACAACGATGATACCGCCGACATTCTTTTTGAAATGCCGCTGCGCGAGCGCGTGAAGGTTTCTCTGGATGAAAACGGTATCCCCCGCGCGGAACATTTGCCGGAACCTAAATCGCGCATTCCGTCAGCAGACGGCGACTGGAGCGCGATCTTTGAGGATGTGACGTGGGAGGCTGACGCGCATGAGTAACGATCTCTTCCGTGAACTGGATCAGGTTTTCAGCGACATACTGGCGGGCACCTCGCAGGCCGGACGTGTTCGCACCGCCCGCGCGGTTGGCCAGACACTGCGAAAGAGCCAGCAACAGCGCATCAAAGCGCAGCAAAATCCTGAAGGCTCGCCATATCCTGCCCGTCGTCGCCGGGTGCTACGTTCTCAGCAAGGTATTGTGTTTGTCTGGCAGGGGGAGATCCGTCGCCTCAAAAACTGGCACGGTGGCCGGGGAAAATACGGGCGCACCATTACCGGCTTTGACGAAGAGCGCAACGATATTCGCACGTTTTACCGCAACGATATTGAACGTTACATCGAGATCAATACGCGTTCAGTGCGCCGCAGCACCACAAAGAAAGTGCCAATGTTTCAGCGGTTGCGTGGCTATCGCTTTCTCAAAATGCGCGCTGATGCGGGCGGTACCTCCGTGGGTTATGACGGCGTGGCGGCGCGCATTGCGCGTGTGCACCAGTACGGCCAGCGCGATCAGGTCGGGCCGAGTGCATTTGCTAAATATCCGGTGCGTGAGCTGTTGGGATTTACCGCTGCCGATGAGCGGATGATTACGGAACAGGTGGTTAACAGCCTAGGGAGTGCCGCACGATGAGCGCTGAATTGATCCGCCTACTGGAAAATATCCTGCGCGTCGGTGTCGTTATTGCTGTTGATGAAGAGAGCTGGCGCGTGCGCGTGCAAAGCGGCGAGCTTCAGACCGACTGGCTGCGCTGGAACACCACGCGCGCCGGGGCATTCAGTATCTGGGTGCCGCCTTCCGTGGGTGAGCAGGTCTGGCTGGGCTGTATCGGTGGCAACCCTGAAACGGCGGTCATTATCGGCAGTCTCTACAGCAGTGACCACCCTGCGCCGGGCAGCAGCCTGAAAGAGATTGTGCTGACAGCGCCAGACGGTGCCTCTTTCCGCTATGACGCAGAAGCCAGTGCGCTGGAAGCGCAGGGCATGAAGACAGCACATATCAAAGCCTCTGCCAGCGTCACGCTTGAAACACCGATTGTGGAATGCACCAACCATCTGAAAGCGCGGACGTTCGAACTGTCGGAGGGGGGCACGATGAAGGGCAATGTTACCCATTCTGGCGGATCGCTTTCGTCTAACGGGGTGACGGTTCATTCGCACGTGCATGGTGGTGTGCAGGGTGGCAGCAGCAACACCGGAGGGCCGAAATGACAGTCCGCTATACCGGGATGAACCCGGACGGCGCGGGTCAGCTTACCGATACCGATCAGCTGTGGAATTCAGTACGCGACATACTGACCACGCCGCTGGCAAGCCGGGTTATGCGGAGGGACTACGGCAGCATGATCCCCGATCTGCTGGATGAACCACAGAACGAAGTAACGCGCCTGCAATGTATGAGTGCGGCAGTGATCGCCCTGACGATGTGGGAGCCGCGTATTGCCCTGAACGGCATCAATATCAGTTATTCAAAGGATGGCGCTGTTACCGCTGAACTGGTCGGCATTATCACTGAAACCATGCAGACGGCAGGCAGTGCGCTGACGCTAAGGAGTGGCAGCAATGGCAACAGTTGATTTATCGCAGCTACCGCAGCCGCAAATTATCGAAGTGCTGGATTTTGAAGTCATTCTCAGCGAGGTCAAAGCCGTCATGCTTGCGGCATTCCCGCAGGAACAGCAGGCATCCGTTGCCGCCGCGCTGGAGCTGGAGTCCGAACCGCTGAACGTGATCGCTCAGGTGGTTGCTTACCGTGAAATGATGCTCAGACAGCGGATTAATGACGGTGCGGCGGCGTGTATGTTGAGCCATGCTGTATCGTCCGATCTTGATAATCTCGCGGGCAACCTGAACACCGAACGCCTGATCATCACCCCGGAGACGGCAACTACTGACGCGGTAACGGAAAGTGATACCGCACTGCGTTTGCGGGCGCAGGCTGCGTTTGAAGGGCTAAGCGTGGCGGGGCCAACTGGCGCATATGAATATTTTGCTAAAAGTGCCAGCGGCAAAGTGGCGGACGCCAAAGCGATCAGCCCGTCGCCTGCCGTGGTGGTGGTCTCTGTGCTGTCCACCGAAGGCGACGGCGCTGCCAGTGCGGAATTGCTGGCGACGGTGGATAAAGCGCTGTCTGCTGACGATAAGCGCCCCGTTGCCGATCGTCTGACCGTTCAGGCAGCGGAGATAGTGAATTATCAGATCAATGCGCTGCTGTATTTCTACCCCGGCCCGGAGTCTGAACCAATCCATACCGCCGCGCAGGACGCGCTTCAGTCCTGGCTGAATCAGCAGGGCAAGATTGGCCGTGACGTTGCCCGTTCAGCCATTATGGCGGCGCTGCATGTTCAGGGCGTGCAAAGGGTGGAGCTGCTGGAGCCTGCCAGCGATATTGTGATCGCTGATACTCAGGCCGCGCGGTGTGAGTCCTTCACGATTGAGACCGGGGGCACCGATGAATAACAACATGCTGCCGCCTTCGGTCAGCGGTTTTATGCGCAGTACGGAGAAGGTGACGGAACGGCTGACCGATATTCCTGTTGACCTGCGCAAGCTGTGGAACCCGGACGAATGCCCCGCTGATCTTCTGCCTTATCTCGCCTGGGCGTTGTCAGTTGACCGTTGGGATAAGAACTGGTCAGAACAGACCAAGCGGCAGGTGATTAAAGCCTCCTGGCTGGTTCACCGTCAGAAAGGGACTATTTCCGCTCTGCGCCGCGTGGTTGAACCGTTCGGCTTTCTGTTGCGCGTGATCGAGTGGTGGCAGAGCGGCGAAGAGCCGGGAACCTTCAAGCTTGAAATCGGCATACAGGAGCAAGGGATTACGGAGGAAACCTATCTTGAGCTTGAGCGCCTTATTGACGATGCAAAGCCGAGAAGTCGCCACCTGACTGGTCTGTCCCTTTCGCTTCAGTCGCAGGGCTATATCGAAGTCGGGGCCGGGTGTTATATCGGCGATACGCTGACCGTTTATCCTTATTTTCCTGAAACCATATCCGTGGGCGGTGGTGACTACACCGGCGCGGCAGTCCATTTAATTGATACCGTGGAGATCGCAAGTGGCGACTAAATATTTTGCCCTGTTAACCAATATCGGGGCGGCAAAACTGGCAAATGCCACGGCATTGGGTGCAAAGGTTGAAATCACCCAGATGGCCGTGGGCGATGGCAATGGCGCGCTGCCGACGCCGAACCCAGCACAAACCGCGCTGACGCATGAGCTGCGCCGTGCACAACTTAACATGCTGACCATCGACCCGGTAAACACCAACCAGATTATTGCGGAACAGGTTATACCGGAAGATGTGGGCGGATGGTGGATCCGTGAAATCGGTCTTTTTGATAAAGATGGCGATATGATTGCTATCGCTAACTGCGCAGAGACCTATAAACCGCTGTTACAGGAAGGTAGCGGGCGCGTGCAGGTTATTCGCGTGATCCTTATTGTCAGCAGTACCGAAGCGGTAACGCTGAAGATTGACCCCGCTGTTGTGCTGGCAACTCGCCAGTATGTTGACAGTAAAGTTATTGAGGTCAGGAGTTATGTTGACGAGCAGTTGCGAGCACATGAGCAGTCACGTAACCATCCGGACGCATCCACGACAGAGAAGGGTTTTGTACAGCTAAGCACTAGCGTAACGAGTGATAGCGAGTCGCAGGCGTCAACGTTAAAAGCCGTAAAAATCGCGATGGATAATGCGAATACGAGGCTGGCGAAGGAGCGCAACCTGGCGGACCTGCCAAACTCGGCACTTGCTCGCCAGAACTTAGGGCTAGGTGGAAGCGCGACCTGCAATGTGGGTACGTCGCAAAATACCGTTGCAGCCGGGGATGATTCACGCATTACCGGGTCTATGCAAAAAAACCAGAATGGTGCTGATATTTCTGATGTTGCGCTTTTTGTTAAAAATTTAGGTCTGGGAAGATTTGATCAGGACTCCAGCGAAACCCGAATCTGGTCACCAGACCGGAAATCATATGTGTTTGTGCAGAATGGTGGTTGGGGAGCGTACTCCATAAACCCTCCTGCTGGAAATATTGCACTGCAATTATCATCCGGTGGGACAGGTGCTAGAGATGCTTCAGAGGCGCGAACTAATCTTGGGCTTGGTAGTTCAGCAACGCGCAATGTTGGAACGTCTGCTAATACTGTTGCGGAGGGTAATGACAGTCGTATCGTTAATGCAGTTCAGCATGGCGAATTTACGTCCGGGGCTGGCTGGGTGAAATTTCCAGACGGAACAATTATCCAGCGTGGTATCTCTATATCTGGCTCTCAAGGTTATCCAACGACGATCATTCTTCCTATCCCTTTTACGCAAACAAATTTTACTGTTGTTGCTGCTTTTGATTCGGCAATAAACGCCGCTAATGATTGTCCGGCGTTTGCTGCAACCCCGGTAGGAACAACGGCGTTTTATTTGATGAGTTCCCGTGTGGGGTCAGGCACCGGCGCTGGGGCAAACTGGATAGCAATAGGAAAGTAAAATGAAATACATTTACGATGCTAAAACTAACGCATTTTATCCGATCACAATGAAAGACGCTTATGTAGCGGCTGAGGTGTGGCCTGAATATGGCGTAGAGGTTGATGAAGATACTTTTGCAGAATTTCAGGTCCCGCCAACGGGTAAAATGCGGGTTGCGGGGAAGGATGGTTATCCGGAGTGGACTGATATTCCTCCACCGACCCATAAAGAGCAGGTGGCGGCAGCAAATGCAGAAAAGCAGTTATTAATTGATCAAGCCAATGAATATATGAACAGCAAGCAATGGCCCGGAAAAGCGTCGATGGGACGTCTGAAAGATTCAGAGAAAGCACAATATAACGACTGGCTGGATTATCTGGATGCGCTGGATGCGGTTAATATCTCGACTGCGCCAGATATTAACTGGCCTGATAAGCCGGAATAAATATGTATTCTATCAGCACCGCCAGTTTTAACCGTGCTGGCTATGTGCATCGAGTACGGTCATTTTTAACGGTGCTGCAGCATGGTCAGTTATGGCGGTGTGTGCCGGAAGATGAAGCGGGCAAATGCCCGCTTTAGTTTTTATATGGATGCTGTCAGAACAAACCCGACAGCGTATTACTGGCAGAGTTATAGGCGGATGTGGCTTTATCCTTCAGCCCGGAAAGCAGATCGCCAACAGACGACGCTTGCAGACGTTCGCGTAGATCCTCATCAC
Source organism: Hafnia sp. (assembly GCF_036648275.1). Classification (NCBI taxonomy): domain Bacteria; kingdom Pseudomonadati; phylum Pseudomonadota; class Gammaproteobacteria; order Enterobacterales; family Hafniaceae; genus Hafnia; species Hafnia sp. Next base: position 54,326 of record NZ_JAVXIQ010000013.1, on the reverse strand, counting down.
AACGCTGGAAGCTTATCGAAAACTCTATCTTTTTCGCCTTCCCGTAGCGGTCAAACTCCGTATGCGTGGCCTGTAGCCCGGTCAGTACATACATCCCGTAAATCTGCCCCGCTCCGCTGATTAAAGGCCACGGACGCCCAGTGTATGCCTGCGTTGCAAGGACGGTAAGAGACACGTCTCCGCCCGTAATTTCAGGGTAAAGCACGCCATCGAGGTTAATCTGCGTCTCCCCCGCGCCGATGTACTGCCATTTTGCCGATCGGTTGATGCGGTCATTCTTCACATGACGCCAGTTCAGCGAGTGGCGTAACTGCTGGTAAGGCAGTGTCTTCAGTTCAAAAACGAACATCCCGTATATCATCATCATAATATTGCCTCCCCTTAATCTCTGTCTTTAAAGCTGCCGCGATTGAGCCGCGCAAGGCGGGCCATTTCGGCATTTACTGCGTCAGCGGCAATCCGGCCAATTTCGCGCGCGTCCTGTCGGTCAACGCCGTGCAGGTGAACGTGGATTTCTCCCGTAAAGCCGCCAGTGGAAACCGGTATATTGCTGGCGCTGCGGCTGACTGGCGGGAGTTCCACCTGCTTGACGGGAAGTGATGCCGCCACTACTGCGGGGCGTGCGCTTAGCCCGTTGTTCCTGACCGTGCTGGCCAGCTGTGATTCCTTCCATTCCCCACGAACGGCCAGCGCACGCGGCAGGTTTTTAAATACAATATCGCCGGGGCCAATCTTCTTCGTGTTGTCGGCTGTCGCTTTGGTGTTGCTGTCGATATTCTGCAACCGGCGCATAGTGCCATTATCGCCGGTCAGCGGTGATGTGGGTTGTGGTGTTCCGGGGGGAGTGTTTTTCACCTCAGCTTTTTTCGGCGCAACCTTGGCGATATCTCCCTGCAGGAGGGCGACTTTGTCCTGAAGAACGGCCATGCGCTGTGCGTCTTCGATCTTCTTCCTGGCTTTTTCGGCCTCATCTGGCAGAACACCGAGTTTTTCAAGGATCCAAGCTAATGTATCCAGCAGCATTTTTGCGGGAGCCAGGACAAGCTGGAGCGCACCGCCTAGGACATTACCGAACACCTCACCGGCGCTGGCGCATTTATCCAGCGTTTCTTTGCTGGATTCCATTGGGGAAAGTAGAGATTTGAACCAGTTAAAGACCTGGCTAACAGCGCTGCTTATCGCATCAAAGATAGGGCTGAACTGCGCGAAGGTCTCACGTAACGGGGCCAGTCTTTCCATGATGCCGGTAAATACACCCGCAAAAAATGCTTTAAGAGGCTCCCAATAACGCCAGATAAGAACCCCGGCAGCGATAAACGCCGCCGCTATCAGGCCAATCGGACTCAACAGCAGTGACAGCGCAGTACCCAGCACAGAGACAGCAGTTGTGATAATGCTCCATATGGTCGTAAAACCCGTGAGGCGAAGAGCAAGCATTCCGATGTTTTTAGCCAGCATTCCCAGCGCGGCACCGGGGGCAAGAAATACCCCCATAAGTGCGCCACGCATAGCGGGTATGATGGTTGAAACTCCCCGTATTTTCCCTGCTAACGAGCCGAGAACAGGCCCCCATCCGCGCACGCTTGCCATTGCTGGGCCGGAAGCCGTGCCGAGAGTTCGCAGAGCGGCAATCGTTCCGGTTATGCCCCTGCCACCTGTCAGCAGGGTAAAACCTAACTGGAGCTTAGCCAGCGGCCCCATCAGGAGACCGATCGCTAGCGATGTGCCGCCAATGGCGGCGGTCAGTGCTAGAATGCTACCGCCGACAACCAGCAGGGATTGGGCGAGTTTCGGATTCTCTTTCGCCCACTGCGTCATATTTCCCACAACGTCACTCAGTCCCTGAGTCAGGCCGCGAAGCTGATTGTTGACGAGATCGTTAATCTGGATACGGAAGCCTTCCCAGGCACTGTCCAGATTTTTGAGATCGCCATCAAGGTTATCCGCCATTATTTTTGCGGCTTTCTGTGCTTCACCTTTGGCGTTTTTCAGTTCACCCAGCAGCTTCTGAAGTTCGCCGCTCCCGGCCGATATAACCAGAGCTTGGAATGACTTTGACGCCTCTTCACCGGCAATATCTTTGAAGAATGAGAGCTTATCGGTATCCCCGTACTTGCTGATCTTTTTATAGAGATCGGTTAGAACCACTTCAGCAGGGCGCATTTTCCCCGTTGCGTCAGCGACCTGTACGCCCAATTCTTTAAGGGCATCTTTCGCCCTGCCGGTTGGCGCGGCAAGGCGTGAAAATGTAGCCTGTAAACCTGTACCGGCTATGCTCCCGCGCAGACCCACGTTCGCCATCACGCCGATCATGGCCGTGGTCTGTTCGACGCTGACGCCAAGACTGGAAAGACCTGTCCCGGCGTACTTCATCGCCTCACCGATATTTTGCAGATCGGTGTTGGTACGGGTGAACGCGCCGGTTAATACGTCACTGACGCGATCCATTTCTTTGGGATCGAGGCGGAACTGAGACAGGATATTTGAGCTGATATCGGCGCTTTCGCCTAAATCCATACCACCGGCCAGCGCCATATTGAGCACGCCGGGGAGTGCGGCCTGAATGGCCTGCGGAGTGAAACCGGCCATAGCGAGAAATGCCTGCCCGCTGGCAGCGTCAGTCGTAGTGAACTGTGTTTCTGCGCCCAGCTTTTTGGCCTGATCACGAAGCGCGGAAAAGTCTACTGAGCTTTTATCTATGCGGGTCAGCGCCTGCACGCGGGACATTTCCCGATCAAACCCAACGGCGGGGGATAAAAAGCGACCAGCTACGTAACCGGCAGCAGTGGCCCCGGCAACGGCCATCGTGCCACCTCCGCGAAGTTTGCCCGCCGTTTGCTGCATCTGGTCGTAGCGCGCACGTGCCTGTGTGACAGCGGCAAGCTGTCTCCGCTGCCGCTCTAACGTCTGGTTGTACTGTTCAGTTCGACGTATGGCGCTCTGAATGGTGCGATCGCTGCCGACCAGCGAAACGCCGTGGCCGCGTAGTGCTTGTGAGGCTGCGCGCAGCTTCACCATTTCCTGCGTGCGTGCAGAGTTCAGGCGCTCCAGCTTTGCGGCCAACGCTGCCATATGTGCTTTTTGTTTGTCTGTAAGCAGTGTACCTTCCCGCTGCGCCTGATTCAGCCCTTCAAGCGTCCGGCTGGCGTCGTCAATTTTGCGGGAGGTCTTTTGTACGCTGTCGCGCAGGCGGTTGAACGTGCGGGACTGACTGTCCAGATCTTTAATGCTGGACTGCGTTTTTTTGAGAGATTCTGACAAACCGCCCGCACTCTGGCGGGCGGCATTGACCGGGCGGGTAAGTTTATCGATCGCGCTGAACGCGACGCGGATATTAAGGCTTTTCACTGTCACTGGCTCCACTTCGGACAGCCGCCCGCTCACGCCAGGCTATGACTTCGCCCAGTTCCATCGTGAAGACTTCAGAGGGCGGCCAGTTGAAAACAACCGCGATATCAGCGACCAGATCGTCGATCAGGTCGAACCGCAGGAGTGTTACTGATTCTCCGTCTCCGCCTCGCTCGATGCTCCAGACCCCGCAGGCGTCAAAAAAGGGACAAGCGCTTCTGACAGGCTGACAAAATCGCGGGTATCCATTTCGTTGATTTCGGTCTGTTTGAGCTGCGGTGACGTGACTCGAGTCAGCAGTACAGCCACAGAGTCCACATCCATGTTCATCACGTTAACCAGCTTCAGCCCGCGCAGTGAGCCAGCCTGTTTGATCGCATCCGTGATCGTTACCTGAGTAATTTTCTCATCGCCGCGAACAACAGGTTTTGCCAACGTAATGGCGTTGTCGTTTTTTTTGCTCATTGTTGAATACTCCGGGCGGCACGGATGTGCCGCCACTCATCAGGTTAATTAGTTACCCATTCCCAGCGCAGACGTGATGCGGTCAGGATAGATATTCTTGCCGTCTTTCTTATAGATGAAGTTCAGCAGATCAAACTCAAACAGCGGCTTGTCGTCGATGGTGAGCTTGTAATAGGTATTCTTCATCGTGTAACTGACGGAGGTGTCTTCTCCCTGCTTACTTTCGCCTCCGTCCATTTCGGTGATACGGCCGCGCAGTTCGATTTCAACCAACAAGCTTTCACCATCGGTGTAATACTCACCGGCGAAGCGGAAGCGGGTCTCGTCGATATCGCCGCAGTAGTTCAGCAAAAGCGACTGAACCAGACCGCCAACCACCATCGTGGTGTCCAGTGCGCCACTGTCCAGACCGAGATCCACCGCAGCGGAGCCAATCATCCCGCCGCCCTGAAAGTCTTCCGTCTTGCGTGTCAGCTTTGGCAGCGTCACGGAAGAGACTTTGCCGATGCAATTGCTGCCGTTCACAAAGCAGGTGAACAGACGCAGTTTGTGAGGAACCGCCATTTAGGCACCTCCCAGCGAAGAGAACGCCGATTCAAAGTATTCATCGGTGAAGGTCTGGTACATCGTCAGATCCTCCATAGGCGGAACCGGCGTATATTTATAGCGAATGCGCACCTGACCCTGACGAAGACCCGTTGTCGGGTTATCCACGATATCAAACCAGCATTCAGCGCCGATGAGCCGTCCCTGCGTTACCAGTGAGCTGAGTTTCCCGCTGATACCGCTGACCACGTCCTTGACGTTAGCCGGGGTAAGTGGTTCATCAATGGCTTCAAACTGCGCTTCCGCGATGCTGTCAGCCAGAATCTGAGCGGTACGGGTATAAACTTCAAAGATGTAATCTTTGGTATCCGTGACGCGGTTTCCCCAGAACCGGAAACCATTACGCTTGATGAGCGTTGTGATCTCTTTATTGTTCAGTTCGTTCGCGTCACTGTCTTCGGCCTGAAGCGACCAGAATACATCTTGGGAAATACCCAGCACGTTCTTGACTGACACGTTGGAAAGCGATTTATGCCAGCCCTGATTGTTGTCAATCATCGCACGCAGCCCGCAGGCATAGGCTGGGGCAGGGAAGGTTTCGTTCTCACCGGTCAGCGGGTTATAGGCGATAAAATCAGGCCAGATAAGCATGAGTTCGCGGTAGGCGAAGGTTGCACGATATGCGGTAGCCTCCGCCATCGTTTTGCAGCCGTAGCAACTGGCATAAACAAACGCGCGCAGGTTCTGTGCAATGACGCACAGCGCGGAGGTCACTTCCTCTGCGTCGTAGCCTGGTGCCGCCAGAATGCGCGGACGATAGCCGACCTTCTGTTCAGCCGTCAGAAATGCGTACATGCCGGTATAGCTGCCGTCTTCTGCCGTGCCGCCCATGATAAGCTGCGCCTGCGTTTTACCGCCTTCCTCTTCCGTAGCTGCTGCCACGCGCACAACGATCACCTTTGGGCTGGTCTGGTCAGCGATGGCTTTAAGCGTTTTGTACAGGGAGCCGGTTTTACCCGCCTTACCCAGCACGTTGTTAACCCGCGTCACTAACACGGGGGTATTCAGGGGAAAGGCTTCCGCATCGGCATCATCCGCCACGGCGACGACCCCAATGACATTCGATTCAATGTCATTGATAGCCGCCACAAGGTCGGTATTTTCCCGGATGCGGGCACCATGAAAGCGATCTTCCGCCATAGTTTCCACCATTACGTTATTGAGTTCGCAGTGATAATCCCCCATGTTTGCCGAGCACTCACGCTATTGTGGGTCTGGCCGGACGCTGACAACAAAAACCGATTTGGTCTCTCCCGCGCGCGTGGGATCCTTCGCCGGAAGAAGGGGGGGAATATGACACTTACAGACCTGACAAAATCACTTAACGACGCCGTTAGCAGTTATAACGATTCACTGACCGAGGCGATAAAAAGTCCGGGATTCAGTATCACGATGGGCGGCAAGGTGCTGACGCAGCTTGACGAACGGATCATGTCGTTGTCACTGACTGACAACAGGGGGTTTGATGCCGATCAGCTGTCCATATCCATTGATGACAGTGACGGTATGGTTGCACTGCCGCCGCGCGGGGCTGAGCTTGCCGTATCATTGGGCTGGTTGGGTGAACCGCTGATTTACAAAGGGCTGTACACGGTTGACGAGGTTTCTCACGAAGGCCCGGCAGATACTATCGGCGTTACCGCCCGCAGCGCTGATTTTCGTGAAGAATTCAACGTGAAGCGCGAAGTCTCATGGCATGACGTGACCGTTGAGCGCGTTGTGTCGGCAATAGCGCACCGATACGGACTGAAGGCGCAGATCAGTGAAATGCTCATAGATATTGAGATTGATCACGCCGACCAGACGCAGGAAAGCGATATGTCATTCCTTACCCGCATGGCGGACATGCTGGGCGCAATTGCCACCGTTAAGAACGGCAGTCTGCTGTTTATCTTGCCAGGTGGTGGTGTTGCCGCTGACGGGAAGGCGCTTCCCTCTGCCAGCATTGATCGCACGAGCGGCGATCGGCACCGCTTTCGTATTGCCGATCGGGATGCGTATACCGGCGTTAGGGCTTACTGGCTGGATCTCAATTTTGGTAAAAAGAAAAAGGTCAGTGTTAAGCGCCGCAAGCCTGCAAAGCCCAAAAAAGAGAAGAGCAGCAGCCGTGAGGGCGATTACATGGAGGGTGCAGACGGTAACGTTTATGTCCTGCGCAAGACCTATCAGAATGAGGAAGCGGCAAAACGTGCAGCGGCGGCAAAGTGGCAACAGCTTCAGCGTGGTGCGGCAGAGTTTTCGATCACCCTGGCGCGTGGCCGCGCTGAGCTTTACCCCGAAATGCATGTTACGGTTAGCGGTTTTAAGGATGAAATAGACAATCAGGACTGGATCATTGCGCGTGCTGAGCACGTCATTGACGACAACGGTTTTACCACCAGGCTTGAACTGGAAGCAAAAATACCTGACTGGATAGCGGAAACTGAATAAAATGAAATGGAGTTCAACTCCCACAGGGGAGCCATCATTATGTTCAGATGTCCATTCTGCGGCGCTATGGCCCGCACCCGTACTAGCCGTAAAATAACCGATATGACAATCCGGCAATATCACCAGTGTCAAAATATGGAGTGTAGCCGGTCATTCACCACGCTAAACAGCGTGGAAAGGGAAGTAACAAAACGTGCAGGCACTGCGCCGTTACCGCCTGATTTCATTCCCCGTGATGCTTTTCCAGCGTCCCACTATGGAAGGGATCAATTAAGCCTATCTCTATGACAAAAGCCCCGTTAACATTCGGGGCTTTTTGATTTAATGCTTAAAAAATAGTAATAATAAAAATGCGTCAATGATTACAAAACAATTCTAACGGTAGGGAAAGGATGAAAAAATCACTCACAGCTTTAATCATTTGCACTGGTCTTTTTGGGTCGGGAGCGGCATTGGCCGCAAGTCTGAAAGGAGATTACCCAGCTTGTACTTCTGAGGATGAATTCAATAGACTCCAGTCAATAATTCAACACAAAGATAAAGAGTCTCTGGCTGAGATATTCAAAACATCTTGCTTTATGCCAAAGAAGGGGGTGAGTGTCGATAAGGTGGTCTCGATGGGGTGGACTAGCGGAATAGCTCACGTAAAAGTGTACGTCAAAGGGAGCCTTTATGACCTTTGGACAAACACAGAGAACTTATCGTCAGATTAATCCAGCGCTAGAAATAAAAAGCCCCGTTTACTTTTAACGGGGCTTTTTCGTTGTATTGTGGATTCTTTTGTCGAAGTGTAGTCAAAATGTAGACGAAGATTAGAATAAATCCTTTTATTCCATTGTGTTACTGATTGGGTTTCTTCACCATCCCTGTCTTCCCCACCTTACGGTGGGGTTTTTTTTGTCTGTATTTTGAGGGTTACGGATTGCTGTGTCTTGATGCAGCGCGTAGTTCCCCGTAGATATAGTTCTTATAACTATCCACGAGTTTTTGGTCGGCGCAGTCGTTGAGTTCACCTTTGCAAAGGTGGCGCATTTCAATATTTGCGCGATAAAACGGCGAAACGTTTAAATTGGCATGTTCTAAAACCATCCCACCTAGGAAAGCAATATCCGTCATTCGCCCTAAATCGGTAACGGCTGGCGAGTTGGTGTTATCACGCAGGCTAAATTGGGTTAAATGCATCGGGTCTGACAGCGTGGTGGTGTAGCCATTGGCCCAATCAATAGCAGGCTGGTGATCGCCAAAGTGCATAAAAATGGTCGGTTTCTGGCGTGTATCAACAAAGTGGAAGAAATCCGCTAGTGCGGCATCAGAGGTCTTTATTTTTTCCACATAGTGGCTGAACTCGCCAGCAGAACCACTATTTTTTACGTAGTTTGCTAGATGATAATCGTCGCTGTGCTTTTCATCATAAGGGCCGTGTTCATACATGGTTAACGCATATATAAACAGTGGCTTATCTGTTTTTTTCGACATGATTTGCTTGACGTATTTCAACATGTCGGCGGTGCTGATGTGCCAAAGGTTATCCTCAAGTTTACCGGGATATCCCAGTTCTTGTGGCTGAAGGATTTGGTCAATTCCCATCTCGTGGTAAGCATGGCCCGCGTTATAGGCTGATTTATTAAATGGTGTAAGCACGATGGTGTAATAACCATTGTTTTTCATCTGTTTAAATAAACTGTCATTAACGTGGTCGACAGCAGAATAGAAAACGGAGTTTTTCATGGCACCAAAATCATCGCTGCGTAAGCCGGTTAACAGGGCGAATTCAGATAGCCACGTACCGCCACCAAATGTTTGTACGCGCATTGGCGTATGTGCTTTTACATTACCGCCATGCTCAAACATGGTGAGACTTGGCATCATTTTCGGATCGGGTACTGAATAGAGTCGAGGATCGACCGTAGACTCTTGTAGCAAGACGATGATATCTGGATGTTGGCTGTTGCTAGCGGTGTGGAGATTTAACGCAGCGGCTCGTTGTTTAAAATATTCGGCGGTTTCGCCGCTAAAAGTGGGAGGCTCATAGCCAACTTCACTGGCTGACATCACAAGGTTTGAAACAACGCCAGTTCCCCCTGGAAGCGTTGTGGCCCAAACGTGCTGATACTGTGTGACACACAGCGCGACCAATGCCCCACTGACAACGATCATTCCTGCCCCAGACCACCATACGCGGACGTTCGTCTTGCGCTGGGCTGCACGCCATGTCACAACCACCGTGGCCACTATCCATACCAGCAATCCGAATATGGCCAGCCCTGCTGAAGGGTAATGCAGCAGCGTGGCAGTATTGGAGGGATCGGCAGCCAGATAGATGTCAGGAAACATTAAATGGTCCTTGTAGTAGTGGACTTTTAGCTGGTTAATAAACTGCAGCACGATAACCAAAAGACTACTGATCGATAGGGCAAATAGGGCTCTACCTGAAAGCAAATAGAAAAAGCCGACAGTAAAAATAAATGCACTGAATGCGGCGACTGCCGGATAGATGGCCGATAGCGTATTGCCTCCAAGGATGACAATTGCAACGATGACTAAAAGCAGGCTGTATGACCATGTTTTAGGGCTTTGCTTAAAATGGTTTAACGTTGAACTCTTTGACTGCTGGCGTGATGCGGGTGAGCGAAATTGGCCCATGATGATCTATGCCTCAGGCGATTTCATTTCATAGAAGAGCACATCATGTTGCTGTGTCATTCAATGGCATGTAAATCAGAATGATTAAAAGCTGCTCAAATATCGGTGGTTGCCGATTTTGCGGATATGGCCGTCTGGGTGATAACAATTGATGCGGCAAATTAAGATGATCGAAGTGAGAGAGTTGGTCAAGCTGTCGCCGAGCAGATATATCTTTCCAAACGTAACATGGCATGATGCTAATCCGACCTGAACCACGTCATTTTCCAACAGGCTTTTTTTTGTCATTAATTCGCTATACTGAACAGCCCTAATCGTTAAAGGAAATTTTCATGGACCAGCAGTATGCACGGTTAGTCAAAACCGCTGCGCTGGGAGCCACGGTTACTGCCACCGCTCTCCTTATTATTAAAACGCTTGCCTGGTGGCATACTGGCTCGGTGAGCCTATTGGCGTCGCTGGTGGATTCTGTGGTTGATATTGCAGCCTCGCTGACAAACCTGTTTGTGGTTCGCTATTCCCTTCAGCCGGCTGATGAAGAACACACGTTTGGCCACGGTAAAGCCGAATCGCTGGCCGCGCTGGCTCAAAGTATGTTTATTTCTGGTTCGGCGCTGTTTTTATTCCTTACTGGGTTCCAGCACCTTATCAATCCAGAGCCGATGACCGATCCCGGCCTAGGGATTGGAGTCACCATTATTGCTTTAGCCTGTACGATGGTATTGGTCACTTTCCAGCGTTGGGTAGTGCGTAAAACGCGCAGTCAGGCAGTGCGTGCCGATATGCTCCATTATCAGTCTGATGTGATGATGAACGGCGCGATCCTTATTTCTCTGGGGCTGAGCTGGTATGGCTTTACTCGCGCAGACTCCCTGTTTGCGTTGGGGATTGGGGTTTATATCTTGTATAGCGCGCTGCGTATGGGATATGAAGCCGTACAGTCTTTGTTGGATCGGGCGTTGGACGACGATGAAAGACAAGCGATCATTGATATTGTGCACGCTTGGCCGGGCGTTAGCGGCGTGCATGATCTAAGAACCCGTCAGTCGGGGCCGACTCGTTTTATTCAGTTACATATTGAGATGGACGATAACCTGCCTTTAATTCAGGCTCATGGCATTGCTGAACAAGTTGAGCAGGCGATTTTGCGGCGTTTCCCTGGTTCGGACGTGATTATCCATCAAGACCCCTGTTCAGTGGTGCCTGATGGGCAAAAAGGGCATTGGGAGCTCTAATCACGGCTAAACTATAAGAAATAATGTTATTAGTGTGGTGGGTTTCTAAATTTATTCTTTAAGTGCTTGGGAATTTTTTTACCACAAACTAGACTGACCTGAATCAATTCAGCTGGATAACTTTGATATAATATTCAGCAGTAGCAGCGATAAACGTTCATTTTTTATACCTGTGTCCTGTACCACATATAATAACGTTTAGCGCGATGGCGAAAACAATTCTTAAGAATAGCATCTACAAGCTCAGAGGTAGTCATGATCAAGAAAATCGGTGTATTGACGAGTGGCGGTGACGCTCCAGGTATGAACGCTGCGATCCGTGGTGTTGTACGTGCAGCGTTAGCGAAAGGGTTAGAAGTCTACGGTATTGAGGACGGCTACCTTGGCTTGTACGAAGGTCGAATGAAGCAGCTGGATCGCTCTAGTGTTTCAGACATGATTAACCGTGGTGGTACTTTCTTGGGTTCTGCGCGTTTCCCAGAATTCCGTGATGATAAAGTACGTGAGAAAGCCGTTGATAACATGCGTAAAGTTGGTTTAGACGCATTGGTTGTTATCGGTGGTGATGGTTCATACATGGGTGCGAAACGCATCACTGAAATGGGTTTCCCTTGCATTGGTTTGCCGGGCACTATTGATAACGACGTAGCCGGTACCGACTACACCATCGGTTACTTCACCGCGTTAGAAACCGTGGTTGAAGCGATTGACCGTCTGCGTGATACCTCTTCTTCTCACCAGCGTATCTCTATCGTTGAAGTGATGGGCCGCTACTGTGGCGATTTGACTCTGGCGGCGGCGATTGCCGGTGGCTGTGAGTTCATCGTTCTGCCAGAAGTTGAGTTCAAACGCGAAGATCTGGTTAACGAAATCAAAGCGGGCATCATCAAAGGCAAAAAACACGCGATTGTGGCTATCACCGAGCATATCTGTGATATCGATGAGTTGGCGAAACACATCGAGCAAGAGACCGGTCGCGAAACTCGCGCAACGGTATTGGGTCACATCCAGCGCGGTGGTGCGCCGGTTGCTTATGACCGTATTTTAGCTTCCCGTATGGGCGCATACTCTATTGAACTGCTGCTGCAGGGCTATGGCGGCCGTTGCGTTGGTATTCAGAACGAAAAACTGGTTCACCATGACATCATCGACGCCGTTGAAAACATGAAGCGTCCGTTTAAAGGTGACTGGTTAGAAACAGCGAAAGTGCTGTACTAATCGTTTCTCAAATCAAAAGTGAATGTGATTCTAAAAGCCCCTTTCTGGGGCTTTTTGTTTATCTCTATGAATAAATCCCCTGAGTAAAACGCTTTTTATTATTCCTTGAAGGTATAACTGTATCTTTTTTATTCTTTAATGATTTCGCGGGTTTCTGGCAGGCTCTACCTTAACTTCTTGGGGACAAAGTTTTGGAGAGCGGTGATGCATAAATTCGGGATTGGGCTGTCGTTACTGCTGGTGGCTACCGGTGCACTGGCAAAAGATATTCAGTTGCTAAACGTTTCTTACGATCCAACGCGAGAGCTTTATCAACAATACAACGAGGCTTTCAGCAAACACTATAAGCAAGAAACGGGCGACAATGTGACGATCAGACAGTCTCACGGTGGCTCGGGTAAGCAGGCGACCTCGGTCATCAACGGTATCGAAGCCGATGTTGTCACGCTTGCGCTGGCTTATGACGTTGACGCGATCGCTGAACGCGGCCGCATTGATAAAAACTGGATTAAACGCCTACCGGATAACTCCGCACCTTACACCTCGACCATTGTATTTTTGGTACGTAAAGGCAATCCCAAACAGATCCACGACTGGAATGATTTGATCAAGCCGGGCGTTGCCATTATCACGCCTAACCCAAAAACCTCAGGCGGCGCTCGCTGGAACTATTTAGGCGCATGGGGTTATGCATTGCAGAACAACAACAACGATCAGGCGAAAGCCAAAGAGTTCGTGAAGGCGTTGTATAAGAATGTTGAGGTGCTGGATTCTGGCGCGCGTGGCGCAACCAATACCTTTGTTGAGCGAGGCATTGGTGATGTGCTGATCGCATGGGAAAACGAAGCGTTGCTGGCGCAGCATGAGCTGGGCAAAGATCAGTTTGAAATCGTGACGCCAAGCGTTTCTATTCTTGCAGAGCCAACGGTATCGGTTGTCGATAAAGTGGTCGATAAGCGCGGTACGCGTCAGGTGGCTGATGAATATTTGAAGTATCTGTATTCACCAGAAGGGCAAACTATCGCGGCGAAGAACTATTACCGTCCGCGCGACGAGGCCATTGCCAAACAATACAGCCAGCAGTTCCCACAGTTGAAGCTATTTACCGTTGACCAAGTCTTTGGTGGCTGGCAGAAAGCGCAAAAAGAGCACTTTTCAACCGGCGGCGAGTTTGATCAAATCTCGCAGCGATAAAATATCAGATATAAAAAAACCCCGGAGATCCGGGGTTTTTGCATTTAAAGCATAAAAAAGCGATTAGGCTTTTTTCGCTTCAGCTGCTGCTTTAACGATAACTGCGAAAGCGTCAGCTTTCAGAGATGCACCGCCAACCAGCGCGCCATCGATGTCTGGCTGGGTGAACAGCTCAGCAGCGTTAGCGGCATTTACAGAGCCACCGTACTGAATGATTACTTCTTCAGCGGCTTCAGCGTTGTGTTTAGCGATATGATCACGGATGAATTTGTGAACGGCCTGAGCCTGTGCTGGAGTTGCAGATTTGCCAGTACCGATTGCCCATACTGGTTCGTAAGCGATGACTGCACCTTTGAACACCTGAGCGCCCATGGTTTTCAGCACGGCGTCTAACTGACGCGCACAAACTTCCTGAGTTTTGCCTGCTTCGTTTTCTGCGTCGGTTTCACCGATGCACAGAACAGGGATTAAACCTGCTTCTTTAACCGCTGCGAATTTCTCAGCAATGAATTCGTCGCTTTCTTTGTGGTAAGTACGACGTTCTGAATGGCCGATAATGATGTATTTAGCACCAACATCTTTCAGCATCTGAGCAGAGGTTTCACCAGTGAATGCGCCAGATGCGTTGATACCAACGTCTTGCGCGCCCAGAGCGATACGAGAGCCTGCCAGAGTATGTGCAGCCTGATCCAGATAGATAGTTGGTGGCGCGATAGCAACGTCACAGTTGGCCACTTCGCTCAGTTCGTTACGCAGCGCAAGGATCAGTTCGTTGACCATGTGGTGGCTGCCGTTGAGTTTCCAGTTGCCCATGACTAATGGTTGACGCATTTTCATTTCTCCAATTCGGGAACACATAATCGTAAAAGTCTGCCTTACGGCATTGTCTGTAAATCAGTATAGAAAGCTCGCGACTAAGAAGTTTTGTTTTCCATCATGAAATACGAAAGGATGCGACTAAGTTACATTATCTGATAACGACAGCTTAATCGGTTCAACAGCGAAAGTAATACCTTTTTCTGCGCTATCTGACACCACATAGCGCAATGCCCCATCGTTTTGGGCGAAATAGAGCTGGCCTTTCCCTTTATTCAGCAGTGAGGAGACCTTCGCGGTGCATTGATCAAAGGACAGTGTAGGCGAAAAATGACGCATGATGGCGGCCATATAATTTACAGCCAGCGCACGTGATGCTTTGTCTTTGTCGTCCGGTTTAACCGTTTTCTTATCCTCTGCTTTACCGCTCTCTTTTTCATCTTTTACGGGAACGGGCGGGATATAAGTAATCTGTAAGCTTTTAATCTTACCGGTGCCTTTTTCCAGCACTACGGAAGAGTAGAGGTCGTCATTGATTTTGCTTGCCGCGCGGGTAATCGCGGTTTCTTCATTTTTGACGCTGATGGCACGGTATTCATTGATGATGAGCGTTGGATTTTCAATATTGTACTTAGACCGGAACTCAACCAGCGTTAAATCAAAGGTAGGTGCGTTTGGGAGCAGATAAGGCGCCGCAGGGAGTTCGTCACTCAGAGAATGTTTTTCATCTGCTGCATGAGCTGAGAAGCTAATGGTGGAGGCCCACAGAAGCAGTATTGGTAAGAGAAAAACTTTGTTGGATGTGTAGCAACTCATTTTTTTCATTGTTGGTCTGATTTTCCAATTCACTATTCTGAATGCTGGTAATACACACGCCTGATACCTGATTAAAGCGTTTTAGGAGGGTGATTGTCAAAATTGTGTGCAAAATTCCCCGATGGCCAATCGAGATAAGGTAGACTTTGCCGCCATTAGGTTTAATTACGTAGGTAACGTCGGAAAATGACCATTCAAAAATGGTGTTTCTCTTTTAACGGACGAATCGGGCGGAGCGATTTCTGGATTTGGATGGGATTGTGGGCGCTGCTTTTAGTGATTATTTTTTCCATTGCGGGAAGCGGCTGGGTTTCACTGCAAACGGCGGCATTTGGCTTGGTATTTTCTCTTTGGCCAACGGCTGCGGTGCTGGTGAAGCGTTTGCACGATCGCAATAAGTCAGGCTGGTGGGCGCTTTTAGTGGTACTGGCATGGATGTTAGCCGCGGGGAATTGGAGCATGTTGGCCGAGATCTGGCAGTGGGGCGTTGGGCGTTTTGTCCCTACGCTGATTGGCGTGATGATGCTGATTGACTGCGGCTCATTCGTGGGCACAGAAGGCGATAACCGTTTTGGCGCAGAGCCTACACCTGTCGATTTTAAGAACGCAGGGCGTTAAACCAAGAAAAGTGCCGGACAAATTATCCGGCACCCGATCGTGGCGCTATTACCAGTAATGCTCGCTGGTGATATGACCTGGTTTACGGCGCAGATGCTTACGCATGCCACGCGTTTCCTTCAGTACCTGCTGGGTATCGCGCACCATCTGCGGATTACCGCACAACATAATGTGGCTGTTATCGGCATCAATTTTCAGACCGACGGAGGCTTCCAGCGAGCCATCCTCAATTAGTGCGGGAACTCGACCCTGCAGTGAACCCGCAGCATTCTCACGGCTCACTACGGTTTGAATCCGCAGTTTACCGTTATAACGCTGTTCAAGTTGTTGCATCAGCGGCAAATAGCTTAGGTCTTGCGCCAAGCGAGCGGCATGAACCAAAACGATATTTTCAAAGCGCTCTAGGTCTTTGCCTTCCTGCAGAATCGACAGATAAGGCCCCAGCGCGGTCCCTGTCGCGAGCATCCATAGCGTATTGCAGTCAGGCACCTCTTCCAGAACAAAGAAGCCTGCGGCCTCTTCAGTCACCTGTAAAGTATCTCCGGCCTGCAAGCTGTGCAGGCGAGGGCTGAGCTTGCCATCAGGCACGGTCACCAGATAAAACTCTAAGTTATTATCACTCGGCGCGTTGACGTAAGAGTAAGCGCGTTGCACGCGCTCACCGTCGATGTCTAAGCCGAGTTTGGCAAACTGGCCAGCCGTAAAGGCTTTGACCGGTGCTTGCACCTGTATGCTGAACAGATTATCTGTCCAGTGTTGAACTTGAGTAATGGTTCCCGTTACCCATTCTGCCATGGTTACAACTCCCGAGGTGTAATGCGATATGCACAGCGGCGTGAGTTGGAAATAATATGCTCGACTCGGTCGATTTCATAGTTCGGCCCTAAAAGACGATGCAATAAACTCAGCTCTGAGTTGCATAAGTTACCGCAGTTATGGGCTGCAACGCCAATCGGACAGTGGTTTTCGATCAGGACAACGGCATCGTCTTCGACTTCCAACTCGGCCATATAGCCGTCGTTTTGGCGCAGGCGAGCCAAGGCCTGAAAGCGTTCCTCACCTTCGGGATGCTTTTCAAGCTCGGTCGTATAACGCTGGAAGAGAGAGTCTTCGCGCACGTTAATGAGTTTGTCGACGCCTTCATCACCAAATAATTGCTGTGCAGCGCCAAGTAACACGCGTGACAGATCTTGATGACGATCTGGGAATTGGCCGTGGCCCTTGGTGGTTAATGACCAATAACGCGTTGGGCGACCTACCTTGGTTCTGGCCTCTTCATAACAGACAAGCTCACGTTGCTCGAGCTGCTGTAAATGCTGGCGAATGCCCATAGTCGTGATAGAAATTCTATCTGCGAGCATTTTGGCTGATTGAGGGCCTAGGCTCTTCAACTGCAGCATAATCAGTTCTGGTGTCTTCATGACTCAAATCCTTTTGGAAAGTGGGTATATAGTTTAATAACTTATAAATCGCTATTAAATGATTAATATTCTCTATTTTTAATCTCGTCGCAGAAAGAACATGTTGCTGTAACTTTTTCTTTACGAGTCGGGTACTTTTATATGCCAAATCGCACCAGGATAAAGAACCTTACTCTCTCGTTTATTTAAACCAATCTGTTAGATTATGCGCCGATCTATGGGTTTAACTTCCTGACTTTCACCAAGTGAATGGTCGATTATACTAATTTAATGCGTCGGCAAGCGTAAGATAATGAGAAAGCTCGAAAATTTTCATCTGTTAGTGATGTTGATTCTATTAGTCGCCGTTGGTCAGATGGCGCAAACCATTTATGTGCCTTCTATTGCCGATATGGCGCGCGATTTAGGCGTGCGTAGCGGTGCGGTGCAGGGCGTAATGGCGGCGTATTTACTGACCTATGGTGGCTCGCAGTTGATCTACGGTCCGATATCCGATCGGGTGGGGCGTCGTCCCGTTATTCTGCTGGGTATGGGGATTTTCATCGCTGGTGCGCTGTGGGCATTGCTGTCTACCAATTTAGACATGCTGATCATGGCGAGTGCCTTGCAAGGTATGGGAACAGGTGTTGCCGGTGTGATGGCGCGAACGATGCCGCGCGATCTTTACGAAGGGCCTTCTCTGCGTTATGCCAATAGCCTATTAAACATGGGCATTCTGGTCAGCCCGCTGCTGGCACCGGTAATCGGCGGCATGTTGGATTCGATATTAGGCTGGCGTGCTTGCTATGGCTTCCTGCTGTTGCTTTGCGTTTGCGTCATGTTTTCGATGTATCGCTTTCTGCCAGAAACTCGCCCTGCCAATGCGCCGCGTAAGAATATGCTTGCCAGCTATAAGATGTTGCTGACTAATGGCTCGTTTGGCTGTTATCTGATTATGCTGGTTGGTGGACTGGCTGGGGTAGCAGTATTTGAAGCTTGTTCCGGCGTCTTAATGGGCGGCGTATTAGGGCTTAGCGGTATTGTCGTCAGTATTCTGTTTATTCTGCCTATTCCTGCGGCCTTCTTCGGCGCTTGGTACGCAGGGCGTCAGGGAAAAAGCTTCTCTACGTTGATGTGGCATTCGGTGATTAGCTGTTTGGTTGCCGGATTCATGATGTGGATACCAGGCTGGTTCGGCATTATGAATATCTGGACGCTGGTTGTGCCTGCGGCGTTGTTCTTCTTTGGCGCTGGAATGCTGTTCCCACTGGCGACCACCGGTGCCATGGAGCCATTCCCATTCTTGGCGGGTGCTGCGGGTGCTTTAGTGGGTGGATTGCAAAACGTAGGTTCTGGTGCGATGGCGTGGTTTTCAGCGCTGTTGCCTCAGACGGGGCAATTCAGCTTAGGCATGTTAATGACGGCAATGGGCGTGATGATTCTGCTTTGTTGGCTGCCACTGGCGCATAAAATGCAGCAGCAAGGGCATATGGCGTAGTCGTTGAATTAACATCGTTCAGCCTCCTCGAGAATGGGAGGCTGAACGAGTAAAACTAGATAATCAATTCGCAGATCTTCGGATCTTTACGGTCCAGATAATGCGTTGAGCGAATACGGCGAATAGTGCGCGACTTACCGCGAACCAGCAGCGTTTCCGTTGTCGCCATATTGCCTTTACGATAAATCCCCTCCAGCAAATCGCCCTTAGTGATCCCCGTTGCGGAGAACACCACGTTATCGTTACGTGCCATTTCATCCAGACGCAGCACTTTACCGGCTTCAATACCCATTTCAGCGCAGCGCTTCAGCTCTTGCTCGCCTAAAGCACGGTTTTCAGGCGTGTCGCCTTTTACGTCGTGACGTGCCAGCAGGCGGCCATGCATATCGCCATCCAGAGCACGAATGACGGCGGCTGATACCACGCCTTCAGGCGCACCGCCGATGCCATACATCACATCGACTTCGCTTTCAGGCATGCAGGTTAGAATTGAGGCGGCAACATCACCGTCAGGAATGGCAAAAACTTTAACGCCCATCGCCTGCATTTCCGCAATAACGCCATCATGGCGAGGTTTTGCCAGCGTGATGACGGTCAGTTCATGAAGTGGTTTTTCCAGTTTTTCAGCCACTAAACGCAGGTTTTCAGCCAATGGACGATTTAAATCGATAACGCCCTTAGCTTGGGGGCCAACGACTAACTTTTCCATATACATATCCGGCGCGCGTAAAAACGTACCCTTATCACCGACAGCCATCACGGCGAGCGCATTTGACTGCCCCATGGCCGTCATGCGAGTGCCTTCAATAGGATCTACCGCGATATCAACCTGATCGCCGTTGCCGGTACCGACACGCTCGCCAATATATAACATTGGTGCTTCATCGATCTCGCCTTCGCCGATGACGATTTCCCCGTCGATATCGACCTGGTTGAGCATAATGCGCATCGCATTTACGGCCGCGCCGTCGGCGGCATTTTTGTCACCACGACCTAACCATTTATAACCTGCCAGTGCTGCGGCTTCTGTGACGCGGGAGAACTCGATGGCTAATTCACGTTTCATTGTAGATCCGTATTGGTTACTGAAAGTTTGAAGGATAAAGACGGGAGGGGATTTTAGCACAAGGTGAGTGGGGGGATTGGAAAACGATTACCGCTGCTTTATATCTCCATGCTAGACCTGTGAGGGGTTTCGTACGCCAGTCAGCTCAAATGTTCCTATGAGAACGCCGGCGTAGGCGTCCGATGAGAGCCCCGTTGCGCGGGGGCTCTCAACTCGCGCGCTTTCACCGAGCTGTTTGGCCGACCGGTCTCGGAGCGCACGTCCTGTGCGCCCTCAACCTGCCACCAGCATCCCTGCTGGCGGCTCTAAAATGCATTCTTTCAACAGGACAAGACAAAAGGCAAAAGACACACTTGTCTTTTAATTGTTTAAGCTTTGGTAGAGAGAGCCGCCGGTACAGGGATATACCGGCGGAGTTTGGGGCGCCCTGGATGGGCGATACCAAACCGGAGCGGAGATGGCGTCTCGGATAAAAGCGCGCGGGTGTTGGGTGCGCGCGCTGGCGCACCCAACTCGGACGCCTTCGCCTTAGCTTATATGTGAGTACCGCCGTTGAGAGGCGGTCGAAATCTTACACCGTAGTTTTATACATAACTGGCGAGCTCAATATCAATCGTGCTCTTCCCACGCCTGAGCACGCGTCACCGCTTTTTTCCAGCCGCTGTAGCGATAGTTACGTTCCACGGTTTCAATGCTTGGACGGAATTCACGTTCGATAGTCGCTTTGCTGCGTAGCTCTTCCAGATCGCTCCAGAAACCAACGGCTAGGCCAGCCAGATAAGCAGCACCCAATGCGGTGACTTCTAGCACCTCAGGGCGCTCAACACGCGTACCAAGGATGTCAGACTGGAACTGCATCAGGAAGTTGTTGGCAACGGCACCACCGTCGACACGCAGCGCTTTCAGGCGAGTGCCGGAGTCTGCCTGCATGGCGTCCAGCACATCACGAGTTTGATAGGCGATAGATTCCAACGTTGCACGAATGATGTGGTTGCTGTTGACGCCGCGGGTTAGACCGAAGATAGCGCCACGCGCATACGGGTCCCAATACGGTGCGCCCAAACCGGTGAAGGCGGGAACAACGTACACGCCGTTGCTGTCTTTTACTTTCGTGGCAAAGTACTCAGAGTCGGCTGCATCGTTGATAAGTTTCATCTCATCGCGTAGCCATTGAATAGATGCACCACCGATAAATACCGCACCTTCCAGCGCATAGTTAACTTCACCGCGTGGGCCACAGGCGATGGTGGTTAACAGGCCGTGTTTAGAAGGAACTGCTTCTTTGCCCGTATTCATCAGGAGGAAGCAGCCAGTACCGTAGGTATTCTTCGCCATGCCTTCCTGAACACACAGCTGGCCATAAAGCGCCGCCTGCTGGTCACCCGCGATGCCCGCGATTGGAATACGAGTCCCGCCTTTACCACCGATGTTGGTTTGGCCATAGATTTCTGACGATGGGCGTACGGTTGGCAGCATTTCGCGAGGGATATCCAGCGCTTCCAGCATGCGCTCATCCCACTCAAGGGTGTGGATGTTGAACATCATGGTACGAGAGGCGTTGGTATAATCAGTGACGTGAACACGCCCCTGAGTCATTTTCCATACCAGCCACGTATCCACGGTACCGAATAGCAGTTCGCCGCGCTTCGCACGTTCACGTGAACCTTCAACGTGATCCAGAATCCATTTTACTTTGGTACCGGAGAAATACGGGTCAACCACTAAGCCTGTATTGTGGCGAATGTACTCTTCCATGCCCGCTTTTTTCAGCTTTTCACAAATGTCAGCGGTACGGCGGCATTGCCAGACGATAGCGTTATAAATTGGCTTACCGGTTTCTTTTTCCCACACGATGGTGGTTTCACGCTGGTTGGTGATACCGATACCGGCGATTTGATCTGAACTAATATCTGCCTTCGCAAGAACTTCGACCAGAGTAGAACTTTGCGTCGCCCAAATCTCCATTGGGTCATGTTCAACCCATCCTGCTTTTGGATAGATTTGCTCAAATTCACGCTGAGAGACGCTGATGATATTAGCGTCATGATCCAGTACCACTGCTCGTGAGCTGGTGGTTCCTTGGTCGAGCGCGACGATGTATTTTTTTTCGGTCGTCATAACATTAATCCTGCGTTGATGAACTGAAAACGACATGGTGTCTCAAAGAGATGAAAACCGGCGCAGACATCGCCTACGCCGGTGAATGACTAAGCCTTACGCTGTTCGGGTTTCGCTGCTGGCTCATCTTCTAACTTGCACACATCACATGGCAAGTGGCGGCCAATCAATGAGCGGTAACCGAAGGCACCAATACATGCACCGACGATTGGGCCAAAGATAGGCACTAAGAAGTATGGAATATCACGGGCACCCGTAAAGGCCACTTCACCCCAGCCTGCCACATAGGCAAAGATTTTAGGACCAAAATCACGTGCTGGATTTAGGGCAAATCCGGTTAGTGGCCCCATGGATGCACCGATAACCGCGATCAGGATACCAATCAACAGCGGCGCTAATGGCCCACGCTGAATCCCGTTGCCGTCATCGGTAAGGGCGAGGATCAAGCACATCAGAATGGCGGTAATCACGGTTTCAACCAAGAAAGCTTGTCCAACCGAGATATGTGGATTTGGGTAAGTTGAGAATACGCCCGCCTGATCCAAGCTGGCTACGCTGCCGCGCACGATGTGGTTAGCTTGTTCGAAATCGACAAACAGGTTGTGATATAAGCCATACACCAGCGCAGCCGCGCAAAATGCACCTGCGATTTGCGCGATGATGTAAGGCACAACCTTACGTTTATCGAAGCAGGCAAATAGCCATAACGCGATGGTCACGGCAGGGTTAAGGTGTGCACCAGAAATGGCGGCGGTAAGGTAAATTGCCATGGCAACACCCAAGCCCCAAATGACGCTTATTTCCCACTGACCAAAACTTGCGCCCGCCAGCTTGAGTGCGGCTACGCAGCCACATCCAAAAAATATCAGCAACGCGGTGCCAAGAAACTCAGCGATGCATTGCCCTTTTAACGTTGAACTAGCTGTTTGGCTCATGACTTGATGTCCTAACGACGAATTATTGTAGGGAGTAAGGATCAGCCCTTATCTATTTATTTTGGGCTTGTTGTAAATTTATCGTTAACGAGCAAAAACGAGAAATAGCGAAATCAAAATGTGTGTGCTTCGTCATAAAAATGAGTGAAGCCGCGCATTTCGTGCTCTTTTAGCGAAAATTTTTTGTGATCTGACCACTGACACAGATCATGGTGACACGATTTTGTAAAATAATTGTGAAAACAACATCGTAGAGAAAAATGCGTTTTTTAAGGATTTGCTGATAGGCAGAAGGTGCGAATTTGTTACAGACTGCACTTTGCCTCTGTATCGCGCTAGACAGTAGAGAATGGGGTACATACAATCGGAGTTGAAACGAATTTATTGCGCAGTGGCTTGCGTGCCTTGAGGTGACAGCAGCCGTTGTGTTTATGGGCGCAACTATATTTTCGCAGTGGGTGCTAAAGAAACGCACTCACTACAGCAGATGTACGCCTGGCTATGATAAGGGGACAGAAGAATGTCATTTGAAGTATTTGAAAAATTGGAAGCAAAAGTTCAGCAGGCGATTGATACCATTACGTTGTTGCAGATGGAAATCGAAGAGCTGAAAGAACAAAACACTCAACTGAATCAAGAAGTTCAGCAAGCCGCTGGCTCTCGTGAGTCTTTGGTGCGTGAAAACGAACAGCTTAAAGAAGAACAAACTGCATGGCAGGAGCGCCTGCGCTCTTTGTTAGGCCGCATGGATGAAGTTAACTAAGCTATCTTTGTTCATGGTTAAAATATAAAAAAGGCGCTCATTGAGCGCCTTTTCTCACAAAGAATGCGATGGATTATTCAAGATCCAACGGTTCTTCGGAAAGAATAATACCGGTGTTATCTGCATAAAGATGATCACCAGAGAAGAAGGTTACGCCGCCGAAATTGACGCGAATATCGCTTTCGCCGATGCCTTCTCCGTCTGCGCCAGCAGGAATGGCTGCCATTGCTTGAATTCCGATATCCAGTTCCTCAAGGTCGTCGACCTGACGAACGGCACCGTAAACCACAATGCCTTCCCACTCATTCTGAGTTGCAAGACGAGCCAGTTCCGCGTTGATTAAAGCACGACGCACAGAACCGCCGCCGTCGATGACCATTACGCGTCCACGTCCGTTTTCTTCCAGCAATTCATAGAGCAGGCCGTTATCCTCAAAGCATTTCACCGTAGTGATCTGCCCGCCAAACGAAGTACGCCCACCAAAGTTGGAGAACAACGGTTCTACTACATTCACATCTTCATGATAAATGTCGCATAGTTCGGAAGTATCGTATTTCATAGGATTAACGTCTGTTTGCCGCAGGGAGGTCTAGTATATCCCCTTATTCATGTTGTTTGCAAAAACACCAATTGTTAAATATGGCTAAACGCGGCGCTGGCGCACGTTTTGCGCGCCAGCGAAAAGAAGGGAATTAGCTGAGCACGGTGCCAATGGCGAATAAGACGTTGGCTAGTAAGGCACTTTTCACCATGTTTTCTAGCATCGGTCGCATTGCTTCTGGCGTGCGGTGCGTGAAAACGTAGCGGCCATGCTTATACAGCATGGGGATAGCGAGAACGAACAGCCAGCCAAACGCGCTTTTGAGATTCACCAAGGCGAACAAGGCTAGGCATACCACGGCGCCAATCAGTAAAACGACGTGGTAGACGCGTGCTTTAATAGGCCCGAGACGTACAGCGAGCGTGTTTTTGCCATTCACCGCATCGTTTTCGATATCGCGCAGGTTATTGATATTCAAAACCGCAGTGGCTAAGAAACCACAGGCAGTGGCTGGCAGCATGACAACGCTGTCAAAAGTCCCCGCTTGTAGATAATACGTACCGGCTACGCTGAGCCAGCCAAAGAACACCAACACAGAAATATCGCCTAAGCCCATATAGCCATAAGGGCGAGTGCCAACGGTGTAGGTAATCGCGGCGACGATGGCCATCAAACCTAAAACCAAAAAGCCGATGATATCTTGTGGCTTCTGGCAGGCGACGGCAATTAGCGCAATGCCGGATAAAATGGTGATCACCACGGTAATGCCAAGCGCTCGCTTCATCTGCGCTTGGGTTATCACGCCTTTTTGCATACCACGTAGTGGCCCGATGCGCTCTTCGGTATCGCTGCCTTTTACGGCATCGCCATAGTCATTGGCGAGATTGGAGAGGATTTGCAGCATCGCCGCCGTCAGTAGCGCAAGCAGGGCAATTTCGACCTTAAAGGTATGTTGCCAAGCTGCAATGGCAGAACCGGTGACAATGGATGCCAAAGCCAGCGGCAAGGTACGCAGGCGCAAACTTTCCAACCAGGCGCGTGGCCTGCTAATTGTTGTTGATGAACTCATTATTCGCTTCAGTCGCTCAGGGGATCCCATCGTGAAATATTCGGGTGAGGGTTCCAGTTAAGGTCGGTAATCTACCATATTTTATCAAATGGATATTGTATACCCGTTATACGTGATGCTGCCTCGGTGTTAGCCGCGACGTGCAACGCCAATAGTTTAGGGTATAGACGTAAAAAAAGGAGGCCAAAGCCTCCCTTTTACGACAACCGATAGGGACGGTTCTTAAAACGAATTATAGGATAAACCGGCTCAGATCTTCATCTGCAACGAGCTCATCAAGATGATTACGCACATATTCAGCATCAATCGTCACTGTTTGACCGCTCATGTCGCTGGCTTCGAAGGAAATTTCTTCGACCAGACGTTCCAGAATGGTATGTAAGCGACGTGCACCGATGTTTTCTGCGCTTTCGTTAACTCGCCATGCCGCTTCAGCAATATGACGCACGCCGTCAGCGGTAAAGTTGATGCTCAGGCCTTCGGTAGCCATTAACGCCTGATACTGTTCTGTCAGGGACGCACTTGGTTCGGTCAGGATGCGTTCGAAGTCTTCTGTCGTCAGCGCCTGTAGTTCAACGCGAATTGGCAGACGGCCCTGCAGTTCTGGGATCAGATCCGATGGGCTGGACACCTGGAATGCACCAGAAGCAATAAACAGAATGTGATCGGTTTTCACCATGCCGTGCTTGGTGGAAACAGTGCAGCCTTCGATCAGAGGCAACAGGTCACGCTGAACGCCTTCACGGGAAACGTCTGGGCCAGAGGATTCACCGCGCTTACAGATTTTGTCGATTTCATCGATAAATACGATACCGTTTTGCTCAACGGCGTGAATCGCCTGCTCTTTCAGCTCTTCTGGATTAACCAGTTTTGCGGCTTCTTCTTCAATCAGTAGCTTGAACGCTTCTTTGATTTTGATTTTGCGCGCTTTCTGCTTTTGTCCGCCCAGATTTTGGAACATGGACTGCAGCTGGTTGGTCATTTCTTCCATGCCAGGAGGTGCCATGATTTCAACGCCAACCGGTGAAGCGGCTAATTCTAATTCGATTTCTTTATCATCGAGCTGACCTTCACGCAGTTTCTTGCGGAAGCTCTGGCGCGCAGCGGATGGCTCGGCGCTTTGCTCAGCCTGACCCCAGTTGTTTTTTGCAGGTGGGATCAAGACGTCCAGAATACGCTCTTCGGCCATTTCTTCGGCGCGATAGCGGTTCTTCTCGATGGACTGCATGCGCACCATTTTCATGGCAGAGTCAGTCAAATCACGGATGATAGAGTCAACTTCTTTACCCACATAGCCCACTTCAGTGAACTTGGTGGCTTCAACCTTGATGAACGGTGCGTTGGCTAATTTAGCCAGACGACGGGCAATTTCGGTTTTACCGACGCCGGTTGGGCCAATCATCAGAATATTTTTTGGTGTCACTTCATGGCGCAGCTCATCGTTAAGCTGCATACGACGCCAGCGGTTACGCAGAGCAATTGCCACGGCGCGTTTTGCCGAGTGTTGGCCAATGATGTAGCTGTCGAGTTCGCTGACAATTTCGCGTGGGGTCATCTCAGACATGTTTGGAGTCCTTACGCTTTGGAGTCTAATTCTTCAATGGTGTGGAACTGATTGGTGTAGATGCAGATATCACCAGCTATACCCAGCGCTTTATCAACGATTTCGCGGGCACTCAGTTCTGTGTTTTCTAGCAATGCGCGAGAGGCTGCCTGAGCATACGGGCCGCCGGAACCTATCGCGATTAAATCATTTTCAGGCTGAATAACGTCACCGTTACCGGTGATGATGAGGGAGGCGTTTTCATCCGCGACGGCCAGCAGCGCTTCGAGTTTGCGCAGCATGCGGTCGGTGCGCCAGTCTTTGGCAAGCTCAACGGCGGCTTTAACCAAATGTCCCTGATGCAGTTCCAGTTTACGCTCAAAGAGTTCGAACAGGGTGAAGGCATCTGCGGTGCCGCCAGCAAATCCGGCAATAACGCGGTCGTTATAGAGACGGCGCACTTTACGAACATTACCTTTCATCACGGTATTGCCCATGGTCGCCTGACCATCACCACCGATCACCACTTTACCGTTGCGGCGTACGCTTACTATTGTTGTCACGAGCAGACCCCCGTAGCTGACGAAATAAGAACCCCACACCTTTGTGTGGGGGCATTGTCAGATAGATGGGGGGGATATTTTGCTTTTCAACCCCCGACGGAGAGGGCAATACAGCCAGACATCCCATCACCCTTCAATCGTTGCAGCATTTTGTCTGCTGAAGCGCGGCTGGTGTATGGGCCTAACAGAACGCGATTCCAGCCACCGCCAGCGGTAATACGGCTTTCAACGCCGCCAAAGGCAAGCTGGGCTCTGACTGATTCAGCCTGATCGGTGCTGCGGAATGAACCGCATTGCACCATCCATTTCTGCGTGTTTTCTTTCTCAGGTGCTTTCTCTGGCGCTTTTTCTGTTTTGGTCTCTTTTGCTGGCGCAGGCTGTTCTGCCACGCTCGTTACCGGCGCAGGTTTTTCTTTATGCGGCTGCTGAACCGGTGTCTGAGTCGTTTGCACTGGTGGTGCTGCGCGCACAGGACGTGCCGGTTCAGTGGTGGCTTGGCGAGGCTGAGAAGGTGCCGTATTTTGCTGAGAGAACGGATTGCGTGGCTGCGAACTCGTGACCGGCTGTTGCTGGGTATAGGTTTGATCCGGCATCCGGCTATTTTGCGGCGCGCGACGTGCAATCTGCGTTTGATCGTTATACGGCACTTCAGACAGCTGAGTTGGCTGCTGACGCATATCAGACTGCATTTGGTCGAGAAGCTGGCGCTGTTCTGCGGTCAGCTGTGGCTGCTGCGTAGGTGCAGTGGCTGCGCTACTGGTGGGATCTGTAGGCGTAGCAACGCCAACCTGACGATTCTCAAGCTCTTTGATGTAACGCCAGCGCTCTTCCGGTTTTGGAGGAAGACCATTACCCGCATGTTTTGCCTGCGTAGGTAACAGTTCATCACTGTCTGGCTTATGGTGAGTCAGGAAATAAAGGCCGGCAGCGAAAGTCACTAAAACCCCCAAGGCGACAACCACCATGGTTTTAGAGATACCCCGAGATGATTTTTTCTTTTTCCGGGTATTGGTTTTGCGCTTCGCTCCTGATGAGCGGCCCCGGCTCACATAGTCTCTTTGTGCCACTGTCTTTTCGCTACATCGTGATTTTGAATTAAGAGCGCCATGTTACTGAACTCATCCCAATTTAACTAGCGTTTCGGCGCAGATGTACTTCCTCTGACGATAAATTCGCTGTCTAACAGTCTTGAACCGCTTACCACAGAGCGACTGTGAAGCTGTTCTAACAGCAATAACATCGCTTCTCGGCCAATTTGGTAGCGTGGTTGAGAAACGGTGGTCAGCGGAGGATCGCAGTACTGCGCCTGCTTGATATCGTCAAAACCTACCAGAGAAACGTCGTCGGGTACGCGTAATCCCATGCGCTTGGCTTGAGAAAGCGCGCCAATCGCCATCACATCACTATGGCAGAAAATTGCCGTTGGTGGCTGTGGCAGCGACATAAGAGCATACATGGCCTGTGCGCCAGCTTCATAGGTAAAGTCGCCGCGCTCAACAAAACTTTTCTCTTCGGCTATACCGCAGCGGCGCAATGCCTGAATATAGCCACGTAGGCGATATTTACTCAGCGGCATACTTTCAGGGCCAGCAATACAGGCAATACGATGATGACCTAACTCATGCAGATAGAGCACGGCCTCAAAGGCTGCGGTGAGGTTATCGATATGGACAGTTGGAAGTTCAAGTTCGGGAGCGAACTCGTTAGCCATCACCATCGGTGGCAAATTTTTCTGTTCTTCTTTGCTGGCATCAAAAGGAACGTTCGAGCCGAGCAGCAGCATGCCATCGATTTGTTTAGTGATAATAAGGTTAACGAAGGTTTTTTCTTGCTGCTGTTGCTGAGCACAGTCGCCTAGTAAAACTAAATACCCATGTTCAGCGGCGGTGCGTTCTACGCCTTGGATCACTTCGGCAAAAAAAGGATCGCAGATATCAGGCACAATCACCAGGATCGTGCGCGATTCATTTCGCTTGGAGCTGCGGGCCAACGCATGCGGAGAATAACCAACGGCTAATACGGCCTGTTCAACTTTTTGACGGGTAGACGCAGAGACTTTCTCGGGGTTCATCAATGCTCGTGAAACGGTGGCCGTTGAGACACCGGCGTGTTCAGCCACATCTTTCATGGTGGCAGCAGACATGCTTTGCTTCTCTTCCAACGCTGTTCTCCTTGCGTCTGGCGAAACGCCGACGCGGCGAGTGTTGCTCGTCCTGTTTTACTGAATGAAAACCAGCTTCCTTGCGTCATCCCAAATTTATTGTCTGGAATGCTCATACCAGTTCATGAATTACCATATGGATCACATTTTAAACAGAATGCACCCTGCTGTTGTTACCTAATTTGCATGAGAAATGTGACCTAGATAGATTTTTTAGATCGGGATCGCAAATCATCATTTTTATCTCTCTGTCTGATGGTCTTTCTCATCAAGGCAGATCAGTTATCGGTAGGGTCAACGTCCACCGTCCATTTCACTTTTTTCACCGTTGGCAAGGTGCCAATCAGTGGCAGTGTGCCTTTAACAATTTTCTGTAAACGAGCACGAGACGGATGCTGAAGCAGCAGTTGCCAGCGGAATCGCCCTCCGCGTTTGGGTTGCAGCGCGGGCACCGGCCCCAGTATCCAGAATGATTCGTCACGCAGCGGGCTGGCTTCTAATAAATTTCTTAATTGCTGCAAAAACTGTGGTGCATTTTGGTTATCGTGATCGTCGGCGCGTACCATGATGTGGCTGGTATACGGGGGAAGAAATACGCTTTTGCGCTCTTTTAAGGCCTGCTCGGCAAACGCGTCATAGCCTTGATTAAGCAGCGTCAGCAGTAAAGGATGCTCTGGGTGATGGGTTTGTAATATGACTTCGCCCTGTTTTCCTGCACGCCCCGCGCGTCCCGATACCTGCGTATAAAGTTGGGCAAAACGTTCGGCAGAGTGAAAATCAGCAGAAAACAGTGCGCCGTCTACGTCAAGCAAAGCTACCAGCGTGACGTTCGGAAAGTGATGGCCTTTCGCCAGCATTTGGGTACCGATCAAGATTCGAGCGCCGCCGCGGTGTACTTCAGCCAATTGTTGTTCTAACGCGCCCTTGCGGCTGGTGGTATCGCGGTCAATGCGGGTGATCGGCGTATCAGGGAAAAGCGCTGCGAGCTCGGTTTCTAATTGT
Organism: Hafnia sp.; assembly: GCF_036648275.1. Taxonomy (NCBI): domain Bacteria; kingdom Pseudomonadati; phylum Pseudomonadota; class Gammaproteobacteria; order Enterobacterales; family Hafniaceae; genus Hafnia; species Hafnia sp. The sequence goes on along the minus strand of NZ_JAVXIQ010000013.1, from coordinate 24,278 downwards.
TCCGTTCCTAACCCAACAGGCACTAAATTGGTGGTACCACACTGTGGGCACTGGCGTGGGATTGGCTTTTGGCTGTCGCAATGATGGCAGCGTAAATGATGTTGCTGCTGATGCAGGGTGTAGTAATGATCGCAGCGCTGGCATTCGGCAATCCAGCCACATTCATGGCACAGTAGCGCTGGAGCAAAACCTCGGCGGTTTAAAAATAAAATCACCTGATTACCGGCATCAACGTGTTGTTTCATGCGTTGCAGCAAGGGCTGTGCCAGACCGGCTTTTAGCGGCAGGCCTTTTAAATCGAGCAAGTGTTGGGTGGCTGGTTTTGCGTTTCCCGCTCGCTGCGTGAGCCGCAAACGACGGTATTTGCCCAACTCAACGTTATGCAATGTTTCTAATGCGGGTGTAGCCGAACCCAGCACGATTGGAATATCTTCCTGATGTGCGCGGAATACGGCTAAATCACGCGCGTGGTAGCGCCAGCCTTCCTGCTGCTTAAAAGAGCCATCGTGCTCTTCATCAATGATGATAACGCCTAAGCGAGCAAAGGGCGTAAACAGCGCTGAGCGCGTCCCAATAACGATGGCGCTTTCGCCGTTGCGTGCACGTAGCCAAGCCGCGAGGCGTTCGCTGTCGTTTAAACCAGAGTGAAGAACGTCAACCGGTGCGTTGAAACGTTCTCTAAAACGGGCAATAGTTTGCGGGGTGAGTCCTATTTCAGGCACTAAAACCAGCGCTTGGCGGCCCTGTGCCAGAATATTTTCGATGACGCTTAAATAAACTTCGGTTTTACCAGAGCCGGTCACGCCCGCCAGCAGCCACGCGCTGAACTGGTTGTCTTCGCTACGAATTGCGCCCACGGCGGTGGCTTGTTCGGTGTTTAGCTTTAAGCGTTCGCCGTTTACCGCATAGTTTTTACGCCAGTCTTGAAGCTCTGGCGACTCAGCGCGTAACTCGGCCAGCCCTTTGGCTTTGATGCTTTGTAGTGCGGCATCGGTGAGATCGCATTCAACTACCTGATGGCGGTACAGAGGGCGCTGTAACAGCATCGCGAGTGCCTGTTGCTGTTTGGGGGCGCGTTTGAGTGTCTCAGGTAGGGTCGCTTTGCCCTGTTCCGTGATTACCCATTGCCAGAGTTGCCCATGCTGGGCGGGTTTCCCCTGACGTAGCATCACCGGTAGCGCATGAAATAAAACCTCGCCGATCGGGTAATGATAGTAGTCTGCTGCCCAGCGCAGCATGTGCCACATGCGTGAGGAAAATAGCGATTCATCATCGATGATGTGGTGAATAGACTTTAAATTTTCGAGCGGCAGTTCGCTGTGCTCGCTGACCCCGGTGATAATGCCGATCATTTTACGCTGTCCAAAAGGCACACTGACCCGCACACCCACGGCAGGTTTCACACCTGCTGGCAGAAGGTAATCAAAGGTGCGTGGCAATGGAACGGGTAAAGCTACGTGAGCGACCGACATGTTTTATCCTGCTTCTAAATGTATGCGTAGTTTACATGCAGGGAGGGGGGAGTGAATCAGTTTAATTGATATCACTGATTTTACGTGTCGTAATAGAAGATGAATAAAGCCACTTGCAATTCGATTGCGGTGGATGTTTTATCTCTGTATAATTCGCCGCCTTTGATAGTCTTTTTTATCAAACCAAATTTATCAACCACGCGTGGTGTCTGGCGGAATAGGGCTGGATAGCGACGCGGCCTTAACTGAGGTTATCCCATGAAACAAGGTATCCACCCGAACTACGTTGCAATCACTGCAACTTGCTCTTGCGGCAACGTGATTAAAACTCATTCTACCGCAGGTCACGACCTGAACCTGGACGTATGTGGTAACTGCCACCCGTTCTATACTGGCAAGCAGCGTGATGTTGCTACCGGTGGTCGTGTTGACCGCTTCAACAAGCGTTTCAGCGTACCAGGCACTAAGAAGTAATTCTTTTTGCTCAAGAAGAAGGCACCTAAGGGTGCCTTTTTTGTTGCCTAAAATTCAGTGAAATAGGCATATAAATAAAAAAGCCTCTTCAAGAAGAGGCTTTTTACGTTTACTGATGACCTACTACTGATTACCTACCTGATCGCCATACGGCAATTTGTCGTAATCGTGCAGACCTTTCTTCGCATATGGGTTGCCGATCCAACGTGTCGTTTCCACAAAGTTTGGACTTACCAAACTTCTCTCTGGATTAAACAGGTCGTATTTCAAACCGGCCATGTCAGACCATGTATGAATCAGCTCTGAGCTGCTGTATTTACGATTGGTCATGGAAGTAAAGTCACGCGGATGCGATTGCTGCCAGCTTGGTGATGTCCACAGAATGAACGGGATGCTGTACATATGGCGCGTTGGTGCCGCCTCGTTACGTCCCTGAATGTTGTGTGGAGGCGTGTCATACACTTCTTCACCGTGGTCAGAGAAATACAGCAGGAAGCCGTTAGGGTTCGTTGCCGAGTAGTCTTTGATCAGGCTAGAAACCACGAAGTCGTTGTACAGGTTAGCGTTGTCATACTCGTTATAAGAGTCAATCTGATCCTGGCTTAAACCTGGAGGCACGCCTTCGGCGTTATTAAACTTATCAAATCCTTCTGGGTAGCGGAATTTGTAGTTAATGTGTGTACCCAGCAGATGCACCACGATAAATTTCTTCGGTGCAGGATCGGCCATTACTTCTTTAAACGGCTTCAGCACGTCGCCGTCGTACTGACGAGCACTCTGTGTACGCTGTTGGTTCAGGTAATACTGCTTATCTGTCTGCTGGGAGAACAGGGTCAGCATGGTATTACGCTTGGTCATGGTTTGCTGGTTAGTGATCCAGAAGGTTTTGTAGCCCGCCTGCTTCATCATGTTCATCAATGAAGGTTGGGTTAGATACAAATCTGGATTCTTCTCGTTAGCGAACGTCAGAGCCTGCTGCAAGATCTCGATGGTGTAAGGACGGGAAGTTACCACGTCGTTGAACACGGTCAGATTCTTGTCAGTTTTATGGATTTCATCCAACTGCGGCGTAGTCTCACGCGGATAGCCGTACAGGCTCATGTGGCCGCGCTGAGTGGATTCGCCAATTACCAGAACCAGAGTACGTGGTGCGCTGCCACTGGTATCGGTAAGGTTTGCAAGCGGAGGCAACGCGCTGTTTTCTTTCATCAACGCCTGTAGGCTTGCAAGCTGGTTACGATATTCGAAATAGCCGGTGATCATTTGCCATGGAGCCGCGGGCTCCATACGTGACGTTAGACTCGGTAAAGAATCTTCAAATGAACGTTTCTTAATCACCATGTTATAGGCCAGCGGATTAACGATCAGGCCATAGAAGATCGCGGCTGGAATAACATAACGCCAGAATGATGGGATATATACTGGGCGTACGCGAGTCCATAAGAACGCGCAAACAACGGTATAAGCCAGCAATAGAAGAGCGAGATGAAGGCTGAAATATTGACTGAAGTACTCTCCGGCTTCGCTGGTATTCGATTCAAACATCACAAACAGGACGCTTTGGGAGAACTCTTGTCCGTAGATGATGTAATAGCCCAAGGAGCACAGAGAGGCCGCCCATAAAATAATGCCAATAACCGCAGCAATAATGCGGGTTTTATTTGGGAATAAAAATACGGGAATTAGCCAAAGGGAACTGTACAGCAATGAATCGCGAATGCCGTTGGAGCCGCTGTATCCCGTTACGAGGATAACAGCCTGAAGAACTGTAGAGAAAAACCAAAAGAACAGGAGAAGCCAGAATAACGCTTTCCAGCTGAATGCCTTATCTGCGTTTGGAGATGAAATCATATTATTTCAGCCTATCAGAGAATATCACCGCGGGGATGTTAGTCATCTAACCTTAAAGGAACCTTAGTTTTTATTAACGGATTAAGTAAACCGCAATAAACATGTGTCTCGGAATTAATGAACAACGAGTAAGCGCTGCAATAAAACCGGACGATACTAGCAATATTATTTTTTCGTAACAATAGATGCTAATTTTTAATAAAAGTTCGTTATGTATTGTGATTTTTCATTGAAGGAAAGTATTACGTACAGTTGTTTGGCGAGGACTTGAATGATCTGGTGGGGCGCTAGAAGAAAAACGCGCTACCTAAAGAGATAGCGCGTCTATTGTCAGGGGGAGATTAGCCTGTATTGCGCATACCGGCTGCAACGCCTGCGATGGTGACCATCAGCGCTTGTTCAACGTTAGCATCCGGTTCCGGCAGCGAGCGTGAACGGTGCAGCAATTCAGCCTGCAGTACGTTTAAAGGATCGGTATATACATTGCGCAGCGCGATAGACTCTGCAATCCACGGCAGATCTTCCATCAAGTGATCGTCATTGGCGATGGTGAGTACCACTTTGATATCTTTCGAGAGCTGATCGCGTAGCTGTTTGCCTAGCGGCCACAGTTTTTCGTCAACCAAGCGCTGATCGTAGTATTCAGCCAGCCATAAATCTGACTTCGCAAACACCATTTCTAGCATCCCAATGCGGGTTGAGAAGAACGGCCAGTCGCGGCACATGGTTTCCAGCGTTGACTGTTTTCCTTCATCAACGGCGGCCTGTAGTGCAGCACCTGCGCCCAGCCAAGCTGGCAGCATTAAACGGTTTTGCGTCCAAGCGAAGATCCATGGAATGGCGCGTAGGCTTTCTACGCCACCGTTTGGTTTACGTTTGGCAGGGCGAGAGCCCAAAGGCAGTTTGCCAAGCTCAAGCTCAGGCGTCGCAGAACGGAAGTAAGGCACGAAGTCCTTATTTTCACGTACATAGCCACGATACATATCGCAGGAAACGTCTGACAACTCATCCATCAAATCACGCCATTCCTGTTTTGGTGCCGGCGGTGGCAACAGGTTAGCTTCCAGAATAGCGTTGGTGTACAGCGACAGACTGCTGATAGTGACCTGTGGTAAACCGAGTTTGAAGCGGATCATCTCGCCTTGCTCGGTAACACGCAGACCGCCTTTCAAGCTGCCCGGCGGTTGTGAAAGCAGAGCTGCATGAGCCGGTGCACCACCGCGACCGATTGAACCGCCGCGCCCGTGGAACAGGGTTAATGCCACGCCTGCTTTTTCACATACGTTGACTAAGGCTTCTTGAGCACGATATTGCGCCCATGATGCCGCCATCACGCCTGCATCTTTTGCTGAGTCAGAGTAGCCGATCATCACCATCTGCTTGCCCTGAATAAAGCCGCGATACCAATCGATGCTCAACAGCTGAGTCATCACGTCTTCGGCATTATTTAAGTCATCCAGAGTTTCAAACAGCGGAGCAACAGGCAACGCGTAAGGGCAGCCTGCTTCTTTCAATAGCAGATGAACAGCGAGAACGTCGGAAGGGGTGCGCGCCATCGAAATAACATAGGCGGCGATGGAGCCCTGAGGTGCCTCCGCGATCACGCGGCAGGTATCAAAGACTTCTTTAGTTTCAGCGCTTGGCTCCCATTGGCGTGGAACCAGTGGGCGTTTGGAGTTGAGTTCACGTACTAAGAAGGCCTGTTTGTCAGCTTCTGACCAGCTTTCATAGTCGCCGAGGCCTAAATAACGGGTGAGCTCAGCTAAGGCTTCAGAGTGGCGAGTGCTTTCTTGACGAACATCCATGCGCACTAGCGGCACGCCGAAGCAGTGAACGCGGCGCAACGTGTCCAGCAACTGGCCATTGGCGATAATACCCATGCCGCAGGCTTTGAGTGATTGGTAACAGGCGTACAGTGGTTCCCAAAGCTGCACGTTTTTCACTAGCAGATTGTCTGGGCGCGTCGCGCGCTCGCCTTTGATTTTAGCGGCCAGATAAACCTGAGTTTCAGTCAGCTGCGTGCGCAGCTTTTTCATCAGCTCACGGTATGGCTCTTGAACGTCGTCACCACCGGCCAGAGCACGCAGTTCTGGCGTGCATTCTGTCATCGACAGTTCAGAAACCAGCACGGCGATATCACGCAGGAACAGATCGGTGGCTTTCCAACGGCTTAACAGTAAAGCGTGGCGTGTGATGTCAGCAGTCACGTTCGGGTTACCGTCACGGTCGCCGCCCATCCATGCGGTGAAACGCACGGGAACAGCTTCAACCGGTAGTTGGTAACCCAATGAATTTTCTAGCTGCTCGTTAAACTCGCGTAAGAATGCAGGAACCCCTTCCCACAGGCTGTTTTCCACCACGGCATAGCCCCACTTCGCTTCATCAATTGGGGATGGGCGGTTCTTACGAATTTCATCGGTATGCCATGACTGAGCAACGAGCTGGCGCAGACGACGCATGATTTGATTGCGTTCGTAATCGGCCAAATCGCTGTGATCGAGCTGGCTAAGGCAGTTGTTAACCTCAACCAGTTTATGAATCAGGGTACGGCGGGTGATTTCAGTAGGATGAGCGGTGAGGACTAACTCAATGGAGAGATCGTCTACGGCTTTTTTGATCTGCTCATCGCTGAGATTGTTGTTTTTCAAACGGGTGAAGAGTTGAGCCATCACTTCAGGGTTGCTTGCCGCTTCGCCATGAGGGGAAATGCTGTGATATTGCTCGGCGGTATTTGTCAGACTCAGGAATTGGCTAAATGCGCGGGCAACCGGCAATAGCTCATCATTCGACAAGTTTTGTAGCGTCGTTAACAGTTCCTGACGGCTTGCATCGTTACCCGCACGTGAGGATTTTGATAATTTACGGATAGTCTCGACGCGGTCTAGGATATTCTCGCCCAGCGCTTCTTTGATGGTGTCGCCGAGCAGCTTCCCTAGCATACTGACGTTACTTCGCATTGCCGAATATTGTTCGTTCATAAGACCCCTGACCCCTCCAATATGTAAATTTCTTTCACCCGAAAGGCGTAGACCGCCTCTTTTATAAAGCCACGTTCCATTGTCTACGTCAATTGTCACAATTTATTGCTAAACGACATGAATTTGGTGATTTAACTGAAATTTAATTACACGGTGACGGGAATTAACGTTTCTAATAACAGTTACGTTGCAAACGGCGGCGATAGGGTGATATCACCGCCGTTTTCACTGCGAATAATTCATTAAAGCGCGGATCGGTAATTCATCGATTATCTACAAAAATGTCTAACCACTTGGCCGATCAAATCACGCGTAGGCTGGATGAACGACGTCGCTAAGTATTCATCGGGCTGATGGGCCTGATCGATTGAGCCGGGCCCTAAGACCAGTGTAGGACAAACTTCCTGAATAAATGGCGCTTCGGTGCAATAGTTCACCACTTCCGCACGCTCGCCTAATAATCCCTCAATGACCTGCACCAGCGGGGCATGGACTGGGCATTCATATCCAGGGATCGGCACATGCATGTGCTCGATGGTTAAACGGCCCGGCCATTTTTCACTGACTGGAGCAAGTGCCTGATTGAGTAACTCGTCGATATCGTTAAGCGTCATGCCCGGCAACGGGCGGATATCCATATGCAATTCGCAGCAGGCGCAGATTCGGTTAGGAGCATCGCCGCCGTGAATATGTCCAAGGTTCATGGTTGGATATGGAATGGTAAAAGCATCGTGGTGGAAGCGATCTTTTAGCGTGTTACGCAGCGTCAGCAGATGGCCGATGGAATCATGCATCAGTTCGATCGCGTTTACGCCGCGAGAGGGATCGCTGGAGTGGCCAGATTGTCCTGTGATGCGGATCGCTTCTGATAAGTGTCCTTTGTGCGCACGCACGGGTTTGAGTGAGGTTGGCTCACCGATGATGGCGCAGTCGGGGCGAAGGTGCGTCGTCGCGGCGAAATAACGCGCGCCAGCCATGGTGGTTTCTTCATCGGCGGTAGCCAAAATATAAAGCGGCTTGCTGAGCTGGCTCAAATCCACATCGCGCAGCGTATCCAGAATAAAAGCGAAAAAGCCTTTCATGTCTGCGGTGCCGAGCCCGTAAAGCTTATTGTCGTGCTCGGTAAGTGTGAAAGGATCGCGCGTCCAGCGCCCATCATCAAACGGCACAGTATCCGTATGACCCGCCAGCATCAGCCCGCCACTTCCCTCACCATAGCTGGCGAGGAGATTAAATTTGTTACGCGTATGTGGCACGGCCTGCACTTCAACCCGAAAACCAAGATCGCTAAACCAGCCTGCGAGCAAGTTGATTAATGTTTCATTGCTTTGATCGAGCGCGCTGTCCGTTGCACTAATGGATGGAGTGGCGATCAGGGCACGGTACAGCTCAATAAATGGCGGTAATTTCATATTCACTGTTGACAGCCTTTCGTTAGGATAGTATCAATATTCATGCATTATTTATGAATAAAAATACAATAAGCGCTCGCCGAATGAAACCGTAAAAGTTATGATGAGCAGCGCCAAATGTAATTTTTCCGATCAACAATCTTTCATAAAAACTAAGAAGGTGGAATCGATACATGTCTACGTTAAACGGGTTAATTGTAGGAGCCAGCGGTTATACCGGCGCGGAACTCGCCGCTTATCTGCAGCGCCATCCTCATATGAACATAACCGGTTTAACGGTTTCAGCGCAAAGTGCAGATGCGGGAAAGTTGCTTTCTGATTTGCACCCTCAGTTGAAAGGCATTGTTGATTTACCGTTGTTGCCGATGAGCGACGTGGCGGCAATGGCAAAAGATGTTGATGTGGTTTTTCTTGCTACGGCGCATGAAGTTAGCCATGACCTCGCCCCTCAGTTTTTACAGATGGGCTGCGTGGTGTTTGATCTGTCCGGTGCTTATCGGGTAAATCAGGCCAGTTTTTACCAAGATTATTATGGATTTACTCACCAGCATGCCAACTGGCTCGACAAAGCGGTTTACGGATTGGCGGAGTGGCGTGCTGAAGATATTAAGCAGGCTCAACTGGTGGCCGTTCCTGGTTGCTATCCCACAGCGTCACAGCTGGCATTAAAGCCGCTGATTGATGCGGGTCTGCTCGATTTAAACCAATGGCCGGTTATCAACGCCGTTAGCGGTGTCAGTGGTGCAGGGCGTAAAGCCAGTATGACGACCAGTTTTTGCGAAGTAAGTTTGCAGCCTTATGGCATTTTTACTCATCGCCATCAGCCTGAAATCGCGACTCATTTAGGAACGCCGGTGATTTTCACTCCGCACTTAGGCAATTTCCCTCGCGGCATTTTGGCCACGATTACCTGCAAATTAACCGCGGGTGTAACGGCTGAGCAGGTCGCTGTTGTTTATCAGCAGGCGTATGCAGAAAAGCCGTTGGTTCGCGTCTATGACAAAGGCGTTCCGGCGATCAAAAACGTGGCGGGAACGCCGTTCTGCGACATCGGTTTTGCACTTCAGGGCGAGCACCTGATTATTGTGTCTGCCGAAGATAACTTACTGAAAGGCGCTGCGGCTCAAGCGGTGCAATGCATGAATATTCGCTTTGGATTTAATGAAACCCAATCATTGCTGTAACGACCAAACGTTAACTTTAAAAAGAGACTGCTATGAATAATCCATTAATCATCAAGTTAGGTGGCGTACTGCTAGATAGTGAAGAGGCGATGCAACGTTTGTTTCAGGCTTTAGTTGCTTACCGCCAAAGCCATCAGCGACCACTGGTGATTGTTCATGGCGGTGGTTGTTTGGTGGATGATCTGATGAAACAGCTCAATTTGCCGGTAGTGAAGAAGAACGGACTGCGCGTTACGCCAGCCGATCAGATCGGCATTATCACCGGTGCGCTCGCCGGCACAGCAAACAAAACGCTGCTGGCCTGCGCCAAGAAACACAAAATTGCAGCGGTAGGTTTGTCATTGGGTGATGGCGATATGGTTGAAGTGAGCCAGTTGTCAGAAGAGCTTGGTCATGTGGGCAAAGCGAAAGCGGGTTCACCGGCGCTGGTCACAACGCTGTTAGCAACAGGCTACCTGCCGATTATCAGCTCGGTCGGGATCACCGCAGAAGGCGAATTGATGAATGTGAATGCCGATCAGGCTGCTACCGCATTGGCGGCAACCTTAGGAGCGGATTTGATTTTGCTGTCAGACGTTAGCGGTATTCTGGATGGTAAAGGGCAACGTATAGAAGAAATGACGGCTGCCAAAGCAGAGCAACTAATCGTTCAAGGCATTATTACCGATGGAATGATTGTAAAAGTAAACGCTGCGCTTGATGCCGCTCGGTCTCTGGGAAGGCCGGTTGATATTGCAAGCTGGCGCCATGCCGAGAAACTTCCGGCATTGTTTAATGGTGTGCCGGTAGGCACCAGAATTCTCGCAAATTAATTACCAGTCAATTTAGGGTAATAGCGACCTAATCTAACTAAATAATTTTAAGTTATTGAGATAAAGGAAAAGACTATGGCAACGCAAGGCATCAGCAAAATCGTTCTGGCTTACTCTGGCGGCTTGGATACGTCGGCAATCATTCCTTGGCTGAAAGAAAACTACGGCGACTGCGAAGTCATCGCGTTCGTAGCAGATATCGGCCAAGAGCGTGAAGACTTGGTTGGCGTGGAAGAAAAAGCGCTGCGCTCTGGTGCTTCAGCCTGTTATATCGCCGATCTGCGTGAAGAATTCATCAAAGATTATGTTTACCCTGTGCTGAAAACCGGTGCGCTGTACGAAGGAACCTATTTGCTGGGAACCTCAATGGCGCGCCCGCTGATTGCCAAAGCGCAGGTTGAACTCGCCCTGAAACTCGGAGCGGATGCGCTGTGCCACGGTGCAACCGGTAAAGGTAACGATCAGGTTCGTTTCGAAACAACCTATACCGCGTTGGCTCCACAGCTGAAAGTGGTTGCCCCTTGGCGTGAGTGGGATTTGCGTTCGCGTGAAGCGCTGCTGGATTATCTGAAAGTGCGCGATATCCCAACCACCGCGTCGTTGGAAAAAATCTACAGCCGTGATGCCAATGCTTGGCATATTTCTACCGAAGGCGGCGTGCTTGAAAGCCCATGGAATGCCTCTAACCAAGATTGCTGGGTCTGGACGAATTCCCCTGAGGATGCACCAAATGAGTCTGAATTAGTGACCGTTGGTGTTGAAAACGGCGAAGTAGTTGCGGTTAACGGCAAAAAAATGAGCCCGTTTGCCTGTTTAGAAGCGCTGAATGTCTTGGGTGCAAAACACGGTGTGGGCCGTATTGATATCGTGGAAAACCGTCTGGTAGGGATCAAATCCCGTGGCTGCTACGAAACCCCAGGGGGCACCATTATGATGGCGGCACTGCGCGGCGTAGAGCAGTTAGTGCTGGATCGTGATTGCTTTAAATGGCGTGAGCAGCTTGGTCAGGAAATGTCCTATGTTGTATACGATGGTCGTTGGTTTGCGCCGCTGCGTGAGTCCATTCAGGCTGCCGCTGACGCTATCGCCAAAGATGTTAATGGCGAAGTCGTGATTAAGTTGTATAAAGGACAGGCAACGGCGATCCAGAAAAAATCTGGCAACAGCCTGTATAACGAAGAGTTTGCTACCTTCGGCGAAGATGACGTTTACGATCACAGCCATGCGGGCGGCTTTATTCGCTTGTTCTCGTTGTCATCACGTATTCGTGCGCTGAACGAGAAGAAATAATTTTATTAAAGGAAAGACCCCACCCCAACCCTCCCCTTCGCAGGGGAGGGGCTGATCGAGTTGTAATTTGCCATAGAGCAAGTTCTGCTCCTCCCCCTGTGAAGGGGGAGGTTGGGAGGGGGTACTTAAAGAAAACTACGATTTCAACGGAGCATCACATGGCACTATGGGGCGGGCGGTTCAGTCAGGCGGCAGACCAGCGGTTTAAGCAATTTAATGACTCACTGCGGTTTGATTACCGATTGGCTGAGCAGGATATTACCGGCTCGGTGGCATGGTCGAAGGCGCTGGTGACCGTGAATGTTTTAACGGTTGAAGAACAGCAGAAGCTGGAAAACGCGTTAGGTGTTTTGCTGGAGGAAGTTCAGGCAAACCCTAAGGCGATTTTGGCCAGCGATGCAGAAGATATTCACAGCTGGGTTGAGACGCAGCTGATTAATAAAGTCGGTGATTTAGGTAAAAAACTACACACGGGGCGTAGCCGTAACGATCAGGTTGCCACGGATCTGAAACTCTGGTGCAAGAATGAGATCGGTGAGTTGTTATTGGCTGTTCAGCAGTTGCAGCAGGCACTGGTGGTAACGGCTGAAGCTAATCAGGACGCGGTGATGCCGGGTTATACCCATCTTCAACGCGCCCAGCCCGTGACTTTTGCTCACTGGTGTTTGGCGTATGCCGAGATGCTAGCGCGTGATGAAAGCCGTTTGCACGATACGTTGAAACGTTTGGATGTGAGCCCGCTTGGGTGTGGGGCTTTGGCGGGCACGGCTTATCCAATCGATCGTGAACAGTTGGCGGAATGGCTAGGTTTTGCTAGCGCAACGCGCAACAGTTTGGATAGCGTTTCTGACCGCGACCACGTATTGGAACTGCTTTCTAATGCGTCTATCGGTATGGTGCATTTGTCGCGCTTTGCGGAAGATCTGATCTTTTTCAACAGCGGTGAAGCGAACTTTGTTGAGCTGTCCGATCGTGTGACTTCTGGTTCATCGTTGATGCCACAGAAGAAAAATCCCGATGCATTAGAACTGATTCGCGGCAAATGTGGCCGCGTGCAGGGCGCGTTGACCGGCATGATGATGACGTTGAAAGGCCTGCCTTTGGCCTACAACAAAGATATGCAAGAAGATAAAGAAGGCCTATTTGACGCACTGGATACGTGGATGGACTGTCTGCATATGGCGGCGCTGGTGCTGGATGGTATTCAAGTGAAGCGTCCTCGTTGCCAAGAAGCCGCGGAACAAGGATATGCTAACGCAACAGAATTAGCCGATTACCTTGTGGCGAAAGGCGTTCCGTTCCGTGAAGCTCACCATATTGTGGGTGAAGCGGTGGTGGGAGCGATTAAGCAGGGTAAAGCTCTGGAAGCGTTGAGCCTCAGTGAACTGCAGAAATTCAGCAGCGTGATTGGCGATGACGTTTATCCTATTTTGTCACTGCAATCTTGTTTGGATAAACGCAGTGCCAAAGGTGGCGTTTCTCCGCATCAGGTCGCTCAGGCGATTGCCGAGGCAAAACAGCGCCTGCTTTAGTTCAGCCGTTGTACCAATGAAAAACCGGGCAATGCCCGGTTTTTTTATCCTAAAAGCTTAGCGCATAGATATCGATTGAGACTTACGCCTTCTTCACTGGCGAGAATAGCCAAGCGTCGATGTTGTTCGGGAGCCAGACGTAATACCAGCTTGCCGCTATATTTTTTCTCTGCCAGCGCTACGGGCGGAATTTCTCCGTTGCTTAACATGTCAGATACCGCGCTGGAAACCAGATCCATAATCCCATCTAGAGCCTCCTGTCGCGTAGCGGCTAACCATGACAGCGACGGGAATTCACTGCATAACCCGACGAATTCGTTATCTTCTTCAGACCACGTAATGCGATAAGTATAGTGCTCAGTAAAGCGATTATGAGTTGTCACGATAGGCCTGCTCCAATTTTTCTATTGCCGCAATAACTTGTTTAATTTGATAGATCTTGGCTTTGCCATTTTTGCCGGCCTGAATATTTATTCTGGGGTCGCCATGCCACGGCATATGAAAGACTTTGTGGCTCCCACTATTCAGCCCCGGTGGGCCAAACAGCAGAATGCAGACTTTGACCAGCTCATTAAAAGACAGGTTGGTTGAATGTGTACGTAACTCTTCAGCAAGATCGCCAAGCTCCTTCACACTGCCTCCATAATAGTATCGTTATTGATACTAAATCAATCGCATTATTTTAGTGAAAGTGAGTGTGTCTGAGTTAAGAAATGGGGCAAGCGGGAGTGATTAAGTTAGGAATGCACTATACAAAAAAACCGGGCAATGCCCGGTTTTGTAGAGAAATTTGCGAAGCTATTCGCGACGTTATTCACCCGGGCAACGCATACAGCGCTCGGTTTCACTGCCGCCGATGCGCAGCTTACTTTGTAAATCACGCAATGCGGTACGCAAGCCTTCTTCTATTACAGGATGATAGAACGGCATATCCAGCATTTGATCGACGGTCATACCTTGCTGATGTGCCCATGCCAGCAGATGTGCAATGTGCTCAACTTCCGGCCCCATCATTTCAGCACCAAGGAATTTGCCCGTTCCTTGTTCGCCATAAACATGCAACAAGCCTTTGTTCCGCAGCATAACGCGAGAGCGTCCTTGGTTTTCGAAAGAGACTTCGCCAACCTCAAAGCAGCCACAGGCACCATATTTTTGGCTGAGTTCACGATAGGTTGAACCGACCATGGCGATTTGCGGATCGGAGAACACCACCGAAATCGAACTACGGCGCAGTCCCGACTTCACTTCTGGGAAGCTACCCGCATTATCACCGGCAATTCGAGCCTGATCGCTGGCTTCGTGTAACAGCGGTAGCTGATTGCTTGCATCACCAGCGATAAAGATATGCGGCACGCTGGTTTGCATGGTCAGTCGATCGGCGACCGGAACGCCGCGTGCATCAAGCTCAAGTGACGTATTTTCGATGGCGAGATTATCAACGTTTGGACGGCGACCGGTGGCCGCCAGCACGTAGTCCACCATGATTTCCTGTGGCTTACCGTCTAAATCCTGATAGCGAATAAATACGCGATCGCCTTCGCGTTGCATGATCTCGACTTTCACATCGGGATCGAGATAAAACTCTTCGCCTAAAGTGCGGCGAGCATAATCGCGTACATCGCTGTCTGTGAGGGGCCCTACGGCACCACCGACGCCAAAGACTTTCACTTTCACGCCGAGACGATGAAGCGCTTGGCCGATCTCTAAACCGATAACGCCGGGGCCAAATACCGCAACGGATTCAGGTAGATCGTCCCAGTTGAATACATCATCATTGATAATTAAGCGATCGTCGAGGTCGTTCCACGGTGCTGGCCATGTTGGGCGAGAACCGGTGGCGATAACGATGCGTTTTGCCACGATACGAGTGTGATCGTCAACTTGTAGGGTATTGTCATCGATAAAACGGGCGTAACCGAGAATTTTGTCGTTGTCAGGAATACTGATGACGCCTTCCATCACAAAACCCACGAAGCGGTCGCGTTCGCGTTTAACGCGAGCCATGACTTCGCGGCCATCAATTTTTATTTCACCCTGAGGGTGAATGCCAAAACTGGGTGCGCGCTCGATTTGATGCACGGCTTCTGCCGCGGCAATGAGTAATTTGGAAGGCATACAGCCAACTCGAGCACAGGTTGTGCCAAATGGGCCACCTTCGATCATGACAACGCTTGGCGTAGAGAGTTTTGCTGCGCGATAGGCGCCTAAACCTGCTGTACCGCCGCCGATAACGGCCACGTCAACATTGAGTTCTTTCATGAAGCTATCTCCTGAAATCGGAAAAAAAGGCGGGACGAGCCCGCCAAAATGTTGGCTTACTTTTTTATAATAACGACTACTTGCAGGTGATTATGCCTGTTGCAGGTAAACTTCTAAGTCATCGCTGCCACCGATATGTTGTCCACCGATGTAAACCTGTGGAACCGTCGCTCGACCAGTCACAGCGCGCAGGCTGACGGTGGTCGCGTCTTTACCCAGCACGATCTCTTCATATTGGATACCGCGGTCTTGCAGCATTTGTTTAGCTTTAGCGCAGTATGGGCAACCTGGTTTGGTAAACAGGGAAACCGAAGCCTGCACTTTGAAATCGGGTGCTAAATATTTCAGCATGGTATCTGCGTCAGATACTTCAAACGGGTCGCCTGGCTTGTTAGGTTCAACAAACATTTTTTCAACCACGCCGTTACGAACCAGCATGGAATAGCGCCATGAGCGTGGGCCAAAGCCGAGATCGGCTTTTTCGACCAGCATGTTCATGCCTTTGGTAAATTCACCGTTGCCGTCTGGAACGAAAGTGATGTGCTCTGCTTTCTGGTCAGCTTTCCACGCATTCATTACGAAGGTGTCGTTAACGGAAACGCACAGAATGCTGTCGACGCCTTTTTCATGGAACACGGGAGCCAGCTCGTTATAACGCGGCAGATGGCTTGATGAACAGGTTGGGGTGAATGCGCCCGGCAGAGAAAACACGATAACGGTTTTGTCTTTGAACAGGTCATCGGTAGTCACGTCAATCCACTGGTCGCCCTGACGGGTGTGGAAAGTTACCTGTGGAATTTTCTTACCTTCTTGGCTAGTAAACATGGATTAACCCTTTAATTATTAGATTAAAAATCACTGGTGTTGGCATGTCGCCGTTCGTTGATGGACATTATTCACTCTTAGGCTTGATAGTTCTAATCGTTCATTGCTATCTTATTTATCGCCATGAGCTATCATGGCTCGGAGGATAAATATGAATATTCGAGATTTAGAATACCTAGTGGCGCTGTCTGAACATCGCCATTTTCGTCGCGCCGCCGACTCATGCCACGTCAGCCAACCTACGCTGAGTGGTCAAATCCGTAAGCTGGAAGATGAGTTGGGTGTGATGCTTCTGGAGCGTACCAGCCGTAAGGTGCTGTTCACCCAAGCCGGATTATTACTTGTCGATCAGGCACGTACGGTTCTGCGTGAGGTTAAAGTACTTAAAGAGATGGCTAGCCAGCAGGGTGAGGCGATGTCCGGCCCACTGCATATCGGCTTAATCCCAACGGTTGCGCCTTATTTACTGCCACAGATTATTCCAACACTGCACAAGACTTTCCCTAAGCTGGAAATGTATTTGCATGAAGCGCAAACCCACCAATTGTTAGCGCAGCTTGATAGCGGCAAATTGGATTGTGCGATTCTGGCATTGGTCAAAGAAACCGAGGCATTTATTGAAGTGCCATTGTTTGATGAGCCTATGAAGCTAGCGGTGTATAACGGTCATCCTCTGGCAGACAAAGATAAAATTGCGATGTCTGAGTTGGCCGGTGAGTATTTGTTAATGCTGGAAGACGGGCATTGTCTGCGCGATCAGGCTATGGGATTCTGTTTCCAAGCAGGGGCAGATGAAGATACGCATTTCCGTGCAACCAGCTTAGAAACGCTGCGCAACATGGTCGCTGCGGGGAGCGGTATTACTTTGCTGCCAGCATTAGCGGTTCCACCTGAACGTGAACGCGATGGCATTTGCTATCTGCAATGCTATAAGCCTGAACCGAAGCGAACTATCGCGTTAGTTTATCGTCCAGGCTCTCCGCTACGCGCGCGCTATGAACAGCTCGCGGAAGCGATCCGCGAGCATATGCAGGGCGTCATGGCACAGCAGTGCAACGCTTTAAAACAGGCGGTTTAGCCCGTTTAACGCAGCAACGCGGTAGGCCTCGGCCATGGTTGGATAGTTGAAGGTGGTATTAACGAAATACTCGATGGTATTACCTTCTCCTTTCTGTTCCATGATCGCTTGGCCGATATGAATGATCTCAGCCGCACGTTCGCCAAAGCAGTGGATCCCAAGGATCTGTTTGGTTTCGCGATGGAATAAGATCTTCAAACTTCCCACGCTCATGCCTGCGATTTGCGCGCGCGCCAGATGTTTAAACTGTGCGCGGCCCACCTCATACGGCACCTTCATTGCTGTCAGTTCCTGCTCGGTTTTACCCACGGAGCTGATTTCAGGAATGGTGTAAATACCGGTAGGAATATCTTCGACCAGATGTACGTTAGCTTCGCCTTGCATAATGGCCTGAGCAGCGATGCGCCCTTGATCGTAAGCCGCAGAAGCTAGACTTGGATAGCCAATGACGTCACCCACGGCGTAGATATGTGAAATGGCCGTTTGGTACATGCTATTGACCTTCAGAAGGCCACGTCCATCGGCTTCAAGCCCGACATTTTCCAGTTTCAGCGCATCGGTATTCCCTGTACGGCCATTGGCGTACAGCAGGCAATCGGCTTTCACTTTTTTACCGGATTTAAGATGCATGATGACGCCATCTTCAACGCCTTCAATCTGCTCGAACTCTTCGTTGTGGCGGATAACAACGCCGTTATTCCAGAAGTGGTAAGAGAGTGCATCTGACATTTCTTGATCGAGAAATGCAAGCAGGCGATCGCGGGTATTGACTAAATCCACTTTCACGCTTAATCCACGGAAGATCGACGCATATTCGCAGCCGATAACGCCAGCACCATAAATGATGATGTGCTGCGGTTCGTGGTTAAGTTGCAGAATGGAGTCGCTGTCGTAAATACGCGGATGCTTGAAATCGACGCCAGACGGATGATACGGGCGTGAACCACAGGCGATAATGATGTTATCGGCGGTTAAGGTATCGCGCGTGCCGTCTGGGTAGCTAACGCTGAGGGTGTTAGCATCAATAAACTCGGCGTCACCGGAGAATAATTGGCAATGGTTACGCTCGTAGAATCCCTGACGCATGCGGGTTTGCTGATTAATAACGCTATCTGCATGACGCAAAATATCAGGGAATGTGGATTTAAGAATTCGAGAGTTGTCGCTGTAGAGAGGATTTTGGTTAAATTCGATTATGCGGCTAACGGCGTGGCGAAGTGCTTTCGAAGGGATGGTGCCCCAGTGGGTACATCCGCCACCAACGCTAAAATGCCGTTCTATAACGGCAACCCGCGCGCCCTGTTTTACCAGACCCATGGCGGCGCCTTCACCACCGGGGCCTGAGCCAATCACTATGGCATCAAAAGAATAGTGCTGTTGCATGTAGGGTAGGCCTTTCTTATACAAAAATACAACGTTACCTTAACATAATAACCGCGCATCCCCAATCACCCCTACGCTTTTCATGGCAATACGCACCTTGTTTTTGTCATCCTAGCTATACATATCACAGGTCATAGAAGCGTGGTTGGGGTAAAGTTTGATATAGTGGCGCTGAACTACCGCGCCAAAATCAAAAAAAGCCGACGGTGGAATAAAGAAACT
The DNA here is from genome assembly GCF_036648275.1 of Hafnia sp. Classification (NCBI taxonomy): domain Bacteria; kingdom Pseudomonadati; phylum Pseudomonadota; class Gammaproteobacteria; order Enterobacterales; family Hafniaceae; genus Hafnia; species Hafnia sp. The sequence goes on along the minus strand of NZ_JAVXIQ010000013.1, from coordinate 5,506 downwards.
TACATTTAACCGGATATTAATATGGGTGTCAGAGCGCAACAAAAAGAACGAACTCGTCGTTCACTGATCGAGGCGGCGTTCAATCAGCTAAGCGCTGAGCGGAGCTTTGCGAGTTTGAGCCTGCGTGAAGTATCCCGTGAAGCTGGTATTGCCCCAACGTCTTTCTATCGCCATTTTCGTGACGTGGACGAGTTAGGATTAACGATGGTGGATGAAAGTGGGCTGATGCTGCGCCAGTTAATGCGTCAGGCTCGTCAACGTATTGCCAAAGGTGGCAGCGTTATCCGCACATCAGTAGCAACTTTTATGGAATTTATTGGCAATAACCCGAATGCTTTTCGCCTGCTTTTGCGGGAACGTTCCGGTACTTCTGCCGCGTTCCGTGCGGCGGTGCAGCGTGAGGTTCAGCACTTTATTGCGGAACTTGCCGATTACCTTGAAATCGAAAATCACATGCCGCGCAGTTTTACTGAAGCACAGGCCGAGGCGATGGTGACTATTGTATTTAGCGCGGGTGCCGAAGCGTTAGATATTGATATGGAACATCGTCGTTTGTTGGAAGAACGTCTTGTTTTGCAGTTGCGGATGATTTCCAAGGGCGCTTATTATTGGTACCGTCGTGAGCAGGAGAAGGCACACATTGCGCATTTGCATGAAAATGCAGGGCAGCAGGCTCAGGAATAAATTTAAAGCATAGGGTTGGTCATGATTAAAAGTCGTTTGGATGTGGGAACATTGGTTCTGTCATTGGTTGCGGGGCTTTCTATCAGCGGATCTTTTGCCGCACTGTTTAGCTCAGCCGTATCATTTTCGGTATTTCCCCTGCTGGCTCTGATTTTATCAGTGTATTGCCTGCATCAGCGATATCTGAACTGTTCTATGCCTGAAGGTATGCCGGTGCTTTCCTCTTCGTGTTTTCTGCTTGGTTTGCTGATGTATAGCGCCATTGTTCGCGTTGAGTATCCAGAAATTGGTTCTAACTTTATGCCAACCCTCCTGTGTATTGTGTTGGTTTTCTGGATTGCCTATCGCATCAAGGCGTTTAAGAAGAACGCTGAGGTTGATAGCGGAAAAGACTTCCACGATCCTGAGTGATGCTGAGCCGTACTGATAGACGATACAAATAGAAAAGGCAGCCATTGGCTGCCTTTTTGCGTTTTAATCTGAATCGTTTTTAATCACGTTTTTCCAGCAACACGCCGCATTCCATATGATGGGTATACGGGAACTGGTCGAACAGCGCCAAACGTGTGACCCGATGAGTTTCGTTCAGCGTCTCTAGGTTTGCGCTGAGCGTTTCAGGGTTGCATGAGATATAGAGGATCCGCGGATACGCCTGAACCATGCGCAACGTGTCGTCATCTAAGCCGCTACGCGGTGGATCGACGAAAATGGTTTCGCACTGATAACCTTTAAGATCGATACCTTCCAAACGTTTGAACTCGCGCACGCCGTTCATCGCCTGAGTAAAATCTTCTGCCGCCATGCGAATGATTTGCACATTCTCGATGTGGTTGGCCGCAATATTAAACTGCGCAGCGGCTACGGAAGGTTTAGCAATTTCTGTCGCGAGCACGCGGTTAAAGTTACGCGCAAGTGCCAAGGAGAAGTTGCCGTTGCCACAGTACAACTCTAGCAGATCGCCTTTGGAATCCTGTGTAACGTCAAGCGCCCACTCAAGCATCTTAATGTTTACGGCCGCGTTAGGCTGGGTAAAGCTGTTTTCTACCTGACGATAGATCATGTCACGGCCAGCAACAGGTAGGCATTCATCAACATAGTCGTGATCGAAACAGATTTTTGTTTTGGTTGCTCGGCCAATAAGCTGCAAGTCAAAACCTTGTGCACGCAGGCGATCGCGAAGTGCTTCAGCCTCCACTTTCCATTCATCATCCAGCTTGCGGTGATAAAGAAGAGAAACCACCACTTTATTGTTCATGGTTGACAGATAGTCAATTTGGAACAACTTAAAGCGCAGAATGTGGTTTGGCTTTAGCTCATCCATCATCACGCTCATCAAACGGTTAATCAGCTCGCTCGCGGCAGGAAACTGATCGACGCGAATGCGTTGTTTGGTCTGCTGATCGAACATGATGTGGTAGAGATCGCCTTCATCATGCCAAACGCGGAATTCAGCGCGCATGCGGTAGTGGCTAGCCGGCGAGCGAAATGCCTCAATCTCCGGTGCCGCAAACGGGGTCATCATGTTGGCCAGTCGGGTGATCTTCTCCGTGAGTTGGGCATCATATTGATCGGTTGGCAGCGTGTTCGGTGTCATGGCAATTCTCGTTAGCATAATAATAGAGGGGCGATTGTAGGCGATGGAATGATGATGTCCAGCTTTGTGACTTATTCTACATCCGAATCATAGAAGTCTAGACTCCTGAATACGTTTTCACTTAGCATGGCGGCCCGGTCTCCAGTGGAGAGTGAAAAGGGAATCCGGTTTGAATCCGGAGCTGACGCGCAGCGGTATGGGGAAGTCACGGCGATATTTTGACACTGTCATCATAGATGGGAAGTCATTGCCTGGTGTGTATTCAACAATGAATATTGATGCACAAATCCTAAGCCCGAAGACCTGCCGGTACACGTCGCTTTACGTGGTTTTCGCGAATTAACGCCACGGCTCGCGGCATCCTGCCAATTCAGTTTGGATGCTCTTATTATGACTATAAAAAAAAATGCGCTGATGGCGGCTTTGTCTGTCACGGCTTTCTCTGGCTGGGCGCAAGATTCTAACGAAACACTTTCATCATCATCCGCAAATACTAACGACGATGTCATCGTCACCGCTTCTCGTTTTCCTCAGCCGGTCTCCACCGTGCTAGCGCCTACAGATATTGTTACTCGAGATGATATCGATCGCTGGCAGGCCAAAACGCTCAATGACGTAATGCGGCGTTTACCCGGCGTCGATATCGCCCAAAATGGTGGTATGGGGCAGAGTGCATCGATGTATATCCGTGGGACCAGCGCAAGCCAAGTTCTCGTGCTGGTGGATGGCATTCCTGTTGCTCGTCCTGGAATTTCGAATACGGCCGATTTCAATCAAATTCCAATTTCGCTGGTTCAACGCGTTGAATATATTCGTGGCCCACGTTCTGCCGTGTATGGCTCGGGGGCGATGGGTGGGGTTATCAACGTGATCACGCAAACCGATAAGGAAGGCGCGCAGATAAATGCTGGCGTCGGCTCCAAAGGATTCCAGCAGTACGATGGAAGCGTGCGTCAGAAAATTAGTGATAACACCAAGGTTACGTTGGCGGGATCGTATGAGAGCACTAAAGGGTTTAACGTGCAGCCGGGGTCAACGTACGAACCCGATCATGATGATGATGGCTATCGCACCAAGACTTTCTGGGGCGGTATAGACCACCAGTTTAACAACGAGTTTTCTGGCTTTGCTCGTGGTTATGGGTATACCAACAATAGTGACTATGACCTTGGCAGTCCTCCCTCTAGCCCAGCTTATAGCGCAAATGAAAGCGAAACCTACAATCACACTTACGATATGGGTCTACGCTATTTGTCTGGTGCTTATTCATCCCAGCTAACGGGCAGCTATCAAAAAGTAAAAGCTTATAACTACAGTAGCGAGTACGGGCGTTATCACGAGGGCACTACGCTGGATGATATGGACCAGCGTAATATTCAATGGGGTAATACCTATAGCTTAGAGCATGGTCAGATTAGTGCGGGTGTGGATTGGCAACAGCAGCGTCTGACATCTTCTGATACCAGCCTGTCAGATACCTATAAACGTGATAACACCGGTTTATATGTAAGTGGCCAGCAAAAACTGGGTGATGTGACGTTGGAGGCCTCTGGTCGCGAAGACAAGGATGAGCAGTTCGGCTGGCACGGTACTTGGCAAACGGCTGCGGGCTGGGAGTTTACGCCGGGCTATCGAGCTACGTTATCTTATGGCACCGGATTCTTGGCTCCGTCATTGGGACAGCAATTTGGTTCAACGCGTTTCGGCATTGATTCCAACCCTAATTTAAAACCTGAAGAGTCGAAGCAGTGGGAAGCAGGTTTAGAGGGATTGACTGGACCACTTGATTGGCGTCTGTCTGCGTATCATTACAAAATTGAAAACCTGATTACCTATTATTCCGACCCTGTCACCTATGCGGGTAGCTATGACAACATCGATTCTGCCACGATTAAAGGCGTCGAGTGGACGGGCAGCGTTGATACTGGGATCTTCACACATCAGGTCACATTGCAGTATTTAGATCCGCGTAATGATAAAAATGATGAAGTACTAGCGCGTCGTGCCAAACGACAGGCTAAATATCAGCTCGACTGGACCATGTTTAATGTCGATATGGATGTCTCGTATCAATATTATGGTCGTCGTTACGATAACAACACGTCTAAATACAACAATACGCAACAGGTATTGCCAAGCTACAGCACCGTCGATATTTCAGCCTCTTATCCCGTTACGTCTCATCTAACAGTTCGTGGTAGAATCGCCAACCTGTTAGATAAAGATTATGAAACGGCTTATGGCTACCAAACCGCAGGTAGAGAATATTATCTCTCCGGTAGCTACACCTTCTAATGATGTAGCGACTTCTAAACCCACTGCGCTGGTTTTTGACTCCGGCGTGGGTGGGTTATCTGTATATCAAGAGATCCGTGATTTGCTTCCGGATCTCCACTATATATATGCATTCGACAATCAGGGATTCCCCTATGGGGAAAAAGACGAAGCGTTTATTATCGACCGCGTTGTTAAAACCGTTGCCGAAGTGCAAAAGCGTCATCCTCTCTCTATTGTTATCATCGCCTGTAATACCGCAAGCACCATTACGCTCCCTGCATTACGCGAACGCTTCAGCTGCCCTATCGTTGGAGTTGTGCCCGCAATAAAACCAGCGGCAAAGCTGACGCGCAACGGCGTTGTTGGTTTGTTAGCGACGAGAGCGACGGTGCAGCGTTCATATACTCACGACTTGATTGCTCATTTTGCGAAAGATTGCAGTATCAAAATGCTGGGCTCGGCTGAGCTGGTGGAGCTGGCTGAGGCCAAGTTGCATGGTGAAGAGATTGATCATGCGGCGCTGAAAAAAATACTGCGTCCTTGGTTGTCGATGGCAGAACCGCCAGATACGGTGGTTCTAGGATGTACGCATTTTCCTTTACTACGCGAAGAACTGGCAGCGGTATTACCCGCAGGGACTCGTTTAGTTGATTCGGGTGCCGCAATAGCCCGTCGTGTGGCCTGGCTGATTGCTAATCAGGAAAATGTGCTGAGCACGGAAAATGATTTGGCCTATGCAACAGAAACAAATAGCGATACCGACGCGCTTTTGCCTGTATTGCATCGTTTAGGCTTCTCAGAACTACGTGCGTTGAGCATTTAATCCTCAATTATGTGGTTTTTGGTGAAAACTTGCGCGGTTGAAAAGTTTTTTTAAATTAGGGGTTGTCAGCCGTTCAGAAGTCCCTATAATGCGCCACCACTGACTGGGAACAACGACGCAAACGTCGC